>NZ_JBFUHL010000003.1:0-318377 GCF_056402415.1 Paenibacillus sp. P4_A9
GCGCTGAAAGCATCTAAGCGCGAAGCCCCCCTCAAGATGAGATTTCCCAGTATGTAAGACCCCTTGTAGACGACGAGGTTGATAGGTTCGAGGTGGAAGTGCGGCAACGTATGCAGCTGACGAATACTAATCGGTCGAGGGCTTAACCAAAATTCCTAAGAAATCTAACTTTACGTGAGTTTCGTATCTAGTTTTCAGGGTGCAAGACAGCCTGAATGTTTTTCGATGTTTCCTGGCAGAAGCATCAATGTTTGGTGATGATGGCGGAGGGGACCCACGCGTTCCCATCTCGAACACGACCGTTAAGCCCTCCAGCGTCGATGGTACTTGAACCGCAGGGTTCTGGGAGAGTAGAACGTTGCCAAGCATTGTTCCCTGATAGCTCAGTTGGTAGAGCACTCGACTGTTAATCGAGTTGTCACAGGTTCGAGTCCTGTTCGGGGAGCCATTGCTTCCATAGCTCAGTCGGTAGAGTGCATCCATGGTAAGGATGAGGTCACCGGTTCGATTCCGGTTGGAAGCTCCAGTAATTTTTATAGTAAGGCCCGTTGGTCAAGTGGTTAAGACACCTCCCTTTCACGGAGGTAACAGGGGTTCGAGTCCCCTACGGGTCACCATTTTCAAATCCCATGGAGGCTTAGCTCAGCTGGGAGAGCATCTGCCTTACAAGCAGAGGGTCGGCGGTTCGATCCCGTCAGCCTCCACCATTAACTTCATATGCCGTTGTAGCTCAACTGGTAGAGCAACTGACTTGTAATCAGTAGGTTGGGGGTTCAAGTCCTCTCGACGGCATGTTATTATTGGGGATTAGCCAAGCGGTAAGGCAACGGACTTTGACTCCGTCATGCCAAGGTTCAAATCCTTGATCCCCAGCCATTTTAAACTTGAGTCATTAGCTCAGTTGGTAGAGCACCTGACTTTTAATCAGGGTGTCGTAGGTTCGAATCCTACATGACTCACCATTTGCCTTTTTACAATGTGCGCGTATGGCGGAATTGGCAGACGCACTAGACTTAGGATCTAGCGGGTGACCGTGGGGGTTCAAGTCCCTCTACGCGCATTAAATCCTCAAGTATATTCATATACCTGAGGTACCCTGCGGAAGTGGCTCAGCGGTAGAGCATCGCCTTGCCAAGGCGAGGGTCGCGGGTTCGATCCCCGTCTTCCGCTCCAAATTAATATGCGCCCTTAGCTCAGCTGGATAGAGTATTTGACTACGAATCAAAAGGTCGGGAGTTCGAATCTCTCAGGGCGCGCCATTCTTCATTATAAGTTATAACGTATCGGGACGTAGCTCAGCTTGGTAGAGCACCTGCTTTGGGAGCAGGGGGTCGCATGTTCAAATCGTGTCGTCCCGATCATTTTTTCTAAACTACGCGGGCGTAGTTTAATGGTAGAACTTCAGCCTTCCAAGCTGATCGCGCGGGTTCGATTCCCGCCGCCCGCTTAAAGAAATAGCCACCTTCGGGTGGTTTTTTCTGTTTTCCAAGGATTAAGTCAGGGATAAGAGGTTCCTAGAATCTTACCAATACATTAATTACCACCGGAAAACGTACGGTTTTTTTATTTTAATACTATGTGTAGCGGTCAGATTGTGGTAAAATATTCTGAAATGAGTTTTTATAGCGACTAGCTTTTGCAGAGAGAAGCATTAATGCATCATAGTGAATAGATGGGGTGGAGAGTAATGGTAGAGAGTGAGATCGTCCTACAAAAACAAAGTACGAATAATCTGCTGCGCAGGGATGTTCGGTTTCTTGGACACATACTAGGCGAAGTTCTTGTACATCAGGGCGGAAATGATCTGCTGGATGTCGTTGAAAGAATTCGTGAAATGAGCAAGTCGTTAAGAGCACACTATGTCATTGAGATCTATGATGAATTTAAGAAAACGATATCTTCACTAGATCCGGAAATTCGCCATCAAGTGATACGAGCTTTCGCTATATACTTCCAACTAGTTAATATTGCTGAACAAAACCATCGTATTCGTCGTAAGCGTGACTATGAGCGCTCTTCTGGTGAATCTGTACAACCAGGTTCTATTGAGAGCATCGTACAAGAGCTGAAGAATACGCATATTCCGTATTCCGAGGTGCAAGAAATTCTTAAAGCGATCTCTCTGGAGCTCGTGATGACGGCACATCCAACTGAAGCTATGCGTCGTGCAGTTCTTGATATTAACCTGCGCATTTCTGAAGATATGATGAAGCTGGACAACCCTAATCTAACATACCGTGAGCGAGAGCAATTGCGTGAGAAGCTGTTAGGTGAAGTGCTTAATTTGTGGCAAACGGACGAGCTGCGAGACCGTAAACCGACGGTAATCGACGAAGTGCGTAACGGACTGTATTATTTTGACGAGACGTTATTCGATGTACTGCCAGAGGTTTATCATGAGCTTGAGCGTTGTTTAAATAAATATTACCCAGAAGACAAGTGGCATGTGCCATCCTTCTTGAAATTCGGTTCGTGGATCGGTGGAGACCGTGACGGAAATCCATCTGTGAGAGCGAATGTGACGTGGGAAACACTTGGTTTGCACCGTCAATTGGCTTTGCAAAAGTATGAGGAAATCCTCAAAGAATCGCTAGCGCATATGAGCTTTAGTAAGAACATTGTGAATGTGAGCGATGCGCTAATCAACTCGATCCAAAGTGATCGTGATGCGATGGGGAATGTTCAGGATGTTTGGCGCAATGAGAAAGAACCGTACCGGATTAAAACGACTTATATGATCGAGAAGGTTCATAATACGGGCAATGCAAATGTATCTGCTACACAGAAGTACAATACTCCTGAAGAGTTCATTCAAGATTTGCAAATCATGGAGGCTAGTTTGCGTGCGCATTACGCAGATTATGTCGCTGATAAATATATTAAAAAGCTGATTCGTCAGGTGGAGCTATTCGGCTTCCACTTAGCTGCTCTGGACATCAGACAGCACAGTAAAGACCATGAGAATGCGATGACGGAAATTTTGGCGAAAATGGGGATTACACCGGATTACAGCAAGCTTTCGGAAGATGAGAAGATTTCATTGCTCACGAATGTGCTAAATGATCCTCGTCCAATCACGTCAACGTATTTGGACTATACGGATGGCACGAAGGAATGCTTAGATGTCTATCGTACCGTAGGTAAAGCGCAGAAGGAATTCGGACGCAACTGTATTAACAGTTACCTGATCTCGATGACGCAAGGCGCGAGTGATCTGCTTGAAGTTGTTGTATTTGCCAAAGAGGCGGGCCTATACCGCAGAGAGAGCGACGGTACGGTAACGAGTACGGTTCAGTCTGTTCCTCTTTTTGAAACGATTGACGACCTTCATGCGGCGCCTGGTATTATGAGCACGTTGTTAGCGATCCCTGCTTACCGAGCTAGCCTTGACCCTGAAACACAGCTGCACGAAATTATGCTGGGCTATTCCGACAGTAATAAAGACGGCGGTGTGATTACAGCGAACTGGGAGCTGCGTATGGCACTTCAAGATATCACAGAAGCTGCGAAGAAATTCGGTGTGAAGTTGAAGTTCTTCCATGGTCGTGGTGGTGCATTAGGTCGCGGCGGCATGCCGTTGAACCGAAGTATTTTGGCACAACCAGTTGAAACGCTTGGCGGCGGCATTAAGATTACGGAGCAAGGTGAAGTCTTGTCTTCCCGTTACTCCCTGCAAGGGATTGCTTACCGTAGCTTGGAGCAGGCGACTTTTGCCTTGATCACAGCATCAAAGCTGTCCCGATCCCCACAAAGACACCCGCTAGAAGACAAGTGGGAGAATATTATGCGTGGCATTTCGGAGCAAGCGCAAACGAAGTATCAAGATCTTATTTTCAGAGACGCAGACTTCTTAACATTCTTCAAAGAATCCACACCGCTTCCGGAGATTGGTGAACTGAATATCGGTTCCCGTCCATCCAAGCGTAAAAATAGTGATAAGTTCGAAGATTTGCGTGCGATTCCATGGGTATTCTCTTGGACTCAAACGAGATACCTGCTACCGGCATGGTATGCGGCAGGCACAGGCTTGCAAAGCTTCGCTCAAGGTAATGAAAACAACCTAGCGGTTCTTAAAGAGATGTATGAGGACTGGTCATTCTTCCGCACAATGATTGATAATCTGCAAATGGCATTAGCGAAAGCAGATCTTCAGATTGCGAAGGAATACGGCAGCTTGGTGAAGGAATCCGCGATTGCAGAGCGTATTTTTAATCTAATCAAAGACGAGTATGAGTTGACGTCCTCTATTATTTTGCAAATTACAGGTCAGCAAGAGATTCTGGATAATGTTCCTGTAATTCAAGAATCCATTAAATTGCGTAACCCTTACGTGGATCCGCTTAGCTACATGCAGGTAGAACTGTTAACTGAGCTTCGCGCACTAAGAGAAAACAATGAAGATGATGCGATTCTACTTCGTGAAGTACTGCTTACCATCAATGGGATTGCCGCGGGACTTCGGAATACGGGCTGATCCTTTATGACAAAATAAGAAAAGCAACAGGATGATAAAGTCGGGGGGCTTGCAGCTATGCAGGCAACTCGGCTTTTCCTGTGATTACGGGAATTGCCCAAAGGCAGGAGGTGCGCGGCAGCATGGGGCGATGGTTGGCAATAGTCCTTGTTATTATTGGAGCTGCAAGCTATGGCTTGCTCTCCTCTTTTATCAAAATGGCTTATGATCAGGGCTTCACAGACGTACAGATTACGCCTGCGCAAATGACAATGGGGACGTTATTCGTATGGATATTAATACTTTTTCATAAAAAATCTTGGGTGAATCCCTTCAAAGGTCCGTGGATCAAGCTTGGCCTGATTGGTATTTTTGGACTGTCATTAACGACGGTCGTTTACAATATTGCGCTGCAGGAACTCGATGCTTCCCTATGTATTATTCTTCTTTTTCAGTTTACGTGGATGACGATCGCGATGGATTGTATCGTGAAACGTAGATGGCCTAAACGCATGGAAGGGATTGCGATTGCTCTCATTTTGGCAGGAACGATACTTGCTGTGAATGTGTTTGATACCAACTGGGGAGAGCTCAGCGTGCTGGGCATCGTATATGGTCTTTTATCAGCGTTAGCTTATAGTATCTTTCTATTTTTCACGGGACAAGTGGTGAGCACCCTGCCTCCGCTCATGAATTCAGCAATTATGCTTACGGCTGCATTGCCGGTTATGTATATGTTGTATCCGCCGACGATTTTTGTTCACGAAAATGGTGGCATGCTGATGCTGTGGGGATTGCTGTTAGGTTTATTAGGACAAGCTGTACCGACAGTTTCATTCAACATCGGGATACCTAGGATCGGAAGTACACTCGCTGCTTTGTTGGGATCTGTAGAGCTTCCTGTGGCTATTGTCGCTGCCTATCTGCTTATCGGAGAGCCGATTAGCGGATTACAATGGGGTGGGATGGCCCTGATTCTTGGAGGAATAATAATTTCTGAAAACAAATCGTAATTTCTGCGTATATATTAGTAGAGGGAATTTTCTATATAAATGGTAGTTGAATTGTCGAGAAGCCGGAGGAAAACAAATTGAACTTTGTTGAAGCACGACTGGCTAAGCTGGCCAGAAATGGGGATCGGAATGCTTTTGCGGAGCTCGTGGAGCTCTATAAAGACAAGATCTTTCATTTGGCTTACCGCATGCTGAATAACAAGCAAGAAGCCGAAGATGCCGTGCAAGAAACATTCTTGCGTGTGTATACGAATTTGCATCGCTATGATGAGAATCAGAAGTTTTCTACGTGGATTTTTCGGATCGGGACAAACTTATGCATTGATAAGCTGCGACGAAGAAAGCCAACGTACTCGTTGGATGCAGAAATGACAGATGGCGAGGGCAATGATTATTATGCCATGCTGCCTAGTGATGATGACACACCGGAGAAGCAGTTGATTGTATCGGAGACGCAGGCACAAATTCACCGAGCGATTGAGATGCTGCCAGAGAAATATAAATCGGTTGTCATTCTCAGGTATCTGCATGATATGTCTCTGCAAGAAATAAGCGATGTGCTCGACATGCCCGTGACGACGATCAAAACGCGTGTACACAGGGGGCGAGAGTACTTACGCAAAAGGTTGGAGCAAGAGGAACAAGTTGAAAGTACAAATCCTGTTCGAATTTGAAACATATTTGAAATCCATACGTATGGTATATCACAACATGCATAAGTAATTCTAACATTTGAAGAAAGGGGTGGCTGTATCGTGCATTGTAAAGAAGCCCTCCCGCTCATACATGAATATCTCGACGGTGATTTAACAAAGACTGAAGCTCTAAAGCTGAAAGAGCACTTGATAGCCTGTCAGGGGTGTCATAACACTTTCAAACAATTAGAGAAAACGGATGCTTTGGTTAGAATGCTGCCCTCCATCAAAGTACCTGATACGTTAACTGCACAGATTATGAGCGGCTTACCACCGATGAAAAAGAAGAACACTTGGACGGATTGGATTCGCAGACACCCTGCTGTATCGGTTGCTGTTGTTTTCGGAACGGTCATGTTCGGAAGCTTCGTATCGATGTGGGATGACGATCAGAATCTCATGGTGCAGGGAAGTAACCTTCAGGATGTCGTTATTCAAGGGGATACTGTGATTGTGCCGCAAGGGCATACCGTGAATGGGGATCTTGTTGTCAAACGCGGTAAACTGAAGGTTGAAGGCGATGTAACGGGGAATGTCGTCGTAATCGATGGTTCGGTCAACCTGGCCTCAACGGCGCATATATCTGGAGAAGTCAAACAAGTCGATGAAGCATTGAGCTGGGTCTGGTATAAATTAGGTGAATTCGCAGGTAAAATCACGCCATAACGGAACGTCCCCTTATAGCTGAGACTATAGGGGGCTTTTCTCATTTTTTGTATAGGAAAATTGAACCAATTCTCGCGCGGTGAGTCTAGATAAATAGAAGTATACCTAGGTTTATGTTATGATTCTTAAATAGAGAGAACTTTGTTAAGTCGCCTGGGGGAGAATACAATGGATTTGCTCACGAGCATCTCGGCTAAGGATATCGTCGATATACTCATCGTTAGCTATGTGATTTATAAATTGATCCTATTGGTGCGCGGGACAAGGGCCATTCAATTAATGAAAGGTATCCTCGTAGTTGTCATTATCTGGGTCATTAGTATTTGGTTTCAGTTAAGTACACTCCAATGGATGGTGAATCAAGCATTTACGTTCGGGGTGCTCGGGGTCATCATTATTTTCCAACCAGAGCTAAGAAGAGCCTTGGAGCAATTGGGTCGTGGGAAGCTATTCGGCGGCAGATCTTCATCAGAAGAGGATCAAGATGTCAACAAACGAATCAGCGAAGTGATTCGGGCTGCGAATTATTTGGGCAAGCGGAAGATTGGGGCCTTGATTGTTTTTGAGAAAGAGACTGGACTTACTGACTATGTCGAATCCGGTATTGCAATAGAGAGCAAGATCAGCGGAGAGCTGTTAATTAATATTTTTATCCCCAATACGCCTCTTCATGATGGTGCAGTCATTATTCGGCAAGGACAGCTGATGGCGGCGGGTTGTTATTTGCCCCTGTCTGAAAATCCTTTCATTTCGAAGGAGCTTGGGACGCGGCATCGTGCGGCGATCGGTATGAGTGAGGTTTCGGATGCAATGTGTGTAATTGTCTCAGAGGAGACAGGCCAAATTTCGTTGACGATGAATGGTCATATCGTGCGGGATATTAAAGAGGAATCGTTAATATCTAAGCTCTTTGAAGAACTGAAGCCGAAAACAAAAACAAAAGAAAAGAACCCTTTCTTGAAATGGAGGGGGCGTTCGAATGGATAAATGGTTACGTAATACGAATGTGGTACGGATTGTTGCACTTGTTATCGGGATTCTGCTATGGGTTGTCGTGCATATGGAAGAGACGAATATCTCCGGGAATACACCACTGCGCGAACGCGAGGAAACCATTAATAACGTATCGATTACAACGAAATACGATGAAACGCATTATTACATTTCGTCGATGTCTCCTGCGAATGTACAGGTGATTCTGAAAGGGAAGGAATCTTCCGTTAAGAAAGTAACGACAAGTAATTCGTATCAGATTCAACTCGATTTGACGCAGGTCGGCAAAGGCGACCATCAAGTACCACTTACACCAGTAGGGATACCTTCGGATGTTGATGTAGAGATCGTTCCTAGAACGGTTCACGTCGTCATTGAGGAGCTACAGATGAAAGAAGTACCTGTGGTTATTAATGTCAAGGGAACGCCAGCAGCAGGCCTCAAAGCGGGACAACCTATTGTGAAGCCTGGCAAGGTGTATATTACGGCACAGACGAGTAAATTGGATCAGATTGAGAATGTCCGCGGCGAAGTGTCTGTAGATAAAGCACAATCGGCGGTAACCAAGCAGGTTAGACTGCAGGCCTTCGACAAGGATGGTAAAGAAGTTACACTGAACATCAATCCATCGGTTGTGGATGTTGAGGTGCCAATTACAAGTCCGTTCCAAACGATTCCGTTGCAGCTCAAAATAAGCGGCGAACCGCCAAAAGGCTATGCGATCTCGATGGTTACGCAAACCCCTGATAAGGTAACGGTATACGGCTCGCAAGATGTCGTAGATCGTCTGGAGTTCTATCAAGGGCCGATACTTAGTCTGCAGGATCTGAAGGAAACGAAAGATTTTGCACTGGACATTCCTCTCAGGAATAAAGTAACTCAATTGGATCCTGCGAAGGTGACGGTCCATGTGGAGGTTGTGCCTTCGATCACGAAAGCCGTAGAAAATGTGCCGATTACGATCATTGGGCAAAATGAGAATTATGTCACCACAGTTACACAGCCGGCATCGTCTTCCTTAAATATTACGGTAGAAGGTGCTCCTACCATTATTGATCAATTGAAAGTTCAAGATATTCAAGCGATACTAGATGTAAGTAATTTGCCTCCAGGTAAGCATGAATTGACTGTTACTTTGAATATGCCTACCTATGTGAAGCTCGGGCTTCCGCAAGAAGTGAAGGCGATCGTTGAAATCAGCGAGAAAAATGTAAAAGCTACAAATCCTTAATGGGGAATAGAGAAAGAGGAGAATACAAAAATGGGGAAATATTTCGGTACGGATGGTGTGCGCGGTGTCGCGAATGGCGAGCTCACGCCAGAATTAGCTTATAAGGTAGGGCGCTGCGGCGGGTATGTGTTAACAAGACAGGCAAAGCATCCGAAAGTCGTGATCGGGAGAGATACACGAATTTCGGGGCCCATGCTGGAAGCATCCCTCGTAGCAGGCTTGTTATCGATTGGTGTTGAAGTGATTCGAATTGGTGTGGTGAGTACGCCAGCGGTTGCTTATTTGACGAAAAAGCTAGGCGCTGACGCGGGCGTTATGATCTCCGCTTCCCATAATCCGGTTGAGGATAACGGGATTAAATTCTTTGGGGGCGACGGCTTCAAGCTATTGGATGAGACGGAGCTTGAAATTGAACAGCTGCTAGATGCAGCTGTGGATGAACTGCCTCGCCCAGTCGGCGGCGAGATTGGTACGGTTTCGGATCAGCCAGATGCGAAGCACCTTTATCTGGCGTTCTTGAAGGAGACGGTGTCGAAATCGTTCGACGGCGTCAAGGTTGTTCTTGACTGTGCGAATGGCTCGGCCTATGAGCTGGCTCCTTTGATCTTCCGCGAGCTAGGAGCGGAAGTGATCACCATCGGCGCAGAGCCGAATGGGCGCAACATCAACGATGATTGCGGCTCCACCCACCCGGAGACGCTTCGCGCCGAGGTGGTTAAGCATGGCGCGGCCATCGGGCTTGCTTTTGACGGGGACGCGGATCGTCTGATCGCGATCGATGAGAAGGGCGATGAAGTCGACGGCGACTTCATCTTGAGTATCCTTGGCGATGCGCTGAATCGCAAAGGGAAGCTGAACCACGGCACCATTGTGACGACGGTGATGGCGAACATTGGCTTTTTCAAAGGGATCGAAAAAGCGGGCTTGAAGGCTTTGCAAACCGCTGTAGGCGATCGCTACGTGATGGAAGAGATGCGTAAAGGCGGCTACAACCTAGGCGGGGAGCAGTCCGGTCATGTTATTTTCCTAGACTACATCTCAACAGGTGATGGCATTCTGACAGCTTTGCAATTGGTGAATACCCTTGTTGAGACTGGGCGTAAGCTTAGCGATTTGAAAGGGATTATGCGTAAATTCCCGCAATTGCTCGTCAACATTCGAGTTGCTGACAAGAGCAAGTTGAAGGATAATGCTGTTATCGAAGATGCGATCCGTAAGGTTGAAGATGAGCTTGGCGATAATGGCCGCGTATTGGTTCGTCCATCGGGTACCGAGTCTTTGATTCGTGTAATGGCCGAGGGTCCAGACAAAGAGCAAGTTGAAGCGTATGTACACGATATTGCGAAGGTAATTCAAGAGCAATTGGTATAATCATAGGTTGCTAGTCCCTCATTTTGCTAGAAAATAGCGGGGTGGGGGATGAGGCATGCCAAAAACAGGTTGCATTGCCATGATAAAATGCATATGATGAAGTTACTCAAGAAGGAAAGGCAGGGCAGAGGTTATTCGCAACAAATAGCGCCAGAACTCGCAAGCGGGACGGAAATGTAGCCGAAAGGCTGCTACTACGCGGTGAGTTGACGAGGTGAAGGTGTTCGAAACATTCGGCGGGGACCTTCCGGCACGAGGAGTGCCGTTAAGTTGGAGAGCAAAATCGTTCGGGCGACCGGGCAGACAAGTATCCAACATCTATTAATGTTTTTTTGACATGTACACGTAATGAACGTCCTTATAGATTGTTTTTTTTGATTTGGCTAAAAAGAGAGATCCTTGACAAACAGCCCTTGTAGAAGAGGCTTATAAAAATATGGAGGTTGTAACTATGTGCGGTATTGTTGGTTATATTGGAAAGCGTAATTCTCAGGAGATTTTATTGGAAGGCCTCAAAAAGCTAGAGTATCGAGGCTATGATTCTGCTGGGGTTGCGGTGTATACGGCGGATGGTTTGCAAATTAAAAAGGCCAAAGGCCGTATTGCGAACCTGGAGTCGAAGCTGGGTGAAACGCCTTTGAACGGAAGCGTTGGCATCGGGCATACACGTTGGGCGACACATGGTAAGCCTTCAGACTTGAACTCACATCCTCACACCGATAATTCACTGAAATTTTCCGTTGTGCATAACGGGATTATTGAGAATTATATTACGCTGAAAGAAGAGTTAATCGCGAAGGGCCATGTTTTCGTATCGGAGACGGATACAGAGGTGATTTCGCACCTGATCGCGAGTTTGTACGAGGGAGATATCCTCAAAGCTGTTCAGAAAGCCGTGAAGTACATGACAGGCGCTTTTGCACTTGGCGTGTTAACGGAGTTCGAACCAGACCGACTCGTAGCTGTACGTCAAGCTAGCCCGCTTATTATCGGGATTGGCGAAGGCGAGAACTTCATTGGTTCAGATATTCCTGCAATTCTAGAGTATACACGTAACGTGTTCATTCTAAATGATGGCGAAATGGCGCTATTAACGCGGGATTCTGTCGAACTAATGACATTAGAGGGGAATTTTATTTCCAGGGAAATGTTCCATGTCGATTGGGATATTGTTACGGCGGAAAAAGCCGGATTTGATCATTTCATGTTGAAGGAAATTTATGATCAACCGAAGGCGTACCGCGATACGATGGGAAGTCGTATTTCACCTGACGGTAAGAGCGTTACGTTGAATGAGCTTACGATGACGCCAGAGGCGATTCGCAACATTAGCCGTGTGCATATCGTGGCTTGTGGAACGGCGTTCCATGCTGGTATGGTTGGGAAATATGTCATTGAGAAAATGGCGCGTATTCCGGTCGAAACGGATGTTGCGTCTGAATATCGTTATCGTTCCCCGATTATCACAAAGGATACGCTCGTGATTGTTGTGAGCCAATCCGGTGAAACGGCGGATACGTTGGCAGCACTTCGTGAAGCGAAACGTTGCGGAGCACACGTGCTGGCAATTACGAATGTTGTAGGCAGCTCTGTTGCGCGTGAAGCGAACGATATTATTACAACATGGGCAGGACCGGAAATTGCGGTAGCTTCGACGAAAGCATACACGTCACAATTGATCGCGTTCTACCTGCTTGGTCTACATTTGGCACAAACGCTGGGCACGCAAACGGCTGAGGAAATTGCTGAAGTAATTACAGCAATGAAGGAGCTGCCTGCGCAGGTTAGTGAGATTTTGGAGCAAGCGGAAGCATTGAAGGTTGTTGCTGAAGAGATGGCGAAGCATGATAATCTGTTCTTTATCGGCAGAGGGTTGGATTATGCAGTAGCTCTTGAAGGCTCCTTGAAGCTCAAAGAGATCTCTTACATTCACTCCGAGGCGTATGCAGCGGGTGAGTTGAAACACGGTACGCTTGCGCTGATCGAGGATGATATTCCGGTGATCGCGTTAGCGACACAGCATGAGCTGCTTGAGAAAACCGTGAGCAACATTAAAGAAGTGAAGGCGCGCGGCGCGAATGTGCTGGGTATTGCCGTGGAAGGTGAAACGGAGCTGCAGAAGTCGGTAGACAGCACGTTCATTATTCCGAAAACATTGGATGTGTTAACACCTGCTTTGTCAGTGATTCCATTGCAGTTGCTGTCTTACTACGCGTCGTTGGCGCGAGGAAATGATGTTGATAAGCCGCGGAACCTTGCCAAAAGCGTGACTGTTGAGTAAATAAATGAAGGGCTGTCCTAATACCATTATTAGGATGGCCCTATTTTTTTGTAATTGGAGTAAAATAATGAATACGATTGGTGATAACGAATAACTTTCATGTGAATTGATTGATGTTAGTTGTAACAAGTGTTATTCTTACAACGGTAAACTCGAACGCTATGTTCTTTCATACATTCTATTTTAGTTATAAAGAAAGGTAATACTATGATAAAAGTTGAAAACTTATCCTTCTCATTTCCGCAAAAAGAACTATATACAAACATTTCATTCACTCTTGAAGAGGGACAACATTGCGCTTTTATAGGAACAAGTGGCAGTGGGAAAAGTACACTGATCGATATACTGATGGATCCAGAAAGATATTTGTTTGATGGCAGGTTAGAGATAGATCCAACTTGCACAATCGGGTTTGTAAGTCAGTTCTCACAACCAGACAAAACGGAAGAAACAACTGTTTTCGAATATTTAGGAGAAAAATTTATTAAGATTCAAAATGACATACAAACGATTTGCACCGAAATGGAAACATCAACCGATATTGACTCGCTACTAGAAAAGTATCAAGAAGCTTTAGATGCATTTGATTCAATCGGTGGGGAAGATTTTGAAAGCAACATTAGTAAGAAACTAAATCTAGCAAACCTCATGAAGCTAAAAGATATTAGGGTATCCGACTTGAGTGGTGGGGAATTCAAACTTATTCAAGTGATGAAGGAAATGCTGAGTAGTCCAGACTTAATGATTATGGATGAACCTGATGTATTTTTAGACTTTGAAAACCTAAATGCGCTTAAAAATCTTATTAATTCTCACAAAGGCATGGTGCTAGTTGTTACGCACAACCGGTATCTATTGAATCATTGTTTCAACAAAATTATACACCTTGAAAACATGGAGATCCAAGAGTTTGATGGGCGGTATATGGAGTATAATTTCTCATTACTTCAGACAAAAATTGAGTTGCAAGAAATCGCAGTCGCTGAACAAGAAGAAATTGAGAGATACGATAACATTATTGATAATCTTAGAGCTATCGCAACGTATAATTCAGAAGCATCTAGAGGTAGAGCGTTAAAAGCTAGAGTTAGATTTCAAGAGAGATTGGAAGCGCGTAGAATTAAAGCGCCATTTGTAGATATCAAGCAACCGAATATCCATTTAGATATTGATAATGAAATGGAAGACGTCATTGTTATAAGTGTAAATAATTATCGTGTTGCCTTTGATGAATTGCTTTTAGAAAATGTTAACTTTGAGATAAAATCTACGGATAAAGTAGCCATTATCGGACCAAACGGTACCGGGAAAACGACGTTACTCCGAGATATCTTTACAAATAATCATGATGCAATTGAAATAAATGCTGATGTTAAAGTGGCTTATTTATCTCAGATTCAAGGCGAAGTGCTAAAGGGTTCTAATACCATACTAGAAGAATTCATCGAGGCTGGGTTTAAAACGTATGATGAGATTAGATTGTATCTTTCAAACTATGGCTTTGAAGGAGAAATCGTTAATCAAAAGATAGAATCTTTATCTGGTGGAGAAAAAAACGTGCTTCAATTGGCTAAAGTTTCTGCCAGTAAAGCAAACGTATTACTTCTTGATGAACCGACAAGTCATTTGGACACCTATACACAATTAGCACTGGAGAAAGCCATCGTAGACTATAAGGGTGCGATTCTCATGATTTCTCATGATTTCTATTCTGTTGTAAATGGTATGGATTATGTGTTAATCATTGACGATAAGACGATTAGAAAAATGAGCATGCGAAAATTTAGACAGATGATTTATGCAAGTCATTTTGATCGAGACTATTTAGAAAAAGAACAAAATAAAAGATCAGTTGAAATGAAAATAGAATTGGCTTTAAAAGATAATAATTTTGAACTTGCAAAAGTATTGGTTGAAGAGCTAGAAGAGCTGATTAAGTTGCTTTAATTAAAGTAGATAAATAGGCGTTCACCTCAATTGGGGTGAACGCCTATTTGCGTTAAATTTCAGTTTAATAATTTGGTTCTTTTTGGGAAGAATTTAGGGGGAATACTTTATGTAACTTGATGGTTTCTAACAGGAGAAAATCAATGAAAAAGAATTGGATTTTAATATGCGTAGTATCGGTATCATTGGTTTTCGTCAGCATTAGTAAGTTGGCAACCATCCATACGTTCGCTAATGACGAAGGAAAACTATTGGTGGATAAGGTCAACGGATACAGTCTGACTTATCCTAATTTCATGCAGGTAGACACTTCATTACACCCAATTCGAACCGTGTTGTATGATCCAAATACGAAGATTGAGATTTATTATGATAATTTTCAAGGAACGATATCGGATTCGAATATTTATACGAGTTACTCCAATCAAATGGTGATTGAGGATAAACATCATACGATAGAGATCGATGAGATGAGGATGTTGAGTGGGATGAACACCCATGTTCTCAAGTGGCATCGTACGAAATTTGCTAAAATTCCTAATGACCATAATTATTATGCTTCCATTGAAATTGCCAAAAACAGCATGGAGGTATACACGATTCTGATCAAATCCAGTCAACCGATTCACAATGAGTCAACTTTGATAAATAGCTTTAAAATCGTGGATCAAACGGAGAGCGCTACACTAAACACTCATTTTAAAGAGTTGCCAATCATAAGAAGTGATGAAACATTTCATGCGTACAATCAACATTTCAAAACTAATCCGCTCAGATGGGGAATTTTTCAGCCGGACGCGCCGGACACCTTTACAAATTTAAATAAAATAGAAGATGATGTTCATTACACCTTTGATTATCTGGTCCGATATAATTCCATCACCCATGAGCTGCCGAAAAAAGCTTTAATGAATGCATGGCATAATCACCGTTTGGTGGAATTAACTTTGCAAACTATAGGCAACGATCACAAAGCCAATTTCATATATGACATTTTAGAGGGGAAATATGAAACCTATTTTCAACAATATGCAAAAGGTTTAAAAGAGTTTGGTCATCCTGTTTTATTTCGACTGAATAATGAGATGAATGGGGACTGGGTGGGGTATTCAGCCTATTACAGTTCGAAAGACACTGATTTGTATAAAGCGGTCTGGACATACATCCACCAAATTTTCAACGAAAACGGGGTCGACAATGTGATCTGGGTGTGGAATCCGAATCATGATTCGAAGCCACCTTTTGCTTGGAATCACGAGTTGATGTATTACCCTGGTGATGAATATGTAGATGTGGTAGGGCTAACCGCTTATAACACAGGGAATTATTATAAAGTGGCAGGAGAGCAATGGCATACGTTTCAAGAACTGTACGAACCGCTATACAAGAGGTATGCGCAATGGTCTGATAAGCCTTTGATGATCTCGGAATTTGCATCAAGTTCCATTGGAGGCGACAAGAGGGCATGGATTGAAGACATGTTTCGTGTGATCCAAACGTATCCCAAGATTAAAGTTGCGATTTGGTGGAACAGCATAGATTGGGATGGGGAAAATCCCGCTCGGATATATAAAATGGATGATAATGAATCCGTAATGAATGCTATTCGAAGTGGATTAAAATTAGGGATGAATGAACTTTATTAATGATTGCCTACCCTTTGCATAGGGTAGGGGGCTATGTTAAAATGCAATCATGAAGGAGTGATTGTCATGACGGAAGAGAGCAACACACACGACATGTGTGCAACTTCAAGTGAACGAAAGAGCCACCATTCCGACAAAGCTAAGGGTAATCTGATCACCCGTCTGAACCGCATCGAGGGGCAAATTCGAGGGGTTAAGGGGCTCATTGAGAAGGATACGTACTGTGACGATGTGCTAAATCAGATTTCATCCATTCAGTCCGCGCTGAATGGGGTTAGCAAGCAATTGCTTGAGCATCATATGAAGAGCTGCGTTATCGATCGCATTCAAGAAGGCGATGAAGAAGTGATTACCGAATTGTTGACAACGATTAATAAACTCATGAAATGAGGTATCTGGAGGGCGGCATAACTCCGGATTCCATCGCATTTTAACCTTGACTCTATATAGGGTAGGGGGGTATACTGAATTCATCACATCAAACACATAAAGGAGTATGAAGGATGCAAAATATCACGTTAAAAGTAGCAGGTATGTCTTGTAACCACTGTGTGAATTCAGTTGAAGGAGCTTTGAAAACATTAGGTGCTGTAGGCAAAGTTGATTTAGCAAACGGAACGGTCCAAGTGGAATTCGATGAAAATGTGCTAACGCAAGATGCCATTAAAGAGGCGATTGAAGATCAAGGATACGACGTCAATTAAAAGAGGTGTAGATGATGGAGACTGCTAACGCAGCAACGGAGACTAAACAAACCTCACTACAGATTACCGGAATGACGTGCGCCGCCTGTGCCAACCGCATTGAAAAAGGGTTAAACAAGCTTGAAGGGATCACGGAAGCCAATGTGAACTTCGCGATGGAACGAGCAACGATCACATATGATCCGAGCCGAATTGATCTTGCCAAGATGGAACAAAGCATTCAGAAGCTTGGTTATGATACAGCGAAGGAAGCCGTTGATTTGCAGCTTGAAGGCATGACTTGCGCGGCATGTGCCCAGCGGATTGAAAAGGCCCTAAATAAATTACCTGGCGTAAGCGAAGCAACGGTTAATTTTGCGATGGAAACTGCGCATGTTGTGTACAATCCAGCAGATCTCACTGTATCTGATATGCAGAAGCGGGTGGAGAAGATAGGCTACAAAGCAGTCCCTAAACAGGAGCAAGGCGACCCATCTGAACATCGCGAACAAGAGGTTAAAAAGCAAAAACATAAGCTGCTGCTATCTGCGATTCTATCACTGCCGTTGCTATGGGCGATGGTGAGCCACTTTTCGTTTACCTCATGGATTTGGATACCGGAATTGTTCATGAATCCGTGGTTTCAATTGATCATGGCGACGCCGGTTCAGTTTTACATCGGAAGACAGTTCTATGTTGGTGCGTATAAAGCGCTGCGTAATGGCTCCGCCAATATGGATGTGCTGGTTTCACTGGGAACGTCGGCTGCGTACTTCTATAGTCTGTATCTGACGATCGATTGGTTGATCGGAGGCGCCAGTGTGCATCACGGGCCGTCTTTGTATTATGAAACAAGTGCGGTACTCATTACACTAGTCATTATGGGGAAATTGTTCGAAGCCCTCGCTAAAGGGAAAACATCGGAAGCGATTAAGTCTTTGATGGGGCTGCAGGCCAAGACGGCTTTGCTCATCCGTGAAGGCATAGAGCTCAACATACCCATTGATGAAGTGATGGCAAGGGATATCGTTCTTGTCCGTCCTGGAGATAAAGTACCCGTTGATGGAGAGGTGCTCGAAGGATCATCCTCTGTGGATGAATCGATGATCACAGGAGAGAGTCTTCCTGTAGAGAAGAAGCCAGGCGATGCTGTTATAGGGGCAACGATCAACAAGAACGGCATGCTTCGCATTCAAGCGACGAGAGTCGGGAAAGAAACTGCGCTGGCACAAATTATTAAAGTCGTCGAAGATGCGCAAGGCTCTAAAGCACCGATTCAACGGGTAGCCGACGTCATTTCTGGGATTTTCGTCCCCATTGTTGTGGGTATTTCTCTTGTCGCCTTCCTAGTCTGGTATTTCGTGGTGACACCGGGCGATTTTGCTGGGGCTTTGGAAAAAGCTATCGCCATCCTGGTTATCGCTTGTCCTTGTGCACTGGGTCTGGCGACTCCGACTTCGATTATGGCGGGATCCGGACGCGCAGCCGAACTGGGTATCTTGTTCAAAGGCGGCGAATATCTGGAGCAAACCCATCACATAGATGTGATCATTTTAGATAAGACAGGTACTGTCACGAAAGGGAAGCCGGAGCTTACTGATGTTTACGCAATTGGCGATGAAGCGGAATTTCTAAGACTTGTGGGTGCCGCGGAGAAGAATTCGGAGCATCCCCTTGCTGAAGCGATCGTGGCTGGCATCGGTGAAAAGAACATTGAAATACCGCAGACTGAAGCGTTCGAAGCGATCCCTGGATACGGTATTAGAGCTGTCGTAGAAGGGAAAGAGCTATTGATTGGCACTCGACGTCTCATGGAGATCAACAATGTAGATGCGAAGTCTGCTTATGACACGATGTCGAAGCTGGAGGAGTCCGGTAAAACAGCTATGCTCGTCGCTATCGATAAACGGTACGGGGGTATGGTAGCTGTTGCAGATACCATCAAAGAAACTTCACAGGCTGCGGTTGGCCGACTGAAGGAGATGGGGATTCAGGTCATGATGATCACTGGCGATAACGAGCGGACGGCTAAGGCAATTGCAGCTCAAGTGGGTATCGACCATGTACTTGCCGAGGTTTTGCCAGAAGGAAAAGCAGAAGAAGTGAAGAAGCTTCAGGTGCAAGGTAAGAAAGTGGCCATGGTTGGAGATGGGATTAACGATGCACCGGCGTTGGCGACGGCTGATATCGGGATGGCCATCGGAACAGGCACGGATGTGGCGATGGAAGCCGCCGATGTGACGCTGATGCGCGGTGACTTATCGAGTATCCCGGATGCGATCTACATGAGTCGTAAAACGATGAGCAACATCAAGCAAAACTTGGTCTGGGCGCTTGGTTACAACACGTTAGGCATTCCAATTGCTGCGCTAGGCTTATTGGCACCTTGGGTAGCGGGCTTGGCAATGGCGTTAAGCTCGGTCTCCGTAGTTCTTAATGCACTTCGTCTTCAACGTGTGAAGATTCGTAATTAATTTCCTTATAGAGCCCTTGATTCCTCCACCAGGAGGGACAAGGGCTTCTTCGGTTATACCGTAGATTCTGGATGACGCAGATGTAGCAATTCTGAAAGCTGTGTAGCCAAGAAAATCGGCGTATAGGGTAAATCATTGCGAAGCCAGCAGACAATCGTACCAATGATGGCCGAGGAGCCGTACCAAATCGCGATATCTTTCTGAACTTTCAAGGTTGAGGATGCCTCTAGCTTGTCTATTCGACTTGTAATAAACTCAGCGATTAGCTTCATAAGTCGTTCCGTAAATATAGGGATACGTTTGGAAGCGAGCAGTACCTTATAAAATTTTGAATTGTCCGCGATATGCTCAAGCATTTTGATTAGGATTTGTATGTTAAAACCTGGCGGGTCAGTAACTTCGTTTAAGATGGCTTTGATTTCGTTAACCATGTCTTCAGCCAACTTATCGCACATATCTGGAATATCTTTGTAATGAAGATAGAAGGTAACACGATTAATCGTCGCTCTCTCCGCGATGCGATTTACGGTTATTTTCTCAAGCTCAAGCTCCTGGAGTAATTCTATAAAGGCGTCTCGAATCAATTGGCGAGTGCGGAGTACGCGTGGATCCATTCGTTGTGATTTTGTTGTCATAACTTAGCATTCCTTCCCTAAAATTAACTGTACGACAAATTCCGCAAATACTGTGGATTATCTAATAGATAGGCTACACATCTTGTGAAACTGTAAACTAATAAACAATTATAAAAAAGCTGTTGCTTGTGAACATTAAGCTAGATGACTATAATACTATTTACATAAAGTTTATTATACAACACATTGTCAATTAGTTGTGGAATTGAAATTGAAAGGAATATGTGATTATGAGTAAAATTGCAGCATTTGATCCTAGTTCTATTAAGAAAGGTCCTCTTCTATTTGTTATGATACTGGGGGCGTTCATTGCCGTTCTGAATCAAACGATTATGGGCGTTGCCTTACCGCCACTCATGGTCGAATTCAATATTGCCGCATCAACTGGACAATGGCTGACCACTGGTTATATGTTGGTTAACGGTGTTTTGATTCCGATAACTGCATTCCTGATGCAACGCTTTACGACGCGGGAGCTGTTCCAAGCGTCCATGATTATTTTCCTTATCGGTACGATTGTTTCAGCCGTAGCGCCAGGCTTTGAGTTGTTGTTGACTGGCCGTTTGATTCAAGCAGCTGGGGCTGGTATTATCATGCCGCTTCTTATGAATGTTATTTTGACGATCTTTCCGCCAGATAAGCGTGGAGCAGCCATGGGAATGGTTGGTTTGGCCATTATTTTTGCTCCTGCAGTCGGTCCTGCTCTAGCTGGTTATATTTTGGAACATTATTCATGGCGTACTCTTTTCTATGGCATCATTCCAATTGTTGTTGTCGTGATTGGCGTTGCTTTTATCTATCTGAAAAATGTCTCTGAACGTACTTATCCCAAAATTGATACATGGGGTGCCATTCTTTCAACCATCGGATTCGGTTTCCTTCTTTACGGCTTCAGCAGTGCTGGCGGCAAGGGTTGGTCCAGCATGGAGGTTATCTTATCGATTGTTGTGGGTGTAGTCGCTTTAATTTTGTTTACATGGCGCCAACTGGTTATCAAAGATCCGCTTCTGGATCTTAGGGCATTCAAACACAACATGTTTACCTTGACCACAATTATCAACATTGCGGTTACAATGGTTATGTATGCGGATATGATGCTGCTTCCATTGTATTTGCAGAATGCTCGCGGTTATACCGCGTTAGAGTCTGGTCTTCTTATGCTCCCTGGCGCATTGCTCATGGGCTTAATGATGCCAATAGCTGGTAAATTGTTTGATAAGTTCGGAGCAAAGTGGTTATCCATTATCGGTATGGCCATTACAATCGTCACCACAATCGGATTCATCAATTTAACGGATTCGACAAGCTATACGTATTTAGTTCTTATGTCCACTGGTCGACGTTTCGGGATGGCACTCTTCTTGATGCCAATCACCACGGCGGGTCTTAATCAATTACCTTCCAGGCTCAATGCGCATGGTACAGCTATTTCCAATACCATCAAGCAAGTGGCAGGGGGCGTAGGTACGGCACTACTCATCACCGTTATGACGACGAGAACCAAATCTCATCTGATCGAAATAATGACGACAGGCAAGGTAGCAACTGCTACGAAAGAAATGATCAAAGAAGCATCTATTCAAGGGATTAATGATTCCTATCTGGTCATTATTGGGATCGGAGTTGTGGGCTTGGTGCTTTCCTTCTTCATTAAACGTGTAGGTCAGGCGGAGGAAGAAGAAACGGAAGTCAGTGTAAATAGGAAACCTGTTAGTGCAACGTAGGAATATTCGAATTTCCCAGGCTTTAACTAATAGCTAGCAGAAGCGAGATCGAGTACAGCATTCTCTGAATGAGAGAGTGCTGTGCTCTTTCTTTTTGAGTCTAGAGGGATGCCCGAGATTTGTGTATAATGAGACAAGTTGACGAACGGACCCGACTTTTCTGAGACTGAAAGGTCAAGATGCAAGATGAAGGAGTGGAGTTAAGTTGTTGGTTCACAAGTTTAAAATGGCGTGGTTCTCGAACGTCCGTAAGGATGTTCTCGCGGGGATAACAGTGGCTTTAGCGCTAATTCCCGAAGCTATCGCCTTTTCCATTCTAGCGGGTGTAGACCCGATGGTGGGATTGTATGCTTCTTTTTGTATAGCTGTGACGATATCCATTGTAGGCGGGCGCAGAGGGATGATTTCGGCCGCTACAGGGGCTATGGCCTCGTTGATGGGACCTGTCGTTGCGAAATACGGAATAGAGTACTTATTCGCCGCGACGATACTTACAGGTGTCCTCCAGTATGTGATGGGGGCATTGAAATTTGGCAGGTTCATTACGTTTATCCCTCATTCGGTGATGACGGGTTTCGTGAATGCGCTGGCGATCATTATATGTATGGCACAGTTCCCAAGCTTTGAAGGGGCGAATTGGCAAATGCCGTTAATGATTGCAGGAACGCTTGCGGTTATTTATGTGCTGCCGAGATTTACGAAGGCAGTACCCTCACCGCTTGTGGCGATTATCGTGATGACGATTATTTCCATGAGCCTGCATCTGGATCTTCGGACTGTTGGGGATATGGGCAAAATCACGCAAGATCTGCCGTTTTTCCATATTCCACAAATTGAGTTATCTTTCGAGCTGATCTGGCGTATGCTGCCGTTCTCCTTGGCACTTGCGGTTGTTGGTATGACGGAATCCCTGATGACGGCAACGATTGTGGATGAGATGACGGAAACGAAAAGCGACAAAAATAAAGAGGTTAAAGGCCAAGGGATCGCGAATGTGGTCTCCGGGTTGTTTGGCGGGATGGCAGGCTGTGCCATGATCGGACAAACGGTCATCAATGTGAAATCCGGTGGCAGAGCACGGTTGTCGACTTTCGTATCCGGTGTATTTCTTCTTTTCCTTATTCTTGTTCTCGGCGATGTGGTGAAACAAATCCCAATGGGCGCACTGGTTGGCGTGATGTTCATGGTGTCGATCGGCACCTTTGATTGGAATTCGTTAAGAACATTGGCCAGAATTCCACGGAGTGATGCGCTTATCATGATAGTGACCGTTGCGGTCGTGTTGGCCACATCCGATTTGGCGTTAGGTGTAGTAGCTGGTGTTACGTTAAGTGCATTGGTGTATGGCTGGCGATCAGCAAGAATCAAGGCTCACGCGACGCTCGAGAAGAATGGGACCAAGGTTTATCGCATAACGGGGCAGCTGTTCTTCGGTACGATGGCGCATTTCGTAGAGCTTTTCGATTATAAAAATGACCCAGAAACGATCATGATCGATTTCACCGCTTCTCACGTATGGGATCATTCAGCCGTGACGGCGATTGCCAAAACCATGCAAAAATACGAACAAATCCATAAAACCGTAACGATCATTGGCTTGAATGCGGAAAGTAAGCATCTGATGGATCGCGTCGGACCGCTGCAACAGTAGGCCTTGCAATGAGGGGTGAGCGTTACGTTGAAACATCGTCCAAAGGCATTCGAGTATGCCGCTAAATTCATGCATGTTGCACTAATAGGTTCATTTATTAAATGGATTTTCTATGGAAGCTTCGTTGGCATCCTCACGGGGTCAGCTTCCGCGCTGTTTCTTGCTAGTTTAGACCTTGTTACGGAGAAGAGATTGAACCATCCCTGGTTGTTGTTTCTTTTACCTGTAGGCGGGGCGTTGATGGCTTATGTCTATCAGAAAATCGGCAAAAACTCGGGTAAGGGGAATAACCTTATCCTCGAACAGCTGCATGAAGGTAAGGAGACGATTCCTTTTCGTATGGCACCTTTGGTGCTTATAGGGACGCTAGTAACTCATCTATTGGGCGGATCGGCGGGTCGCGAAGGGACTGCCGTTCAAATGGGCGGCAGCTTTGCCGAATGGATCGGGCGGTTATGTAGAGTGGACGAGGCAGATCGGAAAATCTTGCTCATTTGTGGGATCAGCAGCGGGTTTGGTTCTGTTTTTGGAACGCCACTTGCGGGAACTATCTTCGGCTTGGAAGTGGTTGCTATTGGGATGGTGCGGTATCAGGCGCTGATTCCGTGCTTTATCGCCAGCTTGGTAGCGCATCTCGTCACCACTGCGTGGGGGATACAGCATATTCAATATGCCATGGGGGCCGTCCCAACGTTATCCACAGGGGTTGTACTCAAGGTAGTGTTTGCTTCTATCCTATTTGGTTTGGCCAGTATCTTATTTAGCGAGCTTACCCATGGGATGAAAAAACTGTACACGCGTCTATTCGCCAATCCTGTGTGGAGAGCTTTCGTTGGCGGTCTTGTTGTGATCGCGCTTGTGGCGGTTTTCAGGACGAGGGACTACCTCGGGTTGGGTATTCCGTTATTGCAGCAATCCTTCGAAGAGCCCGTTGCCCACTTGGCATTCTTGTGGAAAACCGTCTTTACCGCGTTTACGCTCGGAGCGGGGTATCTAGGCGGGGAAGTAACCCCGTTGTTCGTCGTTGGCGCGACTATGGGCAATTCGCTTGCTGATCTGTTGGGGCTATCCGCGCCATTCTTGGCTGCTCTGGGACTTATCGCGGTATTCAGTGGCGCGACGAACACGCCTCTTGCGTGCTTCATTATGGGCATAGAGTTGTTCGGTTCTGAAGGGATCATCTATATGTTCATGGCATGTATCGTGAGTTATCTGTTCTCCGGTCATTCGGGGATTTACACTTCACAACGAATTGGTTTTTCTAAATCGAGGGGGCATGCTGTTGCTGAGGGCGCGACATTGGGCTCGATTAAGTTGGAAAAGAAGGAATGAAGGGAACGGGCTGTCCTATAAAGTAGATACGTCTACTTCTGGATGGCCTGTTTTGGTATTATGTAAAAACGCCGCCACGCGGCTCTCTCAAACTTTCGGGGCACCTGAGAGGGCCCGTGGTGGCGATTGGTGGTGTAAGTCGAAAAAATCGAGTTACGAGTGGCGATAATGGCAATAGGAGTGGTGTAAGTCGAAAAAATCGACTTACGAGTGGCGATAATGGCAATAGGAGTAGTGTAAGTCGAAAAAATCGAGTTACGCGTGGCGATAATGGCAATAGGAGTAGTGTAAGTCGAAAAAATCGAGTTACGAGTGAGGATAATGGCAATAGGTATAGTGTAAGTCGAAAAAATCGAGTTACGAGTGGCGATAATGGCAATAGGAGTGGTGTAAGTCGAAAAAATCGACTAACTTGGTTGCGCCAGCGGCGATTGGTGTGGAGGTGAATACTACGTGGGAAGCATTTACGCCCATTTACTCGGAAACGTCTGCGAAGCCTTATCCAGCAGAGGCTTGCCGTGGCCAAAGCAGGCCACATTAAAATCCGCTTTCCCTAAGCGGATCAAATCCTGCTTAGCTTGCGAGAAGTTCTCGTGCCCGATGCTCCAGCCAAGGCCCATCATATTGGCTGCTGCATCCGCGGCAAACATGACGCCCCCTTGCTTCGGCATAGCAAGGCGATTTGGCCTGCGCTGTGAGCAGGCGCAGGGATGGTTTGTAAACCTGCAGCGAAATGAAGCGTAGCATTCTTTTTCAAATAGCCGTCGATAGGAAAGGTCTCTATCGGCGTTTCTTTGATGAATAAACGGAACAGCAGCAATTTTTGAAATTTTTCCATAAAAATAAACAAAAAATAAGACCCTATCCAATAACGGAGCGGGTCTATGTGAAGTTGGATTAGATAACAAATTTATAGCCTACGCCCCATACGGTCTTTATATATTTTGGCTCTTTAGGATTGATCTCGATTTTCCTGCGCAAATTCGTAATATGTACATCAATCGCTCGCTCATTTATGTAAGAATCGAATCCGCGTAAAGCATTGATCAGGTCTTCGCGACGGTAAACCCGTTCAGGATGTTCAACTAACAATCGAATGAGCTCGAACTCAGAGAACGTCATTTCGATAGATTCACCTCGTACGTGCAAGGTTCGTTTCTCGAGATTAATTTGGAGCTCCATAGCGGGAACGGTAATCCGTTGGCGAATCGGGGTAGGTTGTGCTGGCTGCTGCTCGGCGGGCTGTTCCTTCTTGAAGCGACGTAATAAGACTTGGATACGTGCCTTCATTTCATGCATACTGAACGGTTTGCATAAATAATCATCGGCTCCAACGGTAAAGGCTTCGATTTTCTCACTGACTTTGGAATTAGAAGAGATGATAATGATCGGAACAGGTGTTAGTCCTCGCAAGGAATTACATAGCTCTGTACCTTCGAAGTCTGGGAGAATAAGATCAAGTAAAATCAGATCTGGTTGGAATTCGTGCAGGGCTGTTAGCCCCTCCTGTCCATTGTGGCACCTGAGAACTAAGAAGTCTTCCTCTTTCAGATACATGCAGATCATCTCACCGATAATATCATCGTCCTCAATTAATAGAACTCTGTCCATTAGAAGTCCCCCCTAACGCATAGTTTTCTAATTTGAAATTCTTAAAAAGTGAAGAGGTGAGTGATGTTGCTAATATTTAGCTAATAATTCTATTATACAATGTCGAATTTTAAGAGTAAACCGTTTTCATTACTGAGCTCTAAAAAATATTAGTAAAATATTAGCAAAAAATAGGGATGAAATTCATAGAATTTAAGTAAGTAACCTAATAGGTGGAAAGTATAATGAGGTTATAAGTAAGCATGGCTTGAAGAGGTGGCGGGGGAATGAGTCTGACAGGCAGGTACGGAGTACTATTGGTGAGTATATCCGAGCATACTCAGGAGGTCATTGCGACCATATTGAAGCAGGATAAACAGCTCATACTGACAGGGGTTTCAGCGCATGGCAGTGCTGCATTGGCTTCTATGTTACATGATAAGCCAGATATGGTCCTTATCGATATGGACTTACCTGATTTATTGGGACTTACGGCACTTCAACTCATCATGGACCATAGTCCTATTCCAGTGATAATGCTTAGCACACATACCTCAGAAGGTTCGATTCAAACGATCCAAGCGATGCGTTTCGGCGCAGTCGATTATTTCCATAAAGAAATGTTAGTAGCGGGTTTGGAAGGTGAGGGGGTTATCACCTATTTCCTGGAGCGATGTAAGGTCGCGATACAAAATGGGGTTAAAGGTGTGTATCCCGCAGCAGCGCATTCAGACGGACATGTAGACAGCTTGCAGGCTGGCGCTCCGTTGATTAATGGCGTCTTGCTGCAGAGGCGGATGGATATTGAGTTTCACCTGGGCAGGGCGATCTCGAAGCAAGAATTTAAGCTCGTCTATCAACCCGTTGTTGATATCGATACGAGCTGTATTGTCGGAATGGAGTGTCTGATTCGTTGGGATAATCCCTATTTCGGCTATGTACCTCCATCGGAATTCATTGCAATTGCAGAAGAAAGTGTGCTCATCCACGAGATCGGGGAGTGGGTGCTGCGTGAAGCTTGTAGACAGAGTCGGAAATGGCAGTTGGCAGGTCTTCCGCCGATGTTTGTGGCCGTAAATTTATCTAGAAAACAGTTCAATGATTGCCGGCTAAGCAGGACGATTGCAGCGATTCTGGAGGAAACCGGCTTGGATCCCAAGTACCTAGAACTCGAAATTACGGAGAGCTTAAGTGTTGATGCCAGACTAGCCGCAGATACGCTTGGGAAGCTTAAGAAGCTAGGTATCCAGATTGCAATGGATGATTTCGGTACGGGGTATAGCTCACTCGGTTATCTGCGTGACTTTCCTGTGGATAAAATGAAAATTGATCAATCCTTTATCAAAGGCTTACAGCACGGGCAAGTGAACGCGGTTATCGTGAGCACCATGCTTACAATGGCGAAGCAATTGAATCTTCTCGTTGTGGCGGAAGGCGTTGAGACCGAAGAAGAACTGCAGGTATTGCGCGAGTATGGCTGCCGCTTCGTCCAAGGGTATTATTTTAGCAAACCAGTTGAAGTGGTGCATATAGAAGAAATGTTGTATCAACTAGCTTAAACATAGTGATAGAATGATGAAGGAAAAGATAGATGGTTTTCCTCACGAGAGTCAGAAACGGGTGGGTGATTGCTCTGTTACATGATTTGATTATTAATTTTGCGTTAATAACCGTGTTTGTTGTAGTTGTGGAACATTTCTTTATTCTCATGAAGCTTGATCAGAGGCCAACCTGGTTAAATAAAGTCTATATAGGTTTGGCGCATGGGGCGCTCGTGGTCGTTCTAATGAATTTCAGTATTCAAATAGCCCCGCAAGTAAGTCTGAATTTCCGCGGTGTCGGTTTGCTGTTGGCCGCCTATATGGGAGGTATGATTTCTTTATTCATTACCTTCGTCTGTCTATGGGTAGGAAAATTCATCGTGGATGGCACGATTTCTGTGCCGTTGCTCTTGACTGGCGTCGCTGCGATTACAGGAACAGGCGTCATCTTTGCTAAAATAAGATCCTATTGGATGAAGTGGTTGTCTGGATCAATGTTCTTTTTCGTTTTTTATTATGCCATGGTTTGGATGGTGTACGGGACGTCAATCGACATCATTTGGAAATACATCAGCTATCAGTTGATTTGTGTCTTTGTGATTGCTTGCTTCATGCGATATTTGGTTAGAAATCGGGAATATAAGCAGCAGATTCGGCAAGTAGAGGAAGAGCTGATTGATATGCTGCGCTCTCAGCCGGGGTTTACGTTTAAGCTAAATAAACACCGTGATGAATACGTTTACGTAGTGATCGAAGGACAGCTGCTGCAGATGCTTGGCTTACATCCTAGTCAATTTATTGGCAAAAAAATAAGCGAAGTGTATGTGTTCAACGAATCCTTTCAGACTCGTAGCAAACAATACTACGAGACAGCATGGCAGGGAGAACGCGTCAATTTCGAGTATGACTATAATGGCTTTACGATCTTAGTAAGTCTACAGCCAATCTATAAATTCGGTCTTGTGACGGAGTTAATTGGGTCTGCTTGTGATGTCACGGAGCATCGTGCAGCTTTAATTAAAGCAAGGGCTAGGGATGAGCAGTACCGGACATTGGTCGAAAATTCAGAAGATTTCATTTTCCGGTTTCAACTAGATGGTACGATTGCCTCGTCCAACAGCAAGATGTACCTTACATACCAGATGGATGCCGACCAAGTGAAAGGTAAGCTGCTAACAGAATTGGTCCAGATGGACGAGCCTGAGACGTGGGAGATGGGGTTCGAACAGACGATTTTGGAGCGGAAAACACAACAGTTCGGTATCCACCTTATACATCCGGACGGGTCGGAGCATGCCTATAATGTCACACTATCCCCGCTATTCACAGATGGGGAAACGGAGGTTGATGGCATAACGGGAACGATCCACGATATTACGGATCTGAAGAAGCGGGAAGAAGCGGATCAATCCAACAGGGCCAAGAGTCAGTTCTTAGCAAGGATGAGTCATGAAATTCGCACACCACTGAACGGGATCATCGGTCTTTCACTGCTTTTACAACGAACAGAGTTATCTGCGTTTCAAAAGGATTATTTGAGTAAAATCGATTCATCTTCGAATGTTCTGCTCGCTACGATTAACGATATTCTCGATTTCTCGAAGCTTGAGGCGGGAAAAATGTCACTAGAAACAGTAGATTTCTCCCTAGAGGCATCGCTTCAAAAGGTAGCGGATCTTGCGAGTGTATCGCTAGGCAAGAAGCGAATCGAGATTATGCTCGACACGTCGGAGAATCTCCCAGATCTTGTCAGCGGCGATCCGTTTCGATTGGAGCAAGTGCTCATTAATTTAACGAATAATGCGATTAAGTTTACCAAGAGGGGTTATTTGAGGTTGAAAGTGGCTCTGGAGGAAACGTCAGATGAGGGTTACTCCATCTCGTTTGTTATGGAGGATACTGGCATCGGAATCTCGAAGGAAAAGCTCTCGAAGCTCTTTGTCCCTTTCTCACAAGCAGATACGTCGATGAGTCGGCGATATGGGGGGACCGGATTAGGGCTTGTCATATGCCAGCATTTAGTACAGTCGATGGGCAGTGTCTTGCAGGTGGATTCCACACTTGGCCAAGGCAGCCGATTCTATTTTAACTTAATGCTAGGGAAATCTCGTACTGATGACGAGGATGCGAAGCCTCATCGATCGCATGCGCAGCCAAGTTCTATTCAAAATCAGCGAATTCGGATTGCTGAGGATCATCCCCTTGTTGCTGGGCATATCGCTGAACTGCTTGGAGCTATGCATTTGCAAACAGAATGCGTAACGACAGCGTCAGAGTTAGTAACCGCATTGGAGAAAGATGCTTGGAATGCCGCACCAATGGACTATGTTCTTCTTGATATGCAAATGGAGGATCTCCAGGATCAAGATGGATTAGAGCGAGTGATGGCACCCATCGACCGCTCACGTACGAAGATAATCGCCTATACGACACTCGATGGCAGAGAGCTGATGTCGGAGTTGCCAGAGGCCTTACAGGCCGATGCTGTGCTCGTGAAGCCAGTGAGCAGAGCCAATCTGAAGATGGCCGTCGACGGGTTAGCTCAGCAGGAGACACGATCCATAGTAACGGAACCTAGTCTGGTGACTCACACGATAGAGAAACAGGTAAACGCGTACAAAGGGAACATTCTCGTGGTAGAGGACAATGAAATCAATCAACTTGTTATCTCTGAGCAATTAAGGCAATTAGGCTATCACACGGTTATGGCACAGAATGGCCTTGAAGCTTTAGAAATGGCTGACAAGCAAGCGTGGACGCTGATTCTGATGGACATTCATATGCCGGAGATGGATGGCTATGAGGCGACACAGAAGTTAAGACAGCGTAAGAACTTGAATCTCGTACCTATCGTAGCGCTCACCGCGAATATGCTAATGCAGGATCGTATGCAGCTGCTGAAGCTGGGAATGAATGATCTGCTCATCAAGCCCATCTCGGAACAGCAGTTGACAGACATGCTGGGAAAATGGGATCAATTGAGCTATTTAAACCAATATCAAGGTGTTGGTACGGAGCAATTGATGAGGAATATCGATCATAAGCTGCATATTTTCCAATATATGATGGAGAAATTTAGGCAAGATTACAGTAGCTTCTATGACCAACTCACCCCGTATATTATCGGTAGGGAACAGGTTGTGGTTAAAAGGAAGATCCATACGCTGAAAGGGATTGCCGTGAATTTCTACGCGGAAGTGTTAGTGGCAGAGGTACTCGCTATGGAGAAAGAGCTGGAAAATGGTATCAACCCACGGGAAATCTTAACCATCTTGAAGCGTATACAGCAAGAGATTGACAGGACTCTTGGAAAGCGCAGCGACGCAGCGGCGGTAAGTGAAGCTCATCTGAGTTAGCGATGGATGTTGAAAGCTTGGCAGACCGAGAGGCCTAATGCAACGTGGATACCGAGAGAGTCGGTTGGCGTACATCAGGCCTCTATGATTGCTACGATGAGTAGCGAAGAGTACTAAGCGTTGCCAGCGAGGTACGTTAGTCCATAAGATAACCAGACGAAATGGTATACGTTGACGGCAGCATAAACAATGACGGTAAGGGTTATGCAGGGCTGCACCCAGTATTTCTGGCGGATATAGGGATACATCAACATGAAAGCGACAGGGAATATGAGCTTCACGAGATAGTAAGCGATGACATGCCATTCGTATACACTGCGGATGAACGGATTTGCTTCTTGGATAAAGGCTAGCTGCAGGCCAATATCGGTAAATAGCGCGTCAAAAAAACAGAGAATGAGCAGCAATACCAACATTTTGCTCTTAAACAAGAATCGAAAAACAAGCATACGATTCCTCGCTTTCCGTGGCTTCATTCGGATGTGTTCCAGAGATTTGCGTAGGGGTGCAGGGGTAGGAGTGAGATACATCATCTGATACATAATGTATCATCTTGGGGCGGAGTTGTCCAGTTCACTGCCGCGTAAAAGATAAAGAGCTTACCTCATCGCGTTGATGGGGTAAGCTCCTCAGGACTCGCGTGGCTTAGAATACTTTCGTCGTCCAGGACTCACAGTTCCATGTTTCCGTCACGACATCGCGATAGAAATCAGGTTCATGTGAGATTAGGATGATGCTGCCTTTGTAAGCGCGTAGTGCACGCTTCAGTTCTTCCTTCGCATCGACGTCCAAATGGTTCGTCGGCTCATCGAGTACGAGCAGGTTCGTTTCACGGTTGATCAGCTTGCATAAGCGAACCTTGGCTTTCTCTCCACCGCTGAGCACGACAATCTTGCTCTCGATATGCTTCGTTGTTAGTCCACAGCGGGCAAGCGCCGCGCGCACTTCGAATTGGTTAAGCGAAGGGAACTCGTTCCAAACCTCATCGATGCACGTGTTGTTATTGGATTCTTTAATTTCCTGTTGGAAGTAACCAACTTGCTGGTTCTCGCCCTTATGCACGGAACCCGCCAAAGCCGGGATTTCGCCTAAAATACTGCGCAACAACGTCGTCTTACCGATACCATTGGCACCGACGAGCGCGATTTTCTGACCACGTTCCATGCGGAGGTTCAGCGGACGGGATAATGGTGTGTCGTAACCGATAACTAGATCTGTCGCTTCAAAAATGAGCTTACCAGCCGTACGTCCTTCTTTGAAGTTGAACTGTGGCTTTGGTTTTTCTTTGGCAAGCTCAATGACATCCATCTTGTCGAGCTTTTTCTGTCTGGACATCGCCATATTACGTGTTGCGACACTCGCTTTGTTACGTTGAACGAAGTCTTTCAACTCAGAAATTTCCTGCTGTTGGCGTTTGTACGCGGACTCCAGCTGGGATTTTCTCATTTCGTGAACTTCTAGGAAATGGTCGTAGTCGCCGACATAGCGGTTCAATGCTTGATTTTCCATGTGGTAAATCAAGTTGATTACGCTGTTCAGGAACGGAATATCATGGGAAATGAGAATAAAGGCATTCTCATATTCGTTCAGATAACGCTTCAACCACTCGATATGCTGCTCATCCAAATAGTTCGTAGGCTCATCGAGGAGCAGGATGTCTGGCTTCTCCAGCAACAGCTTCGCAAGCAAAACCTTCGTCCGCTGCCCGCCGCTCAAGTCATTCACGTCTTTATCTAAGCCGATATCTGTCAGACCCAGACCGCGGGCCGTTTCTTCGATTTTGGCATCGATCATGTAGAAATCTTGATTCGTTAATGTATCTTGAATCGTTCCTACATCTTCGAGCAAACGTTCCAACTCTTCAGGTGAAACATCGCCCATACGACCGTACATATCGTTCATCTCTTGTTCCATATCGAAAAGATATTGGAAAGCTCCCTTGAGGACATCGCGCATCGTCATCCCTTTGCTCAGCACCGCATGCTGATCTAGGTAACCAACGCGCATGCGCTTGGACCATTCGACTTTCCCGTCGTCTGGCTGAAGCTTCCCGGTAATGATGTTCATGAAGGTGGATTTCCCTTCACCATTTGCGCCAATAAGTCCGATGTGCTCGCCTTTCAACAGGCGGAAGGATACATCGTTGAAGATCGCGCGATCTCCAAAGCCGTGACTAAGTCGTTCTACATTTAATATGCTCATGAATGACACCTTTTCTATTGAACTTTTTTCTTCTTACATTTTATTATAAACAATAGGAAGCAAACAACTCCCCCAAGTGAATAAAAAAAGGAAATTAGGCTTCATCCATCAGGATATGCCCGTAGCCAAGCTCAGTTTCAACGAAGCCAGCCATATGGCGCATGTGACAAGTGATCGGCTTATTTTGACCCATCAGGATGAAATTCTGCAGGTCGCGGCGTCCCTCGGACGGAAGTTTATAAGCTTTGACGGAAGTGAACACCTCACTAAGTGTGGTATGAATCGCTGCGAGGAGCGGGTCATTGTCACCTTTTCCCATGAGATTCAGGAGGATGGCGCCTTCGGCGTCAAGCTTTTGCGTAGCCATTTGAAAAAAGGTTAAAGAAGTTAACGACCTAGGTGTGCCTTTTTCGGTAAAAGCATCGACAAGGATGTAATCATAGGTGCGACGGGGCTCGCTATGAAGGAGCTGTCTTCCGTCACCGATAAGGACGTTGTCTCGGCTGTAACCGAAGTAGCGCCTGCTCAGATCCACGACAAGCTCGTCCAGCTCCGCAACAGTAAAGCGTTTCTCCTTCAGATGCGAAGCGATGGTGCCGATACCGTGTCCGATTAGGAAAACACGTTGGAAGCTGGGGTTGTTAGCTTGTAAGAGATGAATCATGGCTCTTGGATATTCGAATAGAATGCGATCCGGATGCTCCAAATCCATCGCGCCTTGCATGGCATGATTGGAAAACTCCAGGATGCGGAAACGCCCTTTTGCACCCGAGAAGGTGTTGGTGTCGTATATGGAGATGTCATGATGGGCGGTTAGTTCCTTATATAGCACGTCCACAGGTCGTATGCTCCTTCAATAAGCAAGATATGTGGACAGTATATCATACCCTAGCAAGCTGCAATGCCATGCTCAGCGATAGCCGTAAATCTACGCTATGAGTCTATCAATCCACTATTTTCTGGTATATAATACAATGTATTACCTATTAGTTGTATGGACTTTACAGGGGGCTGAACATGGACATTTTTTTTCGAAAAAGCGTCGCTTCAATTTTGGCTGCGGTATGGATTGCCGTCGTAGTCGTTCCAATCAGCGCGCAGGCTAGCAGCGATATCGTCGCCTATCCAGATGTACCAGCTACGCATTATGCGAGTCAAGAAATTGTTATGCTGAAAGAGCTAGGCATGATCGAGGCTAAAGCGGACGGTGACTTTCATCCAGATGATGCCGTTACGCGAGGAGATGCTGCTGTATGGCTCAGTAAATCACTAAAGCTGAACAAACCGAAAGCGTTGAATGCTTTTACAGACATAACGGAGACGAGTCCCTATGCGGAAGCTGTTAATGCTTTGCAAGAGCTGAACATCGTGCAGGGCAATGAGGGGATGTACCAACCGGATGCTTTCCTTACACGCGAACAGATGGCGAGCTTGCTTGTGCGTGCTTTTCAGCTCCAAGATAATGGCATCCAGGCATGGCTTAAGGATGAATCTACGATCGGTAAGCCGCATCACGACGATGTTATGAAGCTGAAGCAGCATTTTATTACCGAGCAAGTGGCTTTTATGCCACAGGATCAGGTGACGCGTGCGCAGCTTGTCTTATTTTTATATCGGACAATAGCTCAAAAAGAAGAAACCACCCAAGGGCCCGTTCCCTTAGAGGACTTCTTGAAGATGCCGGATAAGGCGATGGTGCGACTATCCCCTGATTCCAAATCGTTGGCGTTCTTGCAACCATGGGAAAATCGAATGAACATCTACATCCAGAAAGTTGGAGAAACGCAGAGTACACGGATTACAAGCGCGAAAGATGAAAATATTGAGCGTATATTTTGGATTACGGATAACTTGATCGTTTATGTGATTGATAGTGGCGGTACGGAAAATACACATCTTCGGGTTGTGCGTGTGGATGGTTCGGATGATCGCGATCTGACGCCGTATACGAATGTAAAAGCTTCTCTGCTCGATGTTCTGCCTGCAAAGAACGAGAGCGACATTGAGCTTCTAGTGACCATGAATAAGCAGGATCCGAAAGCCATGGATGTGTATCGGGTTAAACTGAGCACAGGAGAAATCTTTATGCATGTGCAGAATCCCGGCAATGTGGAGTATTGGCTAACAGACAATTGGGGGAGAGTTCGGGCTGGGATCGACAGAGATGGCGAAAAGACTGGTCTTATCTATCGGGAAAGTGAACGTTTATCTTTTGAGAAAATAGCCGAATTCGATGCGAAAGACTCCTTTGTTCCAGTCATGTTTACGTTCGATAATAAACAACTCTACGCAGCTTCAAACGTCGGGCGTGACAAGCAAGCTTTAGTGAAATATGACCCTGTCACCAAGAAAGAGACGGAAGTCATCTATGTGAATGACGATGTGGATATTGATAATTTCATCGTGTCTTACAAAAAGCAATCGATTCTAGCTGTCTCCTATGAGACTGATGATGTACAGATGCATTATTTAGACAATGAATTCGAAGCGATGTCACGCAAAATCGAAGAGAAACTACAAACCCGTCATTGGGGGCTCGTTGGGTCGCCGGACAAGGACGTGTTGCTCTTATATACGGAAAGCGATAAATCGTACGGCAGCTATTATTTATACGATCGTATCAGGGACAAGTTAGATAAAATTGGTGATATTCAGCCGAAAATTGATGAGAAGAAGATGGCGGACATGCAGCCGATTTCTTTTAAAAGTAGAGATGGATTAACGATTCACGGCTACTTGACGCTTCCTAAAGGTGTTGCTGCCAAGCAGTTACCTGTCGTAGTTAATCCGCATGGAGGACCGTGGTCCCGCGATTCATGGGGCTACAATATGGAAGTCCAGCTATTGGCTAGCCAAGGGTATGCCGTCTTGCAGCTGAACTTCCGCGGTTCAACAGGCTATGGCAAGGCATTCGAGCACGCTGGCGATAAGCAGTGGGGGTTAACGATGCAGAACGATATTACCGACGGTGTGAACTGGTTGATCGGTCGGGGGACTGCAGATCCTGAGCGTGTGGCGATATTTGGAACCTCCTACGGCGGATATGCAACCCTAGCAGGGATGACGTTTACGCCGGATTTGTACGCAGCTGGCGTTGATTTCGTTGGGCCGTCGAACCTACTAAGCTTCATGAAAACATTGCCACCCTACTGGGAAATTGGTCGTCCACGCATGTATCAACAGGTTGGCGACCCTGTCAAAGATAAGAAGCTACTTGAAAGCGTCTCACCACTGTTCCATATTGACCAAATCAAAGCGCCGCTACTGATTGCGCAAGGCGCGAATGATCCTAGGGTCAATCGAGCGGAGTCGGATCAAATGGTCGCAGCATTGCATAAATTAGATGTTGACGTTGCTTACATGCTGAAGAAAAATGAGGGGCATGGTTATCAAAAGCTAGAAAATGTTCGCGATTTTTATCAGGCACTTATCCATTTTCTAAATAAGAATGTGAAGAACAAGAAGAAGGCGGCCTAAGAAGGTGCATTAAGAAAAAGCATCAAGTCCACTGTAGTGGATTTGATGCTTTTTTGTGTCATTGTACATTACACCGATCGCCCATGCTCAACCTTTCGATACTCCTTCGGCACGATGCCCTTACTCTCACGGAAAATCCGCGAAAAGGTTTTGTACGAGCCATAGCCAACCTCCAATGCGATCTCCGTGACACTCATATCGGTGGAGACCAGCAGGCTGCAGGCATGACGCAGACGGAGGTCGTGAAGGAAGTGAACGAAGGTCTGCCCCGTCGTTTGCTTAATGACCTCACTGATGCGTGAAACGCTCATCGAGAAGCGCGAAGCTAGATCGGATAAGGCGAGATCCTCTTGATAATTCCGATGGATATAGTGAATGATCGGCCACACGGCTTGGCTGGATCGTGAGGGGGATTTGACTATCATCGCAGCTTCTTCCTCCTGACCTGCATGTCCAAACCGTCTCCGATCGAATCGGATCAGAATCTCCTTCAATTTTGCCTTCAGTAATGTCTGTCTGTAACGCTCGTCCCCGTGATATTCTTTCATCATATCTTCGATGATTGCGGTCATCTGCTCCTGCTCGGCCCCTTCGAACTGCACATAAGCAGGCAATCCATTCGAGTCATTAAAAAGATCAGATAATCCCTGATCGTTCCCCGGCTCCATGAGGAGATCCATGCTGAACATGCTATTGAAGAGAACTAGCTTGTGACCTGGATCCGTAAAAATTTCATGTACCTGATAAGGCAGCACAAAGGTAAAAGTACCTGGCACCATCGCATGTTTCACATCATTTATCGTTTCTGCGCCGCGTCCTTCCACCACATAAGAAAACTCTAGGAAATCATGACGGTGTGCGCGAAAGCCACGCTCCAGAGTATTTCGACTGAGGTGAAAAGGGAAGGGGGAGTGCATATTAGGGTACGTTTTAAAATAATCCGGAAAATAAGTCATGATCTATCAGGTCTCCTTCGAAAAAATGGGACGTTTTCCGAATATATGGTACGACTTCTTAGTGATCTTATTTTATCATAAAAGCAGATCAACAGCGTGTACTTATGAGGAGGAACGAATCGTGGAAAGCGTTAACAAAATTAGAATTGGGATTATTGGTGCAGGAAATATTGGCGGCGTTCATATTCGGCAGTTTTCGAAGCTGGCCAATCTCTGCGAAATTACGGCGATTACAGACGCGTACTTGCCTTTAGCAGAAGCGAAAGCGCAAGAGCACGGCATTGCCTATGTGGCAGCCACACCTGAGGAGCTTATTCAAAGCTCGAATGTCGACGCAGTCATTATTGGCGTACCGAATCAATACCATGCCTCCCTTGCTGTACAAGCGATTGAAGCGGGTAAACATGTACTTATCGAGAAGCCAATGGGCATTAGTGCTGCAGCGGCGAAACAAATATATGAAGCGAGCCTTAAGACGAACACAATCGTGATGATCGGTCACCAAATGCGCTGGGAATCCGTTCCCATGCAAATTAAAGAGCAGGTTGAAGCTGGTGAGCTAGGCAAAATTTACACGGCCAAAACGGGCTGGTTCCGCCGCAAAGGCATTCCAGGTTGGGGAACTTGGTTTACCAAAATGGACGAGTCTGGCGGCGGTCCTTTGATCGATATCGGCGTTCATATGTTGGATCTGGCCCTCTATTTGATGGGGAATCCGAAACCAGTTTCTGTTGTTGGTGCAACGTATGCGGAATTCGGGCCGCGCCGTAAAGGGATTGGCACATGGGGCACACCGAACTGGAACGGTTATTACGATGTAGAGGATTTGGCAACTGCGCTGATTCGTATGGAGGATGGCAGCACGCTGACGCTTGAAGTGAGCTGGGCGGTGCACATGGATACGGACAACACACCATTCGTTCACCTCATGGGCTCTGACGGCGGAGCTAGCTACAAGGGAGCTACAGGGAAGTTGTTGACGGAGAAATTCAACCGTGCAATCGAAACGGAGCTGAAGAAGCCTGAGAATGATGAAGGAGAGCGTGAACGACTCAGCGCCCATTTCTTGGCGTGTATTCGTGAAGGCAAGCAGCCGATTACATCCGCACTTTCTGGATATACGAACAATTTGATTCTCGATGCGATCTATGAGTCTTCGCGTACAGGTAGTGAAGTTAAGTTGAACTGGAATTAAGTGTGGAAATGGGATCGTGAAAGATAGAACAATATAAAGAAAACATAGAGCAGGTAACGATTAGGAGGGATATTCAATGCTTAGAGGATTAACGAGAGCAGGGCTTGGCCAGATCGAGAGTAACGAGCAATTCATAGAGTTAGCGGCAAAATATGGTTTCCAAGCGGTCGATATCGACGCGTTGAGCCTGGTAGAAGCGCACACCGTTGCTGGTGCGCGGGAGTTGTTAGTGAAGAATGGACTCGTCGTCGGGTCCATTGGATTGCCTGTGGAATGGCGGACCACGGAAGAGGCGTTCCTGAGCGGCCTGCAGAAGCTGGCCCAAGCCGCGGAAGCGGCAGCAGCGCTCGGCTGCACGAGCTGCTGCACGTATGTGCTGCCCTCGACGGATCTCGGGGCAGCGCACTTCATGGCGCTCGCGACGCGCAGACTGCGCACGTGCGCCCAAATCCTAGGCGCTTACGGCATCCGCCTAGGGCTGGAGTTCGTCGGTCCGCATCATTTGCGGACACGGTGGAAGCATCCGTTCATCTGGACGATGGATGAAACGCTGGATTGGATCGATGCGATCGGTGAGCGCAACGTGGGCTTGCTGTTCGACTCGTTGCACTGGTACACAATTGGTGGGACCGTCGCGGATATCGAGAAGCTCCGCGCCGATCAGATCGTGCACGTTCACATCAACGATGCGCCGGACGTGCCGGTGGAGGAAGTGCTTGACAACGGACGCGTGTACCCGGGGGAAGGTGTCATTGATCTGGCAGGCTTCCTGCAAGGACTGCAGCGTATTGGCTATACCGGCGCCGTAGCGCAGGAGATCCTGACAGCCGAGCCTCCGACGGACTCTCCGGAGAGTCTGGTGGAGCGGTCTAAGGCTGGCTTCGACAAGGTCTATGCCGCGGCGGGGATTAAGTAGTGAGTGTGGAGCGAATCTTTTGGGATTCGCTCTTTTTGATTTTATTGGTGATGGTGGATGAGGGAGCAGTCCAGCAAATTGGTAATTCTGTCATATGTACAAGTGGGAGACCCAGAGCCTCGTACCCAACCCAACCCAACCCAACCCAACCCAACCCAACCCAACCCAACCCAACCCAACCCAACCCAACCCAACCCAACCCAACCCAACCCAACCCAACCCAACCCCTCAACGGAGCGTTTCACCGAACCCTGAACCCCGTCCCCTTGGCCTCTGAACCGCCAACCCGAACTAATCAGAACTCAGCTCCATTGGGAAAATCCAATGGATCGGTACTACAAGTAGCTAAATACTCAAAAGGGGCCTTTTTGACGTCATGGAAGGAAAACGCTGTATTTGTCCATGGGTGATGCTCTTGGGGCGGTCTGTTATTAATAACTGGATTTTCTCCCGTTAAATTGCGGGAGATCCACGTGTTGAGAGGAATAACTGGATTTCCTCCAGTTATTTTCCGCATATTTCAGACCTCACGCTGAAATGCTTGATTTTAACTGCATAAAATCCATCTAAGTGGCGATATCTAGTGAATCCGCCGAGATTAGCTGTAGTTTTTACAGCTAAAGGGCGTCACCTGGTACCAGAAGCTGCACTCCGCGGCGATTCCCGCCCCCTAACGCAACCCCTTCGACAAAAATTCCTATATTTCGTCCCTAAAGTGTGACAAACTTCTCAAGGAAACTCGGGTACGATTTAAAAAAAAGCGAAAAGGAGATAAGATCATGCAAATTAAGAATAAACAGGACATCAGCTTGATTTTGGACAACTTCTCTGATTTCGCAGAGTGGGATGCAGCAGGGAAGAAGCTTTACCTTGTTTTTGCTGATAAAAAACGTGGGGGTCAATGGACCTTAATGAATTATGAGGGTGAACGCTTTAGTGTTCATGGCGTCGGGAAAGATTATGAGGACGCGGAAGAGTTGTTTTTCGAGGAGCTTAATCAGGTGCTCTCCTTCCTGTGGGACAACCGTGCTGCGCTGAAAGCAGCGGTTGAAGCCAGCCAAGTCGTTTCCGTTTAATAGCGTAGAAACGTAGATCATGTGGACAAGCCCTCAAGGCTGCCCCATTTCCGCAAGACGAACAACAGCCTGCGAAACCACCAACAACAATGTGGTGGCTTCGCAGGCTGTTTGCTTGTGTGTATACAGTGGCTTCGCAGGCTGTTTGCCTTTGCGCTTGCAATGGATTCGAACATGCCCTACGTACTAGGCGGCAAGCCCTCTTTTTGCTTATCCCGGTACTGGCCGGGAGTGAGTCCTTCCTGTTTGCGGAAGGAGCGGATGAAATTCTGCGAGTTGTTGTAGCGCAGCTTCGAGGAGATATCCTTGATGGGCATATCGGTCTCGGAGAGCCATTTTTTCGCCATGTTGAAGCGGTAGTTCGATAAGTAATCACTGAAGGAGCAGTTCGTCTCTTTGCGGAAAATGCTGCTCAAATAGTTCGCATTGTAATGCAAACGAGAAGCACATTCCTCGAGTGTCAGGTCGGTATCGTAATAATGCTGCACGAGATCGATAATTTTCTCGGAAATGTTGTGGTACTGCGCATCCTGCCGGTCGCGGTAAATACGGATCAGCGGGTGGATGACCTCGGTCCAGAACCAGTCCTCGACCTCGGCGGTCGTATGCAGGCCGAGAACTTCTTCGAACAAAGAGCCTTTGTTCGGATGAATCTGATTCAACGCGATGCCGGATTCCTGCATCATCATCAGTAAGTTGTTAAGCAGCCGCGCCAGCGGGATCTGGTACTCCTGCGGGGAAAGCGGCGCCGCGAACACAGCATGCAGCAGCTGCTTCAGCAGCTCGCGGGATTTATCCTTTTCGGCTAGCTTAATGCTATCGATCAGATCGTTCTCAATAGGCTTCGGATAGTTCAAATTCAAGTAATGCTTCCCGGAGTTGATGTTCTCATACTGAATAATGATGCCCTCACCAAGCTTGATGCGATGCTTCAAGGCCTCAAGCCCTTCTTTATAGGCTAGCGACATCTGGTTGAATGCATGAATCGGCAGAGAGATCCCGATGGAGATATGCAGCTTCAGGAAGTTATAAATATGCTGCTGCACCTGCTCGGTCAGGGCGTACACCATCGAGCGAAAATCACTATCAACCGAGTCGGCGCTTCCGATCATAGTAACGATCGTCTGATCAATGAGTATCGGCGCTAAACGCTGTTCCGAAGGGATGAGCTCCTCCATCATGTTGTGTACGGCAAAGAGCAGCAACTCCATATCCTTTTTCTCATAGCGGGTATGGTCGATGGCGTCGATTTGAATGGTGATGACCGACATCGTTTTCCATGCGGCAATATGGTCGCTATAGCCGAATTGTGCAAGTTTTTCTAACAACTCCGCCGATTTGATATGTCCCTGAAAAGCCTTGATAAGGAAGAATGTCCGCACTTGGCCGATGTGTTGGTGGACTTCTTTTTCGAGTTGTGATTTCGATTGGAACAAGGTATGCACATGCTCGCTGATCATCTGAAACTCATTCGCTTTACGCTGCTGATTTCCGGTCACCAAGCCCCCAATTTGATTCAGGAGGAGTTGGATAGGTGAGTACATTTTGCGCGAAACTAGCCATGCGAGCAGCAAAGCGAGAATTAGCATCAGAACGCAGATATAAATCGTATAAGTTCCGATTTTGCTGGATTCCTTGGTCAAGCTGTCGATCGAAGTCAAGGATAAATAGGTCCAGTTGTTCAGGTTAGAACGCAGGTAGGTAACGGAATAAGGTTTATCGTGAATACTGGCGCGGAACTGACCGCTAGCTTCATTTTCAAGCGGTGTCAGGTCGGTCAGACCGGCCGCGGTGATTGCTTTTCCGATCAGACTCGGATCACGATTCATCACAATCCGCTGCTGTTCATCGATGATGACAATGTCATCGGGGTGTTCGGAATCACTTTGAATCATATCCTGCAGGGAGCAGGCGGGAATATTAGCTAAGGCCAAGCCGTATTTATCCAGGCCGGTCGTTGGCAGCTTTTTGACAAGCGAAATACTATAGTCACAGGTCACGCTTCGCGCATTTTCTTCGGTGTAAAACCACTCGGAAGGATTCAGGGTCCACGTACTGTTATCTTGGGCATTCATGAGCGAGATCAATTTATCGGCGAACGGATAGTTGTCAAAACGGTAAAGCCCTGAATTTTTGATCATCCAATTCTGTTTCGCATTGATCAGGAGAACATCTTCCAGTCTCGTGTCAAAAGATTGCATATACCGAATTTCACTTCGCAGATCATCGTACATCATGAAATCGGTAACGGTCAGCGGCATTTCCATCGCCTTTTTGAGAACGGTGGAATTGATGACCTGATTGAGTGTATGGTTGACAGTGGTTAATTTCTGCTCTACATTGGAGTTAATTTGGGTGATTAACTGCATTTTACCTTCGTTGACATTTTTTTGGATCTCGCTAGAGGATGTTACGAAGGCAAAAGCGCCGATAAAGATAACAGGCAGTGTACTGAGCAGGAAGCTGAATATCGTCATTTTGCTAAGAAAACTTAAAGAGCGCATCGTATCCAACACCTTATCTATTCGAAGAATCATTCGTCAGACTATCTATGTATTGTAGTCAAGAGTACAGTTCAGATCAATAATCATCTGCAAATGGGATAATCATTATCTCATATTTGCCGCCCAAAACACAGCTGTTGCAAGGGGGAGTTAGCATGAGAAGTAGTTTGTTTGGCCAGCGGTTCCTATGGACGGGACGAATGAGTATAGCGCTAATTGTCCTTATGTTGATGAGCGCTTGTCAGAAGGACAACACGCCCAAAGCGAAAGATGACACAAGCACAAGGCCTGTTATTTCTATTATGGCACCTCTTCATTTTCCGCATCCGCCGATAGACGAGCTTGTTACAGAGATTGAGAATCGGACGCAAACGAAGCTAGATTTGAACTGGGTTCCAGATGGCATTTATACGGATAAAATGAATACGGCCCTTACGACGAACTCGTTGAAGAAGGCGACCTACGTTAAATATACGGATTACATGCTGATGAAAAATTCGATCCGTTCCGGCGCATTCTGGGATATTGGGCCGTATTTAGCCGCGTATCCGAACTTGAAAAAGCTGAATAAAGAGATTTTGGGACAGGCGGCTGTTGATGGCAAAATATATGGCTTATACACCGAGCGCCCGTCCTCTCGGCAGGGGATTATTATTCGTGAGGATTGGCTGAATAATCTCAAATTGAAAAAGCCGACCAATCTGGATGAACTATATGAAGTGTTAAAAGCGTTCACTTACGGCGATCCTGATCGCGACGGAAATGACGATACGATTGGGTTAACGGACCGCAATGATTTGGTGTTCGGTTCCTTTAAAACACTCAGCTCCTACTTTGGATCACCGAATAATTGGGGTGTTTCGGGTGGCAAGCTTATACCAGAGTTTGAAACAAAGTCGTATGTAGACGCGATGAATTTCATGAAGAAGCTGTATGACGAGAAGCTGATTAATTCGGATTTTGCCGTGACGAGTAAAGAAGTGCAGCGGGATAAGTTGATTCGCGGCACAGCTGGCGTATACATCGGCAGTATGCAGGATGTGCAGCGTCTTTCGGATGAGGCGCAGTTAGTGAATCCCGAGGCCAGATTAACGCTGGTGAATCATATTGAAGGGCCGCAGGGGTTCCAAATTTGGTCCATTCCTAATTATAGTGCTTTATATTTGTTTTCTAAAAAGGCCATAAGGACCGAGGCGGAACTTAAGCAGATGCTGCAGTTTTTTGATCGGACGATGGATAAGGATGTCGCCAATCTCATGAAATATGGCTTGGAGGGACGTCATTATACGGTCAAAAATGGGCAAATCCAACTCTCCGAAGAGACGTCGAAGATTCGTGTCAATGAGGTCAATGCGCTGTATGCGTTGATGATTGCTGATCTGAACAACCCGAATATCATTCCCGTTGTGGAGAGTGAGTCATTGTCCCAGCTGGCGGATACGCTTAGCTTGGATAATGAGAAATATGCGGTTAAGGACCCGACATTGGGTATTGAGTCGAAGACTTATGATGAGCGAGGTGTCGAATTGTACAAAATCATCTCTGACGCAACGTATAATTATATCTTAGGCAAGCTGGATAAAGCGGCCTTCCAGCAAGAGATCGAGCGTTGGAAGCGCGGCGGCGGGAATCAGATGATCACGGAGTATAATGAGGCGTATGCGAAGAAGTGAAGTGAGCCTTGTGATACGTCTTACTCCAAGGCAAACAAGTGAGTTGCGTGTATAAAACAGGCGTGATAAGATTATAAATAACAAAGAGACGTGCGGCTAACACGTCTCCTGTACAATCATTTGGTGGGCAACCTCCAAGGTAGTTGCAAGGTGTAACCCACTGGTTAAGCCGTCAGCTTGAGTGGGTTACTTTCGTTTCTCGATATATGTTAGAAGCGCCAGTATAAACGTACCGAACGCGAGCATAACGATTATCGTTTGGAAAGTTTCCATGGCATCAACCTCCTTTCCGGAGGGAGCCGCACACAAGTTGAGTTGTACCAACTAAATATATCATAGAGAGTCTGCCAATTGGTAGACTCTTTCTTTTTTTCCTTTTAATGTGTGTGAGTAGTTTTTTCGACAAATCTCCCTAATAATCATCTCCCCACTCGATAATCATCATCTCACATGTCGCTCCCATCCTGCGCAAGACCTAGGTTATATGAGTAAATGATTGTTTCGGTACCCATCTTGCACCGTGTAATGTGTGAGTTGTAGCACACCACATTTTCACGGAGGTCAAACCGATATGAAGAGAAAATTAGTCACGATTCCAGTTAGCGTTCTACTCGTTTCCAGCTTTGCTTTGGCAGCATGCGGAGAGAAAGAAACGCCTGCATCAACATCAGCGGCAGCAACAACAGCAGCAACGACAACAGCGGCACCGAAACCTACAGACAATACGCCTACAGCGATTACGATTATGGCACCACTTAATACGGCACAAACACCACCAGATACCATTATTAAAGAACTTGAGAAGTTGACGAACACGAAGCTTACGTATCAATTCTTCCCGGCAGACACGTATGAAGAGAAGCTGAATACGACTTTCGCAACTGGCGCTCTGCCACAAGCGACGTACTTGAAGAATCAAGCGACGTTTATTCAAATGAAAGGGGCAATCCGTGACGGACAGTTCTGGGAAATCGGACCTCTTTTGAAAGACTTCCCGAACCTTAGCAAGTTGAAATCCACAACGAATGATAATACGAAAGTGGATGGCAAATTGTACTCCTTGTACCGCGGTGTAGACATTGCTCGTCAAGGTCTAATCTACCGTAAGGACTGGGCGGATAAGCTAGGCTTGAAACCTCCTGCAAATCTAGATGAGTTGTTCGCAATGGCGAAAGCGTTTACGGAAAACGATCCTGACGGAAATGGCAAAAAAGATACCATCGGACTTACAGATCGTAACGATTTGATCTACGGCGCATTCAAAACGATTGCTGCTTGGCAGGGCACACCGAATAACTGGGGCGTTAAGGACGGCAAGCTAGCTCCTGAATTCATGTTCCCACAATATGTAGCGACGATGGATTATTTCAAGAAAATGCGTGATGGCGGATACATCAACAAAGACTTCGCGGCAACAAGTAAAACAGATCAACAAAAGTTGTTCACTAGCGGCCAAGCCGGCATGTACATTGGTGCAATGACGGACGTTTCCACACTAAACAAAGATTTGGTCAAAAACGTACCCGCAGCTGTCGTAGATGTTCACAGTATGGTTGCTGGACCTGACGGCAAATTCGCAGCATGGGCGCTACCTGGTTATGCAAACGTAGTTCTATTCCCTAAATCTGCGAATAAAACGGAAGCTGATCTTCGTAAAGTATTAGCTTACTTCGACAAAATGATGACACCAGAAGTAGCCAACATGGCGAACTGGGGCATTAAAGATGTGAACTACAGTGTAACGGATAACAAAGCGAAGAAGCTGGATGAAGAAAAGTGGACACGCGAAGTGAAACCTTTCACAGATGCAGCGATTGGTGACGAAGATACATCCGGAAGATTCTTGGGTATTCCAACGATCCCTGCGCAAGGAAAAGCGGATGAGCTGAAAATTGCCAACCTGAAGTTCGCTGTGCAAGACCCAGTAGCAGCACTTGATTCCAAAACAAACCTTGAAAAAGGTGTTCAAGCGCAAGCTGTTATCACTGATGCAACGAACAAGTACATTTACGGAACAATCGATAAAGCAGGCTTTGAGAAAGCGATTGAAGATTGGAAAACTCGTGGTGGCAGCAAAATCATCGAGGAATACAACGCAGCTAAAAAGTAATTCAGCAACAAAATGTTTGAAAAGTCAAGGCGAGAGGGCTGCTGAAACCGCGGCAGTCTTCTCCTTTTAAGGAAAGGAAGAAGTCCTATGCAAGAAGTGAAAGTAACACAAAGCGTGGTCGCTAGGAAGTCAAGCAGTGAGCTGAGCAGACGCCTTTGGAAAAATAAATGGATTTATGTCATGTTGCTGCCGGGGATTTTGTATTTTATCGTTTTCAAATACATTCCGATGTATGGACTGATTATTTCCTTCCAGAACTACAAGCCTTTCAAAGGTGTTACCGGGAGTGAATGGGTCGGTTTGGAGCATTTCAAGCGCTTGTTTACAGAGCCGGATTTCTTCAACATTTTGAGCAATACGTTAATTTTGTTTGTTATGAATCTCGTATTCTATTTTCCGATTCCGATTATCCTGGCGCTCATGCTGAATGAAGTCAGAGGGGATCTGTTTAAGAAAGTGTTTCAAACGATTGTTTACCTGCCTCACTTTATGTCTTGGGTTATTATCGTCTCCATCAGCTTTGTTATGCTGACCATGGACGGCGGTATTATTAATGAGTTGATTTCATATTTCGGCTTAGAAAAAGTGAACTTCTTACTGGCTCCAGAATGGTTCAGACCGATTTATATTTTGCAAGTTATTTGGCGTGAAGCAGGTTGGGGAACAATCATCTATTTAGCAGCGATTGCATCCATTGATCCTGGGTTATATGAAGCTGCTCGTATGGATGGTGCAGGACGGCTTAGACAAGTGTGGCACATTACGTTGCCCGCGATCCGAAGTGTCATTATTGTTTTATTAATTTTGAAAATTGGTGCGGTTCTCGAGCTCGGTTTTGAACATGTGTACTTACTTCTTAACTCCATGAACCGAGAAGTTGCTGAGATCATTGATACTTATGTATATACAGCAGGTCTGAAACAAGGTCAATTCAGCTACAGCGCAGCGATTGGTTTATTCAAATCATTCATTGGACTTGCGCTCGTGATGATTGTGAATCGAATCTCGAAGAAAATGGGCGAAGAAGGCGTTTACTAAGCTTGAGTAGAGCGTAAAGCAGCTAGGAGGTTGAAGTTGTGGTAGAAGATAAAACATTAGCCGGCAGAATGTTCGGTATCATCAACTATTTGTTATTAACGATCATCGGATTGATTACGATCATCCCGTTCGTGCACGTGGTGGCAGGTTCCTTCACGACGAGTGCGGAAATGGCGACGAAGAAATTCGTCCTCATTCCGACGGACTGGAGTATCGAGGCATATCGATTTATTTTTTCAACAAATACCATATTTAAAGCGATGGCGGTCTCAATTGGGACGACGGTTATCGGCACAGTGATCAGTATGTTCATCACGGCGTTGATGGCTTACGGCTTGGCACGCAGAGATGTGGATGGACGTAAAGTCATTATGTTCCTCGTTGTGTTCACTATGTTGTTTCATGGCGGCTTGATTCCGACGTTTCTCGTTGTGAAGGAGCTTGGCATGATCGACACCTACGCGGCGTTGATTCTTCCGACAGCAGTCAGTGCGTTTAACTTAATTATTTTGAAAAATTTCTTCCAGAACATTCCTGAGGGGCTTGAGGAGTCGGCGAAAATCGACGGCTGCAGCGACTTCGGTATTCTATTCCGTATCGTTCTGCCTTTATCGATGCCTGCGATTGCGACGATTTCGTTGTTCTATGCGGTAACGTATTGGAACACGTACTTGAGTGCGATTCTTTATATCAATGAAAGTGCCAAATGGCCAATTCAGGTTTTGCTTCGTCAAATTGTCGTCCTTGCCAGCGGTTTGGACGTGAGTTCGGACTTGGATAGCGCAACACCACCACCAGCACAGTCGATCAAAATGGCCGTTATCGTCGTAGCTACAGTTCCGATTCTAATCGTGTATCCGTTCTTGCAGAAGCATTTTGCTAAGGGTGCAATGATTGGATCCATTAAGGGGTAATGATGAGAGAAGGACAAGGGCGCGATTTAAGCAAGGAAATCAGTGAACTGTTAACCGAGATGGATGGATTGTTTGATGGCTTTGGAGCGTGGCTCAGCGGGCAAATGGATGCGGAAAGCGGCGGGTTCTATTACGCCGCAAGCTCCAGACGGCTGCCGAGCAGCGTTCCTGACATTGAATCCACGGCGCAGGCATTGAACATTCTGGAACGCTGCGGTTGGCTGGCAGAAGTGCCAGTGGCCATGAAAGACAGCTGCATTCGTTTCTTTCAAAGCAAACAGGAATCATCGTCGGGCTACTTCTATGACGAGAATCCGCTCATGCGTGAAGATGAAGTGATGGTTGCCCGTGCAATCAGCTATAGCTTGAATGCATTGCGCAAGCTTGGCGGGCAGCCGCTTCACGCACTGCCTTACGAGGCACAGCAAGCCCCGAACTATATGTCTTCGCCAGAAGACTATCTGGCTTGGTTGAACTCGGTTGTACTAACGAACAGCTGGCGAGGCTGTGATCGTCTTTCCACCTCCAGCGTGTATGTGAAACAAGTGGAACCGGCGAGTCGCAGAGCTGAGTTTGCGCAAACAGCTTTCCGTTTTTTTGCCAATAAACAGGATCCCATTACCGGTTTATGGGGAGAAGGCTCCTACTATGTGCGAATCTCAGGTACGTTCAAGCTGCACATTTTCTACGATCATTTTGACGTGCCGCTGCCTAGAGAGGATCGAATTTATCAAAGTATCCTCTACGCTTTGCGGCATGAGGAAGCGGTCGATATGTGCTATATTCGCAATCCGATTCATTTATTGTCATACATGAAATTGTCCATTCCAGCAGAAGATTTGCGCGAGATCATCGCCATTACGCTTGCGAATATGAAACGCCTTCTTCGTGCGGATGGCGGGTTTTCCCGCGAGCTTGCGCATTCGCCAACAGCACCTAATGTGGCGCAAGTGAAGCCAGGGGAGTTTTACCCCGGCATGCCGAAGGCTGTCCATATCGGGGGCGGCGAAGTCGAAGGTGATATGAACGCTGGCACACAAGCCTTGTTGATACGTTCGGTTTGCTACCAGTTAGCTGGAAGGAAGGCGCCCGCTCTCACGAAACGGCCCATTTTCCACCTCATGAGCTGAAATTGAAGCGTTTAAATTTACCATTTTCTTAATTTAGGAAGGGGATCCCCATCATGGCTACTGTTCAAACGAAAACACCACAGGAGTGGGCACAAGCTGCCTGCGACTCGATCATGGACATGCATACACCGATGGAGCTACCGCCCGCAGGGCGTTGGCATTACCATCAAGGTGTATTTCTCTGTGGCATGGAAATGCTCGCGGCAGCTGGGCAGGATGACCGCTATGATGCTTATATTCAGGCCTATGTCGATGGTCTAGTCGACGACTATGGCAATCTCTACTTCGCTCGCGATCAGCTCGACGCGATGCAAGCAGGGCTGCTGCTGTTCCGCTTGGAGCAGCGCACAGGCCATCCCAAATACCGCGCTGCGGCGGATAAGCTGCGCAACCTGCTCAAAACGCTGAACCTCACCTCCGAAGGCGGGTTCTGGCACAAAGACAAATACGCCAACCAAATGTGGTTGGACGGTTTATATATGGCCGGCGTATTCTCGCTGAAATACGCGAACGCCTTCGGCGATACGGACTTGCGCCAAACCGTGCTGCACCAAGAGCAGCTTATGCGCAAGTACATGAAGGACGAGCGCACGGGTCTGCTGTACCATGCGTGGGACGAAAGCCGCCGCATGTCTTGGGCGAGCCCCGAAACAGGCTGCTCGCCGGAATTCTGGGGACGTTCACTCGGCTGGTACGGCTTAGCTATTTCGCAATTCCTCGACGAGCTGCCTGAGGGTGAGCCAGGGCGCGAAGCGCTGGTCAACTCGCTGCACGACTTCGTGCATGCCTTGATCCGCTACCAGGATACGGAAAGCGGCCTCTGGTACCAAGTGATCGACAAAGGTGATCAGCCGGATAACTGGCTTGAAAGCTCTTGTACAAGTCTGTTCGTGTACACAATTGCCAAAGCCGTAAATCTCGGCGTCGTAGGCCGTGAATGCGCGGAAGCAGCCGTGAAGGGGTATGAAGGCTTGCTGCGCACGTTGAAATTCGACGAGCAAGGCAGAGTTATTATGCCGCTGATTTGTATTGGAACATCTGCGGGGGACTATGAGAATTACGTAACGCGTCCAACGAGTGAGAATGATCTGCATGGTGTGGGAGCTTTTGTCATGGCGTGCGTTGAAGTTCAGGCATTGAATAAGTAAGGATCCGAAGGAGCGAAGCAGACGATGGCGATCTATGATATTACGACATTCGGCGCTATCGGAGATGGCGAAACGGATAATACGCAGGCTATCGCGGCGGCGATTGAAGCCTGCTCCCTACAAGGGGGCGGAACGGTGTACGTTCCTGCCGGCACTTATCTTACGGGCCGGATTGAGCTGCGCAGTTACATGACATTGGAGCTTGAGACGGGCTCTAAGCTGATGTTTATCAGCGAGTTCGACAAGTATCCGCTTGTACAGACGCGCTGGTCGGGCTATGAATGCTACGGGTACTCCCCGCTCATTTATGGTAGAGGCTTGAAGAAGGTGTCGATCAAAGGCGACGGCATCATCGATGGTCAAGGCAGCGCTTGGTGGCAGGCGTATCGTGAGATTCGCAAAGGCGGCACATTGGACTCTGCTCAGATGCAAGAGCTCAAGGTGAAGAATCAGGCTTTGCTGGAATCGGTGAAGAGCAACATTGTGGAGTGGTCCACCCAATTTCTTAGGCCGCCGCTGCTGCAATTGATCGATTGTGAAGGTGTCAGGCTCGAAGGCATCACCTTGCAAAACTCGCCGTTCTGGAATACACATCTGGTCTATTGCACGGATGTTCAGCTTCATGGGGTATCGATCAAGAACCCGAATGATACGCCTAATGGCGATGGACTAGATATCGACTCTTGCCAAAATGTACGTATATCCGACTGCTTCTTCGATGTAGGCGATGATTGTTTATGCATCAAATCCGGCATAGATGAAGATGGTAGACGGGTGGGCAAGCCTTCAGAGAATATCGTGATTACCAACTGTACGATGCTGAGAGGACATGGCGGTGTCGTGCTCGGCAGCGAGATGGCTGGCGGTATTCGCAATGTGGTTATTTCCAATTGCATTTTCACAGGGACCGATCGTGGGATACGGATGAAAACAAATCGCGCCCGCGGCGGATATATCAAGAATATATTGATCAGCAACATTTACATGGAAGATGTGTTCTGCCCATTAACGATTAACTCGTTCTATCGGCATGGTGTTGACGAAAGCGATCCGCTGATCAGCAGCCCGAATGCGGTTCCCGTAACCGAAAGTACACCCGTGATTGAACATATACGCATACATCAAGTCACTGCGAAGCGCACTCGCGCTGCTGCTGGTTTCCTCTACGGTTTGCCGGAAATGCCGATTCGGGACGTGCAGTTATCTCATGTCCACATCGAAATGACGACGGATCCCGCGGAGCAGGGGGATGAGCCTGACATGGTGAGAGAGAAAATCATCATGGCTGGCGACGGCATGCTCTGTAAGCATGTAGCGGATTTGGAGCTTCATCATGTGCGTATTGAAACGCGGCAGGGTCCTGCTCTTCGTTTGGAAGATGTAAAGGGTGTCGATGTTCATTCGCTTAAAATGAAGGGGCAACATTCCGCGACGCCGGTTGTGCGGGTTGCTCGTTCGGAGGATGTGTTCTTCACTGGGCGGCAGTCCACGGAGTCTGGCTATATGGAAGAAGAGAAAGAGATTGTTCGCACACTTGATTGATGGAAGTAGGATTGGATAAAGGGCGCTTTCCAGCGTCCTTCATCTGATTTCATAAAGTAAGCGCATACAAAAGCGAAGTATGGAGGGGTGTTACTTGAAACAACACAAACGATTGTTGGCAACAGTCTTGTCATTTGTTTTATTACTATCGATGATTCCTTTTAGCGGATTCGCAGCAGCAATTGGGGATTGGCAATTTAGCGCTTTCGGATCAAGTACAAATTCTACAACAACTAATCTTAGTCCTACTGTTAATGCAGATGGTTCCATCACATTAGAAGCCACTAACGGCAAAATTGCATCAGATAACGAGGGCATATCTTTTTATTATAAAACACTAGACATTCCTACGGATGCCAATTTTGAAATTTCCGCGAAAGCGAAAGTCGTGAACTTTAACAGTAAATCCACCATTTCCACTCCGTCTCAAAAATCGTTTGGATTAATGCTGCGTGGCAGCGTGGGGACAAGTAGTTCCACACAAACATCTAACTATGTAGCAGTAGGGGGCTTTGGTCTCACAGCTACTACAAGCAATATTCAGGCCTTTTACAAGCAAGGTGTGGGAGGTACACCTGTCACAGGAACTCAAACCAAAAAAGCATTTAGCGATTTGAATGCTCCTGTTGCGGATGAAGAATATGTGCTGAAAATCAGAAAAACAGGGGATGCCTATGTCATAACGGCTAACGGCAAAAGTGAAAAGTTTAAGCTAGATAATTTATTCAGCAGTAAAATTTATGTCGGTATGTATGCGGCAAGAGATGCAAAAATCACGTTTAGTGATTTCGACATAAAAGTAGATCCTAGAGCTCCAATTCAATTAAAACTAGACACAACTTCAATGAAAACGGAGTATTTGAAAGATACAAGTTTAGATACAACCGGTTTAAGGGTGACAGCCGTATACGCAGATAATAGTGAGGAAGTTCTTACTGCAAACGATTATGTGATCACCGGTTTTAATAGTAGTCAATTGAGAACAGTCCCGATTACGATTAGCTTTAATGGAGCAATCCAAACGATTAATCTTACTATCGTTCCTTTAACAGCTACGGCATTGGGAATCAAATATTTTCCTGCCAAGACGGAATATTATTTAGGAGATCTATTTGATCCTGAAGGTTTCGTTGTTACGGCGGCCTACAATTCAGGGGTTGTGACAGATCTCACAAGTGATAAATACACGTTCTCCATTCCAGAAGCGACGGTTACGGGTTCCACATATGCCTTCGATACTCCAGGAACAAAAACAGTTACAGTCAGATCAACAGAGACGCCTTCAACGGTCACAACATTTAACGTAACTGTAAATGACGCTCAAATGACTGGCTTGGAAGTCGCACAGCCTCCACAAAAAACACTTTATTATCTGGGTGATGCGTTTAAACCTAACGGGATGGTTGTGTATGCCCGCTATAGTGACAATTCGAAAGTAAGACTTTTATCCAAAGAATACACAACAGCACTCGACACAACGTCTGCGGGTTCCAAGCAGGTTGTCATTTCGTATAGAGGACTTCAAGCTAACACCGCTGTTACTGTCAAACAAAAAGAATTAACAGGGATCCAAGTTACCCAATATCCCAAAACAACCTATCAATTAGGTGAAGATGTAGTCACTAACGGCTTAACGGTTTCAAAATTGTACGACAACAAAGATCAAGAAGTCTTAGCCCAAGCTGACTATATAATTGATAGCTCGAATTATACAAAGAACATGGCTGGCGTCTATGACATTAAGATCATTCCTACCGATGGAAGTATTGGGCCCATCGTCTATAAAGTGACGGTTAGAGAGCCAATTACCTATACATGGAATCCGATTAGATTCGGCCAATCTTCGTCTGCAGGCAGTAATACCATCACACCTAAAGTAGATGGAAGCGTACAACTTGTAGCTTTAGACGGCGGTGGTAAGGTTACTGGCGATCATGATGGTATTTCCTTTTACTACGTAGAATTAGACGCTGCAAAAGATAACTTTGTCTTATCGGCAGATATTAAAGTTAGCAACTATGCAAAAACGCCTTACGACGGCCAAGAATCTTTCGGGATTATGGCGAGAGATGCCATTGGAACTGCAGGTGATTCTAGTGTATTCGCCTCCAACATTGCTGCTGTTGGCGGATATAGCGGTGGCACAACGAAAGACAATGGCACGCAATTATTCGTAAGATCAGGTGTCGAATCTAGTGATGGCAAAGGCAGCAAGGGCATTCAAAGCGTGATGTTAAGAAATGAAAGACCTTCATCGACTAACACGCCTTATAAGCTTACACTCACCAAAACGAATAGCGGATTCACTGGAATGATTAACACTGAGCAGGAGCAAAAGATTTTTGTTCCAGACATTATGAGTGTTCAAGATTCCAAAATGTATGTAGGGTTTTATGCGGCTCGTCTTGCAACGATTGATGTTAGTAATATCAAACTGGAAGTAACGGCTGCAGAAACGGATACGCCTAAGGTAGAGGCTCCTAATTTGCCGGTTACACCTGACTTCCAGTTCGTCTCTCTAGATAAAACTTCAAAAACGGATTATTCCTTATCCGTAAAGTCGAATGTAAACGGTACGGTAACGATTAAACAGGATCAACATGTAATCGCAACAGAAATGAATGTTGAAGCGGGTAAAATGATTACCTTACCTACAACTGTTACCCAGAATACCTACACGAACTTTAGCGCTGTGTTTTTACCAAATGATACGCAGCTTTTGACGTCGTCAGATAAACGGGTAGTAAACTTTTCAGTATCCATGAAGACGTTTGTTCCAGGTGGTGATATCTATGTATCGCCAACGGGTACAAGTGCTGGTACAGGTACAATAGATAGTCCGCTTGACCTTGACACAGCTATTGCTTATGTGAGCACAGGGCAAAAGATCATTCTTCAAGATGGTAGATATGTGCGTAATGCCAAGCTTGATATTAAGAAGGGCAATGACGGTACGCCTTCCGCCAACAAGTATCTCGAAGCAGCTCCAGGTGCGACGCCTATCATTGATTTTGATAAGAAATCAGAAGGTGTTGTATTGAGCGGGAATTATTGGCACATTAAAGGAATTGATTTTACGCGGACAGGTCCGAACACGAAAGGTTTTACAGTAGGCGGCAATCATAACATCGTTGAGCAAAGCAGATTTTACGCTAATGGAGACACTGGGCTGCAGATTAGCAGCACGGACGGATCAGCTGACAAAACGACATGGCCGTCGTATAACCTGATTTTGAACTGTGAATCCTTTGATAATATAGATCCATCCAATAACAATGCCGATGGTTTTGCAGCAAAACTGACAGCTGGCGTAGGCAACGTGTTCCGTGGGGATATTGCCCACAATAACATTGATGACGGTTGGGATTTGTATACAAAGGTGGGTACGGGGGCGATCGGCGCTGTAACGATTGAAGACAGCATCGCCTATAATAACGGGACATTAACGAATGGCAGAGTAGGTGAAGGAGACAAGAATGGCTTCAAGCTGGGTGGCGAAGGCATTCACGTTCCTCATATCATCCGTAACAGTATGGCATTTGGAAATGGTGCTAACGGTTTTACAAGTAATAGTAACCCTGGCGTCCAAGCAGAAAACAATATTGGCTTTAACAATGCCAAAGGCAATTTAAGCTTCACAACGTATTCAGGCATAGATACTGATTTCAGAATTAATGGTTTTGTATCCTATCAAAAAACGGTTTCTGTAAAAGATAATTACCCAGCAGAATTAAAAGCCGATAATAACTATATGTTTGACGGTTCCAAATCCGTTAACAACTCGGGTGTACAGCTTACAGATGCCAACTTTACAAGTTTAGTACCGGTTGAATCGTACACAAGAAATGAAGATGGCAGCATAATCTGGGGAAGCTTCCTTCAATTTATCGCACCGCCTTCTGCTCCGACGAGCTTAACTGCAACCGAAAGTGACGCTCAAGCGACTTTAACATGGAATACCGTTACTGGCGCTACGTATTATAACGTTTATCGCGGAATGGCTGAGGACGGCTCATTTAACAAAGTTGCGACAAATGTTACGAGTGCAACGTATACAAATGGCGAATTAATTAACGGGATGACTTATTATTTTAAGGTAACTGCAGCTAATACGGTTGGGGAAAGCGTCTATTCAAACACGGTGAGTGTTACCCCGCAGTTAATGTTACAGGCACCTGCTGCACCAATTAACTTAACCGCGAACGCAAGTGATACACAGGCGGCTTTGGCATGGAATACCGTAACGGGTGCGACGTATTATAACGTCTATCGTGCCACAACAGAGAACGGTTCTTACACACGTATTGCAACCAATATTACAAGTGGCTCCTACACGGATAGCGGGTTATCCAATGGTACGACTTATTACTTCAAGGTAAAAGCAGCGAATGCGGCAGGCGAAAGTCCATACTCAAATCTTGTTAGTGCTACACCTATTGCGCCAGCACAAGCACCTACTAATGGAGGACCTGTAGGACCGACCACACCAACAACCATAGTTCAAACTACGGAAGATGGCGTGCAATTGTTAATCAATCCGGTCAATCAAACGATCAACGGGAAAACCGTTGCGGTAGTTACGGTGGATGACAGTACGCTCAGCAAAGCGTTTGATGAACTCAAAACAAAAGACTCAAAGGGTCAAATCATTAATATTGAAGTGAAAAGTAGTGAAGGAGCAGGTATGGTTCAGATTGAAGCTAACGCCTTATTGGCAGGTCTGAATAATGCTCCAGATACGGTATTATCCATTAAAAGCAATGAGGCTACTTACAATCTTCCTGCCAAGTCGTTGGATCTTGCGAATATAGCTAAAACGCTTGGTATCGACGTAAGCAATGTGGTAATTAATATTACTATTGAAAAAGTAACAGGCGTGGCAGCTGATTTGATTAGCGCTAAAGCCAAGCAAGCAGGGTTGTCACTTCTTTCAGGTGCAGTTGATTTTACCATTACTGCGGAAGGCAATGGTAAGACTACAACAGTGAATGATTTTGGAAATACTTATGTGCCTAGAACAATTACGCTTGTTCAAACCGTAGATTCCAATCAGTTAACTGCGGTCATGTACGACCCGGAAACCGGGGAGATGACTTTCGTTCCTGCGGTTTTTACAACAGTAAATGGCAAAACAGAAGTCACGATCAAACGTCAAGGTAACAGTGTCTACGCTGTCGTTCAATCTTTCAAAACATTCGAAGACGTGAAAGGACACTGGGCGAAAGCGGATGTGGAATTACTTGCCTCCAAACTGGTCATTAAAGGTGTAAGTGACACCCAGTTCGCACCAAATGCAAACGTAACTCGTGCCGAATTTGCAGCTCTTCTGGTTAGAGCACTTGGCTTGAAGGAGGAAATTTCGGCGAAATTCGTAGATGTACCTTCGAATAGTTGGTTCGCGGGGGCAGTTGGTTCATCTGCTAAGGCTGGTTTGATTGAGGGCTTTGATGATACTTCATTCAAGCCGAATGAGCGCATCACGAGAGAGCAGATGGCGGTTATGATAACGCGTGCAATGAAATTTGCCGGTAAATCAGCTGCAGTTGACCTCAAGCAATTAGACAAATTTACGGATAGCAATGGATTGAACGTATGGTCTAAAGCTGCCGTAGCTGAGGCGGTAAGCGCTGGGATTGTGAATGGTGTAACCGAAACGACTTTTGTTCCGGCAGCTCCTGCGACCCGAGCGGAAGCCGCGGTAATGCTGAAGAGATTCTTGCAAGCTGTTCATTTTATCAATGAATAAATGTTCATAGATTGAGAGAGGGACGTCCATAGGGCGTCCTTTTTCTTGTTCCCATGCTAATTCCCATAATTAAGGAAGCTCGAATGCGCCTAAATATGCTAAAATAGCTACATATACATGGGAATTCGACAAGTTAGCATCAGGGGGAACCGTCTATGAAACGACTACTAGCAGTCAGCGATATCCACGGCTGTGTGGATGAGTTTAAGGAATTACTAGATAAAGTAAAGTTCAATGCGGAAGAGGACCAACTTGTTTTGCTAGGAGACTATGTGGATCGGGGGCCTGCCAGCCGTGAGGTTGTGGAGCATGTGATGTTCTTGGTGCGTGAAAAGGGTGCGATTGCACTCAAAGGGAACCATGATCAACGCTTTTTAGAAGTGATGGGCGAGACCGATGCCTTAACGGAAATGAAGTTTTTTGAGCATGGAGGCATTCAGACGTTTCAAAGCTTTAGCGGTGTCAGGGACTTTGATTTGAAAGTAGCGAAGGAGCGCATTCGGGCGAATTGCAGCAAGCATATTGCATTTTTACGGGATCTGCCGCTGTATTACGAGAGTGACACGCATATTTTTGTCCATGCAGGGCTAAATCCTGCTTATGCAGACTGGAAAACACAGCCGGAGCGGGACTTTATTTGGATTCGCGCGCCATTCGTACAGCAGAAAACAGTTGTGAAGAAGCATGTGGTGTTCGGGCATACGACGACCAAGGATATTCATGGGAAAGCAGATGTGTGGTTTGATACGGACAAAATCGGGATCGATGGCGGCTGTGCCTATGGTCTGCAGCTGAATCTTCTGGAAATTAAGGGGAAGAATCAATACAAGACGTATTCCGTTGCTTCGAAAGGCAGCTGGAGATAAGGAGCAAGAAATATCAAGAAGCGTAGTTCTGAATGGCGTAAACTGAGGTTACCAAGCTGAAGGGGGTAAACGATGGATACCAATTATGAGACGCGGATTCAGATGACGCTGGATCATATTGAGGAACATCTATCGGGACCGCTGTCTGTTGAGTGCTTAGCCGAGGTAGCCTGCTTCTCAGCCTTCCATTTCCATCGCGTTTTTCAAACCATGGTGGGGGACGCAGTGATGGAATATGTTCGCAAACGAAGATTAGCGAGAGCGGCTTATCAAATCGCGCATACCGAACACAAGTTGATCGATATCGCCCTCGACAATGGCTTCCAATCGCCTGAGAATTTCACGCGGGCATTCAAAAAGGTGTTTGAACGTACGCCGCTTGCTTATCGCAAGCAAGGCATACGGCCGCCTAACTATCCCAAGGTGAACGTGCTGGAACGGAAATTTAATCCCTATTTAGGAGGAATACGTATGGACTACGCATTGAAAACGAAGCCCGGGTTTAAGCTGATTGGGTATGAATTGAAGACCTCGTGCAAAGAGGGTCAAAATCATCGTGATATTCCGGCGTTCTGGCAGAAGTATTTGCAAGAAGGGTTGGGGAAACACATCCCAAACCGCGTCTATACGGAGTCGTGTGTTGAACTGGGGATTTGTGCAGATTTTGACTTGGAGAGCGGAGACTTAACCTACATCATTGGGATGGAGGCGACCGACTTCGAGAATGTGCCTGCGAACATGGTCTGCCGCGAATTTCCTGGAGCGGAGTATGCTGTATTCACGACACCGAAGGTGACACTGGATCAGTTCTCGGCATCGATTCAAAGCACATGGAATACGATTTTCACGGAGTGGTTCCCTCACTCGGGGTATGAGCATGCGGGTAGCGCAGAGTTTGAATACTATGATGAGCGCTGTCATGCCAACCTGCATGAGCTTGTAGAGATGGATATTTATATTCCGATCAAGGCGAAGTAGGCTGTGGTAATAGGATGCGTGTAAGCTGTGAGAAAACCTCTATCGAGGCCATTCAATGAAGAGCGACCGCGTTTATTAGTGGAGAGACTTTGGTCTCCGACCAAAGATCCCTATATATGGTAGGTTTTATCGCCAAATAGAAAGAAGTTTTCGGGAACCGAAAACTTGTGCTTTCTATTGTGGTAATAAATGAGGAATCATTTGTCACGGAAATGACATCTGAATTTCATCTTGCTTTAAGGTTCGGGACCTATAATGAAATTCGACCCCCTTTTAAATATATATACCTTAAGACCCGCGGCCCGTTGCTGTGGGTCTCTTTTTTTGCAGAGCGGGGAGGCGGACTAAAAAAAGGGATAAAGCGACGAGTAGTATTGACTGACAGTTTAATGATATAATATTGTTAGAATAATGTCATATCGAAAGGGGTTGTAAAGAATGAATATCAAGCCCTCCACTACAATTCGGCAGGATTACAATGGATTTTCAAAATACTGCCATGAGCTAGACGAGCCAGTGGTTATAACACGTAACGGTGAAGCTGATTTAGTGGTTATGAGTCATGAGGCATATCGGCGAATGGAAGCTCGCATTAAACTGCAGTCAAAGCTTTTGATAGCTGAAAAGCAGGTAGCCGAAGGAGCAGAATTACTTGACCATGACCAAGTAATAGCAAGGATGCGGAGGAAAATTAATGCCGCTAAAGTATAAGATCCAATATTCTCCGGTAGCCGTAGACGATATGGATGAAATATTTTCGTATATTTCCCAAGATCATATTTCCGCCGCAGAAAGCATGCTGGAGAATTTAGATCGTCACATAGCTGGATTAGCAGATTTTCCTAATAGGGGCTCTGTATTATCGGATGAGGAATACACACTCATACAGCGTGGCTATCGATTTATCGTTGTGAATCCCTACTTAGTCATCTACCGGATCTTTGACGACACTGTGGTCATCCATCGTATTTTGCATGGACGTAGAGATTACCTTCGTGAATTGTTTGGCTCGTTTGAATAAAATATTCAATTAACAGTTAAGGTGGCCGCTCATATGTGAGTGGCTTTATTTGAATTTATCATCACCAGTATTGACCCAACCTGCTTCGATTGACCCGGTGAATAATTATCGGTATTACGATGATGGAAGCTACTTTTTGGCCATATTGTTAATCAAATTAAGAAAACTTGGCTTTACGATACAGGAAATGCGTTCTGTGATGGAGGATGAGTCATTCGCCCATTTGGACGAGTTGTTAGTACAGAAAAGGAAACAGATACAGGGCCAAATCGAAGAGCTGCAAGATCAAGCTGGAGAAATCGATGAATTCCTGGCATTGGGGAAGGATGAGAACGCATGATGGAATGGAAAGAAGAAATTGTGATAAACGCGGATATCGAGAAGGTTTGGGGCTTGTTTTCGGACAAAAATATCAAGCGAATTATGCCGAAAGTAGAGGAACATACGCTCATTGAGAAGAGTGAAAAGGAAGCAGGCGCTAAGCATCAGCAGAAATATCGGGAAGGTAAGCGTGTGGAAACGTATATCGTTGACACGTTAGCGTATGAAGATCATGAAAGCGAGAAAAGGAAGACGATCAGCTTTGTATTGGGGAAGGCTTTTGAGATCAGTCTAACCTTTACGTTAGTTAAGATCGATCATGAAAACACGAAATTTATTTATGAGGGTCAGAATAAAGGTGTTAATTTTGTCGGAAGAGCGATGCTGAAGCTGGGCAGCGCGAAAAGCAACAACAAAGTGGTGCATGAGTTTATGCAAAGGGTTGAACAAGAAGCAATGAAGCCCGAGTCAGGTTCATAATTAAATAAGCGTGAGGGCTTTAGGCTCTCACGCTTTTTATTTAAACCCATTCCCGTTCTCGTACACGCGAGCTGCTCACAACCACGAATATCGCCATCAGGAGGAAAATGAGCGGCAAGATCGAGGTACGCATCCCCTCATGGGATCGGATGTGGGTGAGCATGGCGCTAGCCATAATCATGGCGATGATGCCTGCGGAGAGGAGCGCAATCCGCGGGTGCCACAGGCCGATGATGAGCCCGATGCCGGCGACTAATTCGACGGCACCGACGATGTACATGACACTTACACTGTACCCGTAGGTCGACGTGAAGATGGCCATTTGCAGGTCATGGGCAGACAGTTTCAAAATCCCGAACATGACATACGCTGCCGCCAACAAGATTTGAATGATGCGAGTCGTCCATGTCACTGCCAGAGCACCTCTGTTTGTTGAAATTGGTTACGTTATCTTGTGCAATTCCACCAATTTCATTCAGATGTACCGATTAGCCACAAGCGTACTTAAAAAGAAACTGCCAGATAGCTCAGTGAGCCAACCTCATAGCTGCGGTGAATGATCTCGATAGGTCGCTGCGGATCGCCGCTGCCCATCGCGATGTAAAGCGGGATGAAATGCTCGGGGCGTGGCACCGCCATCTTCGCATTGGGGGCTTCTGTGGCGTAGTTGAACAACGCCTCCAGGTTCTGAGCATGCATATTCGCAGCAAGCCAATCATCAAAAGCTACCGCCCAAGCATCCGGCTCGGTTGCGTTCCAGTTCAACGCGCGCAGGTTGTGCACGGTGGCGCCGCTGCCAACGATCAGGATATCCTCCTGATCCAGTCCGCGCAGGGCTTCGCCGATCCGATACTGCTCCGCAGGCGGCAGGTAAGGATTCACGGACACCTGAATGACGGGACATTCAGGTGTAGGGAACATCCTTAACAGCGGCACCCACGAGCCGTGGTCTAGACCGCGCGTGCTGTCCAGCTGAACCGGAATACCTTTCGCTTGAAAGCGTTCCGCGATAGATTGAGCCAGTGCAACGTCACCTTTGGCGGGATATTTCAATTGAAACAGCTCATCGGGAAAGCCGCGGAAATCATAAATCGTTTCGTATACGTCATTCGTGGAGGAAATGGTGAGTACTTCCGTTTCCCAATGTGCGGTGAAGATGACAATGGCTTTAGGTGACACCTTTGAACCGTAATCGAGCAGAAATTGCGTACAAGCGGTATCCTGGAGAGCCATCATCGGTGAACCGTGCCCAACAAAAATTGGTGAAATCATATCGCACAACTCCTTATTTATCATTCGTTTACTAAAATATATTTAATTACTTTATGTAACCAATAATACGCCTCTGAAGTGGTTTCGTCAAGTAAGTAAATTACTTTTTGTAAGTTAAAGTAGAGTGAAAAGAGCCTCCCAGAATAGGAGACTCCATCTGACTAACCAACCTTAGTTGTCAGGATCCAAAACCTCAAGACGAGAAAACGTAAGATCAGCTGCATCATCATCCTGCTCGACGAACCGTTTGAGCACATTGAGTTTGTTTTCCCAATAGCGCTCGTAATACGCTAGCCAACGTTTGAGCTCCATGAGCGGCTCGGCCTCCAATCGGTATCGCGTCTCGCGGCCAACCTTGCGCTCCTTCACGAGACCCGCATCGGCAAGAATGCGGAGGTGCTTAGATACCGCGGTGCGGCTCATCGGAAAATGACTGGAGATGACAGTGACAGGCATTTCCTCTTCACCGAGCAGCTGAAGCACTTGGCGACGCGTGGGATCGGCGATGGCCTGAAAGACGTCATGCTTCTGCGAGGGAATAGCCATCTTAAGCCTCGATGTAAGCAGTAAGCCTTTGAACGATGCCTGCCCAGCCTTGTGCCATAGTTTCACGAACCGTAACATGCGGTTGACCGAATTCGGTGACCTTGTCGATATCCCAGCCACCGTGGGTGAGTGTGAACTCTGTTTTGCCATCTACATCGGACAATTCAAAGGTCAAGAACCAGTCTCTTCCCCAGGAGAAGGTTAAACGATTCGGAGGATCAAGCTCCGTGACCTTACACGGTGATTTGCCGAACGGACCAGCTTCCAAATGAAATTCATAGCCGATTTCCGGCATGAAATTATTCGGCATGAACCATACGGCGATGCCTTCAGAAGTCGCGACAGCATTCCAAACTTTTTGAATAGGTGCATTAAAAACGAGTGTTTGTTTAATATCAGGTAGGGATTGAATTTGATTTTCCATAATAAAAGGCCTCCAGTTGTATAGTTATTTACTTTTTACCTTACTCTTGTGACGAAAACGCAGAGCCGACCATTCACTGCGACGTTGCTGACCGCGCGATAATCCGTTTGACCGTCAACTAAAGCGAATAAGCTGTCTCGGTTAATATCGGTTTTGATCTTCGAGCTTTGCTTGGGATACGTAATCCAGAACAAGGCATCCTCGTTCAATGTAGTAGTCTTCATAGTAACGCGCATCCGCCTAGCTTTCCCGTAAAACCACTTTTCCATCGGTCCACACAACGCGGAACCATTTGGTTACATGTTCTATTATATGAAACCATTTGGTTTCATGTCAAGGTGTACGCCGAAGCGTAACTTTTGGGCAATATGGAATATTTTAAGCGGAACTGCTCAGAATAAAGGAAAGCTCTAGGTGGGGGGATCGCGCATGGCCATATGGGATCGTTTATTATTTTCCTTTTCACGGAGAATGGACAGAGCACCTACACGGTTTGAGATCCCTGCTCTAGATGACCATTCGGACAACAACGAGCCGTTATCATTAGCTCATACTCTTAGCCAATTTGAAGATTGCAGTGATATGTTTCATCGAACCATTCCCAGTATCCAAGTTGATCTGGTCTATTTTCCACATCTCGTCGATCACATGCAATTGTCTCGGGAAGTGATAGATCCTTTATCTAATGTGGAGACAGATGATTTGAGCTCCATTTTGGAACAATCGCAATTTGAAGAAGCGGATGATCCAAAAAAGATTGTCATCGGAATCTTGTCGGGGCAAGTTGCTATTTTTCATGATGAGAAAGTGTACCTCGTCTTTGTGTATGGACCTCAAGCGAGGGGGGTGGAGCAGTCCGAAACCGAGAGCGTTATTACGGGGCCACATGATTCATTTACTGAAACAGCGGGCACGAATCTCTCTTTAGTTCGAAGAAGGGTAATAAGCTCGCATTTGAAAGTTATCAAGCTAGAAGTTGGTGAAATCACCAAGACTGTGGTATTCGTCCTATACCTTAAAGGCATTGCCAATATGGACCTTGTAGACGAGTTTGTTCGTCGTATTCGAGGGATCGAAGTGGATGCGATCTATGATGGCAATATGTTTACACAGCATATCGATGATTTTCCGAATTCGCTATTTCCACAATTCTTACTTACGGAGCGCCCAGATACCGCAGTTTCCAAATTGATTTCTGGTAAGATTCTAGCCATCGTCGATGGAAGTCCGGCAGTGGTGAGTGGTCCGACGGCTTTCTTCGACTTTTTCTCCTCGGCGGATGATTACTATCAGCGATGGACGATTGGAACCGCCACAAGGCTGCTTCGATTTATGGCATTCGTGATGGCGATATCTTTCACGGCTATTTATGTGTCGGTAACCACGTTTCATTATGAAATGATCCCAGAGGCTTTGCTCTTAACTTTGAGGGAGTCGCGAAGCAGGGTGCCCTTTCCTCCTGTGTATGAAGCGATGCTGATGGAAATTACGATCGAGCTATTGAGAGAAGCTGGGGCGCGTTTGCCGACCAAAATCGGGCAAACGATCGGCATCGTAGGCGGTATTGTGATCGGCCAAGCAGCCGTCCAAGCCGGGCTCACAAGTAACATACTTATTATTGCTGTCGCCTCTTCCGCGATATCGTCCTTTGTCATTCCTAGTTATGTGATGAGTGCTTCCATTCGTCTTATTCGTTTTGCATTAATTGTGCTGGCAGGCATTTGGGGAAACTTCGGGCTCATGATGGGGATTGGCTTCATTGTGATCCATTTATGCGGTTTAACCAGTTTGGGTACTTCTTATCTCACGCCAATTGCACCAGCGAATTGGCGCGATTGGAAGGATGTATTCATCCGTGGTCCCTTCTCGATACTGACATCACGTCCTAATCAAGTGAAAACGGAAAATTCGACGAAGAACAAAATGAGAAAATAAGGATGATCCGAGCGTGAAAGAGAAGCTGAACAGTTTCCATATCTTCATTTTGATTCCTATGATACAGATAGGAGTTGGGATCTTTTCCCTACCTCGGGTTGCTGCCGAATATTTTGGCTATAACGGTTGGCTCATGCTCTTTATCATAGCTGGTGTAGTTGCGTTTAATATTTATTTGATGTGGATCGTTTGGAAGATGGGGAAGGGTGAAAGTGTATACGCGATCTATGAGAGATATCTACCGAAGTGGATCGTATATCCGTTGTATGTCATTATGTCGTTTTCGTGGTCAATGTCAGCTAGTTTGGTTACTAAAATATATGTACTGATATTCCAAGTGACGGCATTCCCAAGTGCGAATCCAATGGTTTTCATGTTTGCGATGAGTGTCCTAGCCTATGTGTTAATTATCAAAGGCATCTATACGATTACGAAGGCAAGTACGGTCTTCTTCTTTTTAGTGTTTTGGATGATGTTCTTGGAGTTCTTCTTTTTTAATGATTTGAAAATAGCGAGATACACCCATTATGTATTCAAAGAGGGGAAAGAATTCTGGAAAGGCGGGTTGAACTTGTACAGCTCTTTCCAAGGGTATGAGTTTTGCTTACTGTTGTTTCCCTTTATTCAGCAGAGGACGAGATTTTTCACGGCCGTACAGTTAGGTAATGTCTTTACCTTCGCCGTTTATCTGAGCGTTACCGTCATTTGTTTCGGATTCTATAGCCTGCAGCAACTCAAGCTCATTATGTTTCCCTTCCTCGATCTGCTCGCTTACATTAAATTTCCTTTTATGGAGAGAGTGGAGAATGTCCTTTTTAGTTTTTTTGTATTCACGGTTATCATTACAGTTGTGATGTATCATTGGGCAGCGAGCTTGACCATACAACAGATTTTCAAGCATACGAAGGCAAATAAGATCACCCTGTATGTAATGGGGACGACCTATCTCATCTCGTTTATTCCGAGTGTACTGGATGAGGCGGGCAAGTGGTTATTTAATATCGGGTATGTCAATATTGCTCTTTCTTTTTGCTTACCGATCAGTTTAATTGTTATTCTTTCTATTCAAAGGTGGCGAAAACAGCTTGCTTAAACGTCGGTTTGGATCGCTGCTCATTAGTATGTCGCTCTTGCTGTCAGGTTGTGGTAATGACCAACGCATTCTGGAGAAAATCGGGTTAGCCCACTCGACTTCTTTCGATTTAATGCCTGGGGATATGCTCAGGGTAACCAATAGCATCCCGCTGTCTGCGAATGCCGCCCAAGGGGGGCGAGAAGTGTTGACTTCTATTTCCCATAGCAGTAAAAGTGCAAAAGTCGATCTATCCAGACAAACGCAGCTCATTCTGGTCAGTGGACAGTTACGTAATGCTTTGTTCGGATTAACACTAGCTCAGCGAGGCTTCTGGGACGATATCGATACCTTAGTGAGAGATCCTTCGATTTCACCCCGGGTCAAAGTCACGGTTGTGGACGGGGAAGCATACACGATATTGCAGAAAAACTACACCAAATCCCTGCTAACAGGACAGTATATTGACCGTATGATTGAAAGTGAGACGAAGGTACAGACGATACCAAAGGTCAGCTTGTATGATTTTACTAGAGATTATTACGACGATGGTATTGATCCGGTTGCTCCCATTATTAAAGATGGCGGTGATCATGTTAGGATCGAGGGTATTGCCCTTTTTCGGGACGATCGTTATCGCATGAAGATCGCTGCGAAAGAGTCGATTTATTTTGCCATGCTGCGCGGGAATTTCAAATTAGGCTCGTTACCCATTCTTCTCAATAAAGAAAATGAGGCTAAAGAGCTTGCGTTGTTGGACTCTATCATTAGCAAAAGGCATGTGAAAGCATCTCGATCGGGAACTGGCTCCTTTAAAGTGGACTTTGATATCTCGGTTAGCGGCGCTATTCTGGAGTACATCGGAGATTTGAAAATAAGCAAGGAAGAGGAACGGCATGAACTCGAGTCCAAAATTGCAGAGAAAATTAGCGCTCAGACGGAGAAGATGTTGAAGGATATGCAGGAGCATGATGTGGATAGCATCGGGTTGGGAGGCGTTATTAAGAATATCGTACCCTATAAGGAATGGAAGGCTATGGATTGGCGCGAGGTGTATCCCGAAGTAGAGATTCATTGTACAGCAAAAGTGAAAATCAAGCATTATGGGAAGCTTCAGTGAGTTCATAGAAAGCAGAAGCGCAAAGACAATTGAATTCGGAGGTTGAATTTGATAGGGTAAGTCATAGAATATAGCTAGGTGAAGGAGTCATGGGGAAAAATGATACGATTTGCAGTTATTGGTACGAACTGGATCACGGAGGAATTCATACATGCGGCGCTCGAAACAGGAGAGTTCGATTTGACCGCAGTTTACTCCCGTACGGAAGAGAAGGCAGCGGAATTCGCGGAGAAGTTCGATGTTGCTCATCGATTCACAGATTTGAACGCATTTGCGGAAAGTGATACGTTCGATGCTGTCTATATCGCGAGTCCGAATTCCCTGCATGCGGAGTATGCCGTGCATTGTATGAAGTATGGTAAGCATGTGATTTGCGAAAAGCCTGCGGCTTCCAATACTGCTGAACTGGCGGCGATGATTGACGCTGCGCGCAGCCATCAGGTTGTGTTCATGGAGGCGTTGAAATCAACGCTCATGCCTAATTTTAAAGTCGTACAAGAGAATTTACATAAGCTTGGGAAAGTACGTCGTTATTTTGCGAGCTATTGCCAATATTCGTCCAGATATGATGCGTACAAGCAGGGCACGGTGCTTAATGCTTTTAATCCAGCTTTTTCGAATGGCTCGATGATGGATTTGGGTGTGTACTGTATTTATCCTTTGGTTGTGCTGTTCGGAGCACCGAAGAAAGTGCAGGCGAGTGCGGTAATGCTGGAATCCGGCGTCGATGGCGAGGGCAGCTTGTTGCTGAGCTATGAAGAAATGGATGCGGTAATTCAGCATTCCAAAATCGCCAGCTCCTACCTGCCTGCTGAAATTCAAGGTGAACTGGCGACTATGGTCATCGATAAGATTAACCAGCCTGAGAAGGTGCAAATCCGCTACCGCGACGGTTCCGTCGAGGAATTGACGCAGGAGCAGAGTGTAAGAACGATGCGCTATGAGGCGGAGGAGTTTAGCCGGCTGATCAAGCAGGGCGAGCTGGAATCTGCGACGAACTCGCATGCGAATTCCAGCGCTGCTATGGCGATCATGGATGAGGCGCGGAGACAGATTGGACTGGTGTTTCCGGCGGATCTGAAGTAGGAAGGTAGGAAATCTGAACATAAAACAAGAAGAACCTGAGGAAATTCTCAGGTTCTTCTTGTTTCTACGCTAGTTTAGTGGAGTTGAGCCAGCAGTACGCATGGTAACCGCGGCGTCTTTGGTTTGAGCGGAACGCTTTTGAATTAGATGATACACAATCCCAATCAGCAACCACGTCGTACCCATCCATAAGGCATCCTTATCCAACAAAGACAGCAGATAGCCGATGAATCCGGCACCAAGCAGCGGAAGCACAAGATACAATATCGTTTGCTTCGGGGAGCGTTGGCGTTCTTTCATATATTTTTGAGCGATAACCGAGACGTTGACGAAGAAGAAGGCGGTTAGTGCGCCGAAATTAACGAATTTCACGGCATTATCTAACGAGATCACGAGAGCGAGCAGCGAGACGACGCTGACGATCACGATGTTGATAACAGGTGTATTGAACTTCGGATGAAGGAATGCGAATACACGCTTAGGCAGTACGTTATCGCGCCCCAACACGAACAGGAGACGGGAAACACTAGTAACCGACGATAGACCTTGTGTGAAGATCGCTAGAATCAAAACGGTAAGGAATACGGAGCTTAGTGCTGCGCCACCCACCATTTTTACAATTTCAAAGCCTGCAGAATCGATATGGACGAATGTCAGATGCGGATACACGAGCTGTGTTAGAAAAGATGGCACAATGTAAAGAATGCTGGCAGTGATGATGATGATCATGATGGCTCGCGGGATGGTTTTCTCGGAGTTAACCGTTTCCTCTGCCATTGTCGTCACCGTATCAAATCCTAAGAACGAGAAACAGATAATGGAAGCGCCAGCGAGGATGGTGGAGAAAGGCACATCCGTTTGCAGAAAAGGCTGAAGCGGGTGAATCTCACCAACACCGGATAAGTTACGGAACAGGAAGAAGCAGAACACAGCAATGAAAATGATTTGAATCCAGACGAACAATTTGCTGATATTCGCAGAAAATTTGATGCCAATGATATTAATGAGACCGAGGGTGATGTTAAGTCCGATGATCCACACATAAGCGGGAATGGACGGGAATTGAGCATGCAGGTAAATGCCGAAGGTTAGGCACGCGATGATGGGGGAGAAGAAGTAGTCTAGGAGCAAGGCCCATCCAACGAGAAAGCCTAGATAGGGGTGGATGCTTTTCTTGGTATAGGTGTAGGCGGAGCCAGAAGTCGGAAAAACCTTAGACATCACACCGTAGCTATAGGCCGTAAAAATAATGGCGATAAAAGCCAGTAAATAAGCTTGCGTCAACATCCCATTTGCATTCTCATACGCGATCCCATATATGGAGAAATAAATCATCGGGGTCATCCAAGCGAGCCCCATGTAGACGACTTGGTACAGGCTCAGGGACCTACGTAGTGTGACTTCTTTGGTCATAGCGTTAACACTCCCTCATCAGTGGTAGTTGTGAACACAGAAGAGGTTTGTATGCAAAAAAGCCAAGGCGATATCTAGGTTACAGATATCTCCCGGGCTTTTATCCCTCCGTGAACACAGTCATTAGCTGTGCGTCTCCTCTTGGTCCAGACCGGGGCGGCAAGCCTTCCGCGGAACCCTAGGAAACTTTGTATGTGATGTTTCATTACTTATGTATAAGATGGTTAACCATTTCATTAATGATGTTAGCTATTCGCCATTCGTGTAAGTTAATATAACACATTATTAGAATCGTGAGAAGTGTTTTAAGCGAATTAACTAAAAAAGTTAGAAGTTATTGACACATATCATCAACGATGTTATGTTTAATAACACAAATGAATACGATTGTTTACTAGGGTTCCGCCGGTATTAATCGGGCTGGTCCGAGAGTAAACCACTCTTGTGAGAGAGTGACACGGAAGGATAAAAACCTGGGAGATATCACCAAGACAATGGGTCTTGTGATGTCTCCCTTTTTGTTTAACCAAACAGCGAGGGAGATCGATAGCATGGGGAACATTTGGAGCAAGGACATAGGGCCAGGGGGCAAATGGTCAGGGGTAATTGGCAAAGGGAAGTTGATTCGTTTGACTGCGTTAGAAGCGGGCGCGAATGTGTCGGTCCAGTTGTTCCACGCGAAGGATCTGACGGAGCGCTACAATATGCCGGATACGTTGAAGGCGCAGTATACCGCTCATTTAACGCGAGGGAATGTGCTCATGAGCGATAACGGTCGTGCGATGGTGAGTATCGTGGAAGACAGCTTAGGCTGGCATGATCCGCTTAGCGGTTACACGAGCCGTGCGGCAACGGATGCGAAGTACGGGGCGACGAACTATCAGGAGCTGCGCAATGATTGGTTACGAAGCGGTCAAGAGAACTTCGCGGTTGAACTGGTTCGCAATGGCCTGAGCATGCGGGATATGATGCCGGTTGTGAATTTATTTTCCAAAGTCGTCGTGGATGACAATGGGGACATGGTCCTTAGCCTAGATCATTGTCCAGCAGGGGCGACTGTCACACTAAGGACGGAGTTAGACACACTACTGGTGCTGTCTAACACGCCTAATCCTCTGGATCCACGAGAGAGCTACCCTTCGGTACCTGTCAAAATCGAAGTCTTGGCCGCATCACCTGTCAATGAAGATGACTATTGCTTGAATTATCGCTCGGAGAATCGCCGAGCTTTTGAAAATACATGGGAATATCACACACTGTTAGGTTCTTAATAGAAACGACTAAACGGAGGAGGCATGCAAAATGGCTGTTTTTAATCGAGTAGAGAGCCCTCGTCAAGTGGAGGATGCGATATATAGCGAAGTGATTCAAGCGGGAGATGGCTGGATGCGTGTCCTGAAGCCAGGGCAAGTGATGCGAATCGTGGATCTGGACGGCAATCAGGCGGCAGACACGTTGTTCTATGATGCTGAGAATCCGGAGGATCATTACAGTGCGGTGGCGACAATCACAGGTCAAAGCAACATCTACTTGAGCACGGGTTCTATTTTAAGAGCGGAATCAGGTAAGGAGTTGCTGAAAATCGTGGCTGACACCTGCGGACGACACGATACGGTCGGTGGCTCGTGCTCAGCGCAAAGCAATACGGTGCGTTACTCGCACGATAAGCTGTCCATGCACAATTGTCGCGATACGTTCATGCTACAGTTGGCTGGGCAGGACGGTGTGTATACGAAGCGCGATTTGGCGCCAAACATTAATTTCTTCATGAATGTACCTGTGACACCAGAAGGCGGTTTGAAATTCGATGATGGCGTATCAGCGCCTGGCTGTTATGTCGAAATGCAGTCCATTGGTAGTTCGATGGCGCTGATCAGCAACTGTCCACAGCTCAACAATCCATGTAATGCCTATAACCCGACGCCGATTCAGGTGCTCATCTGGGATAAATAAAGAAGATAAACGCGAAGGAGTGTGGTTACGATGTTTACAAAAGTGCTAATTGCGAATCGTGGAGCGATTGCTGTGCGTATCGAGCGTACATTGCGCAAATTGGGAGTTCAATCCGTGGCTGTCTATACGGCGGCAGATCAAGATAGTTTACATGTGGATGGAGCCGATGAAGCGGTTCTGATTGGTGAGGGACCGGCGAAGTCGAGTTATTTGAATACAGAGCTGATCCTACAAACAGCGCTCGAAACCGGTGCACAAGCGATCCATCCTGGGTACGGCTTCTTGAGTGAGAATGCGGATTTTGCTCGAGCTTGTCGCGAACATGGCATTGTATTCATCGGACCGACACCTGAGCAAATGGAGATGTTCGGACTCAAGCACTCTGCGCGTGAAATTGCCGAAAGAGCTGGTGTGCCTATGCTGCCAGGTACTCCGTTAATTACGGAGTTGGAGGAAGCTTTAACGGAAGCTGCGCGTATTGGCTACCCTGTTATTCTGAAAAGCACAGCAGGAGGCGGCGGTATCGGCATGCGTGTTTGCGCAGACGAAGCAACGCTGAGAGCGGCTTATGATGGCGTACGCCATTTGGCAGAAACGAATTTCAAAAACGGGGGCATGTTCCTCGAAAAATATATCGCACGTGCCCGTCACGTGGAAGTGCAAATCTTCGGTAACTCCTTAGGTGAGGTAGTAACGCTAGGTGAGCGCGATTGCTCCATCCAACGCCGTAATCAGAAAGTAATAGAGGAAAGCCCGGCTCCGAACTTGTCGGATGAAGTGCGTGAGGCGATGTTTGCTTCGGCGAAACGATTGGCTGCAGAAGTTGGTTACCGCAGTGCGGGTACAGTTGAGTATCTCTACGACCCAGAAACGTGTGAGTTCTACTTCTTGGAAGTAAACACGCGCCTTCAAGTGGAGCATGGTGTTACGGAGGAAGTGCTGGGCATTGACCTCGTGGAGTGGATGGTGCGTGAGGCGGCATTGGAGTTGAATGATCTGCAATCGTTGATCCGCAAGCCGCAAGGCCACAGTATCCAGGCGCGGATTTACGCAGAGGACTGCCTGCAGCAGTTCCGTCCGAGTGCGGGCCAGCTGGACCGTGCTGTATTTTCTAGCGAAGCCCGCAATGAGACGTGGGTGCGAGATGGTCTAACCGTAACGACACTCTATGATCCGATGTTGGCTAAAATCATTGTTCACGGCAAGGACCGCCTAGACGCGATCCATAAATTAGTCGATGCGCTGGCCGAAACGCGCATGTATGGTTTGACGACGAATTTGCAGTATGTACGTGCGCTTCTGCAAGAAGAAGCGTGCCTAAGCGGCAATGTCTTCACGCAATTGCTGAATACGTTCGAACCTACAGAAAGAGCGCTTGAGGTTGTCGATGGCGGTATCCAAACAACCGTGCAAGACTTCCCAGGCCGTATTCGCCATTGGGATGTGGGCGTACCGCCTTGTGGACCGATGGACCCTTTATCCTTCCGTATCGGGAATAAGTTGCTTGGCAATGCCGACGATGCTTGCGGGCTCGAGATGACGCTGCGTGGCGGCTCATACAAGTTTCGCAGCGATATGTGGTTCTGCGTAACGGGTGCGGATATGCAAGCGGAAATTGATGGGAAGACGGTTGCTACGTACCGTCCGGTTCAAGCTGCACGCGGCCAAGTGCTGAGCTTCGGCGAAGCCAAAGAAGGCATGCGTACGTATTTGCTGATCGGCGGAGGACTCGATATGCCGAAGATTCTGGGCAGCTCGTCCACGTTTACGCTGGGCGGCTTCGGGGGTCATGGCGGACGGGCGCTTCGCACAGGTGATGTGTTGGGTGTGAATGAAGGCGGTGCGAACCGTGTGCAGGACGTGTTTGAATTAGCCCAAGATCATCGCCCAGGGATGACGCGCGAGTGGACGATTGGGGTCGTTCCTGGACCGCATTGTACAGGTGAGTTTTTACGCACGGAGTATCTGGATCAACTGACAGAAACGAGCTGGGAAGTGCATTTTAACTCCTCGCGGACGGGGGTTCGGTTGAAAGGGCCAGCTCCGCTATGGACACGGGAAGATGGCGGTGAAGCGGGGCTCCACCCTTCCAATATTCACGATAACGCCTATGCGGTAGGTACGCTGGATTTGACCGGAGATATGCCGATTCTGCTCGGACCAGATGGACCAAGTCTTGGCGGGTTCGTGTGTCCGGTGACGACGGCATCAGCCGAGTTCTGGAAGCTAGGCCAATTGCACCCTGGCGATACGATCCGTTTCCACCTGCTGACGCTTCCGGAAGCGGAGGCGCTGCGTGATCTGCAAGAGAGCAACCTGCGTGCGATTGGCGAGGGAGATTTTGACCAATTGGTACAGGTGCAATTGCCTGCTGTGAATGAGGAGATTACACCGGAATATCCGCGACTTTTCCATGAAGTGGCGAACCGCCGATTCCCAATCACGATCCGCTGCTGCGGGGACCAAAACTTGCTCGTTGAATACGGTGAGTTAGAGCTGGATTTGCTGCTTCGCTTCCAAGTGCAAGCTTTGATGCAGGCGATTGTCGAGAGTGGCTCGATTCCTGTGCTCGATCTAACACCAGGCATTCGCTCCTTGCAAATTCATATTGATCCATCCCAAATTACGGTGACGGAGGCATGTCAAAAGGTCGTGGAGATCGACGCTGCTCTCCCTCCTTTGGAACAGTTCCGAGTGCCTTCGCGTATTGTGCGCTTGCCATTGTCATGGGATGACCCAGCTACACAGCTGGCGATTCAACGTTATCAACAAGGGGTACGGCCAGATGCGCCTTGGTGCCCGAGCAATCTCGAATTCATTCAACGGATTAACGGCTTAGACACGATAGATGAGGTTAAAAAGATTGTTTTTGAAGCCAATTACCTCGTATTGGGGTTGGGTGATGTGTATCTGGGGGCTCCTGTGGCAACACCGGTAGATCCTCGTCATCGTCTAGTAACAACGAAATATAACCCAGCGCGTACATGGACACCAGAAAATGCCGTCGGCATCGGCGGAGCCTACATGTGTGTGTATGGGATGGAAGGTCCAGGCGGGTACCAGTTCGTAGGACGTACCATTCAAATGTGGAATCGTCTGCGCTCAACGGAGAGCTTTCAGGCGGGTAAGCCGTGGTTGCTGAGATTTTTTGATCAAATTCAATTCTATGAAGTGAGTGCGGAAGAGCTGCTTCAGCTGCGTGAGGATTTCCCTCGTGGCCGTTATGAGGCTGACATTCAAGAGACGACTTTTGATCTAGGGGAATATCTCCAATTCCTTCGTACTATAGAAGAAAGTACGGAAACATTCCGTACCCATCAGCGGATTGCTTTTGATGAAGAGCGTGAGAGCTGGAAGGCCAAAGGGTTAGCTGAATATGTCTCCGAGCAGGAGACAGGTGATGCTGCGCCGGAAGATGAGTTGCCTGCAGGGACGGTTGCCGTTCGTGGTATTATGCCGGGCAGTGTGTGGAAAGTACTCGTGTCCCAAGGCGAGCAAGTGAAGAAGGGTGACCAACTGGCGATTCTGGAAAGTATGAAAATGGAGTTCCCGCAGCACGCACCATGTGACGGCTTTGTTTCGATGATTGGTGTGAAGCCAGGTGATCAGGTGCATGCCGGACAACTCATTCTGGGTATTGCCCAATCTGCGTAAGGGAGAGGTGAAGAGGTTATGGGAGATCGAGTGGACGATAAAAGGATGTTAAGAGTTGAATTGGAAAAAGAGTTAACCATTCCTTACTTGCGTGAAAAGTATGAAGCGGGTACATTGACGCCACAGGAAGTTATGGCGACCATTGTAGAGCGTTCCGTCGCGGACGCTGATATGAACATTTGGATTACGCCGCCGTCGATGGATGCGATTCAGCCGCACGTGGATCGTTTGTCATCGCTCTCTATGGCGGATGCGCCTCTATGGGGGGTACCTTTTGCGATCAAAGATAACATTGATCTAGCTGGTGTTCCGACGACGGCAGGCTGCGCGGAGTACGCATTTACCCCGGATGAGCATGCGGGTGTCGTGGAGAGATTGATTGCGGCAGGCGCCATTCCTGTAGGCAAAACGAACCTAGATCAGTTCGCGACGGGCTTAGTCGGCGCTCGCAGTCCTTACGGCGACGCGCACAACGCGCTGCGTCCCGAATTGATCAGCGGCGGCTCGAGCTCAGGCTCAGCCGTCAGCGTGGCCCGTGGCCAAGCGGTATTCTCGCTTGGCACGGATACAGCGGGCTCCGGCCGTGTGCCGGCAGCGCTGAATCGCCTAGTCGGCTATAAGCCGAGTCTCGGCGCATGGCCGACCAAAGGGGTCGTACCCGCTTGCGCGAGCCTCGACTGTGTCACTGTCTTCGCGCATACCCTTGCGGATGCGCTTGCCGTAGACAGCGTGGCCCGTGGTGTTCACGCGGAAGATCCTTGGTCGCGCCAAGTGGTGCGCAAACCAGCTGGCTTGCCTGCTCGCCTTCTGCTGCCTCAAGGCGAGCTTGGCTTTTACGGACCTTACGCGGATGAGTATCGCGTGGCGTGGGAAGAGGCTGTTAGTCGCCTGCGAGAAGTAAGTCGTCGTGAGGGGATTCCGATTGTTGAGGTTGATGTGACTTTATTCGCGCAAGCTGCGGCGATTTTATATGAAGGTCCATGGGTAGCGGAGCGTTGGGCCGATTTAGGGCCGTTTATCGAAGCGAATCCTGGTGTGGCTTACCCTGTTACTGAGAAGATATTGCGCTCGGGCGCAGCCGCCGAGTACGATGCGGCATCGGTGTTCGTGGCGATGCATAAGCTCCAAAAGTATAAGCTGGAAGCTAGGAAGCTGCTACAGGATGCCGTGCTTGTGATGCCGACCTGTGGTGGCACGTGGACGCGTGAACAAGTTCTGGCAGATCCGATCAGCACGAATCGTGACATGGGGCGTTACACGAACCATTGCAATCTGCTGGATCTGAGTGCGGTTGCTGTGCCTGCTGGCGATGCGGCGCCGGAGACGCCTTTTGGGATTACACTTTTTACGTTAGCGGAAGAGGAAGGGTTGATTTGCGGGGTTGCAGATTTGTTCGTTGCTGGCACGAATGATGAAGTGAAGGCGGAGGTTGCTGCTTCCAGTACGGATGCGAGTGCGAGTGCCAGTTCAAGTGCGGATAGCGCCATTGCTGCGCAAATGACGCTGGTGGCGGTGTGCGGGCTGCACATGCGTGGCTACCCGCTTGAGAAACAGATGCAAGGCTGTGGAGCACGGTTCATCCGTGAGGATGAATCCGCTGCGAAGTACAGCCTTGTGAAGCTGCCAACATCCCCTGCGAAGCCGGGGATGATCAAGCAACAGCAGGGTGGCGCAGCCATCCTGCTGGAGATCTGGGAGATGCCGCTCGAGGCATTCGGCAGCTTTGCGGCAGCGATCCCGGCTCCGCTCGGGATCGGCAAGGTTGAGCTCCGGGACGGCACGGAAGTCCCGGGATTTGTTTGTGAAGCTTACGCGGCCGCAGGCGCGGAAGATGTCACGGCGTTGCGCAGCTGGCGCAACGTGGTGCCTTTGTAATCGGCGGCTGCAAGCGCCGATCTTGTTCTTCCGGCCGCTCAGAGTGGCGGCCGGTGTTTAGCTGAGGAGCCCGCTTTGGGCGACTCAGCGGGTAATGTAGACCTCTCATGGCAGCTTGGCTGCCGAGAGGTCTTTTTCGTGCGTTGCCAGCATTTCAATACCTTGATCTCATTTGATATACTAATAAATAGTATTTTACGCGTACGTTGCACAACATGAAAGTTTAGCCTTAACACATATAAAAGGTTAGAAGATGAATGGGGATGAAGGTATGGCACGGCAGAGATATAGTAATTTAGATCCAAATGCAAAGACGAAAACCTGGAAGGAAGTACGCCGCTGGCAAAAGGAGCGGAAGGGTAAAGTCAAAGATCTGAGTTTCCGCATCGGCCAAGCAGAGCATAAGCAGCAGGAACTGCTGAAGAATAATCAGCGTGATGTCACGATCACTTGGATCGGGCATGCAACCTTTTTGCTGCAGGTAGCAGGTTTGACGATTGTTACCGACCCCGTCTGGGCCAATCGCATGGGGTTTACCCAGAGGCTCGAAGCGCCAGGACTTTCTATAGAGGAGATCCCGCCAGTCGATGTTATTTTGTTATCCCATGCGCATTATGATCACTTGCATGTAGGTTCGTTGAAAAAGCTGAGAGGTACGCCCTACGTGCTTGTGCCCGAAGGACTTGGCTCCAAGGTGCGGAAGCTGGGGTTTAGCACCGTTTGCGAATTGCCATGGTGGGGGAGTCACACCATCGGCCAGTTAGAGTTTCATTTTGTTCCTGCGCAGCATTGGACTAGGCGTACGTTAACCGATACGAATACCTCGCTATGGGGAGGTTGGATGATTAAGCGGACTGCAGCGTCTTTACCAGTAGGTGAGCAGGATCCTCATTCGATATACTTCGCTGGCGATAGCGGGTATTTTGAAGGGTTCCGAGAAATCGGGGCGAGATTTCCGAGCATTCACTACGCATTGATGCCGATTGGCGCCTATGAGCCTGAGTGGTTCATGGGGATGCAGCACGTTTCCCCCGAGGAAGCGGTGCAGGCATTTCTCGATGTCGGCGCAAAGCAGTTTATTCCGATGCATTATGGGGCTTTCCGACTTGCCGATGATACGCCGAAGGAGGCGTTGGATCGGTTGTTGGCTGATTGGAAGCGGAGAGGGCTTGATCGAAGCATGCTGCGCTTGTTAAAACACGGAGAAACCTTGGTGGCGGAGCGAACTGAGGGATAGATGTGAAATAGAGGTGCTTGATTTCAAGGATTGGAGTCCTGAAATCAAGCACCTCTTTGCATTAGGCGGTTAGCTCCTATTAAATACCGCCGTCACCTTCGTTTTGTTCCACATGACTTCGATGAGATAATCCCCTTTAGGCAAATTCGTAAAAATCTTCGAATCCGTATAAGATTGTCCCGGCTCCAAGTCCAAATAATCTTTGATCGCAACGGCGCCTTGTTCGATTACCGTTTGATCCTTCATAAGGGTATACTTTGCTCCGCCAATGACAGTGATCGTTTCTTTACTCTGATTTGTGAACGTATAGGTTACCTTCGTCTCCTTGTCTCCGTTATCTACCGTCGCAGAGGCTTGCATCGCTGTGACGACTACCTCTTTTGGGGATGAAACTACTGGCTTCGTTGAGCTTTCTGGTATAACCTCAGTCTTTGAGCATCCTGTTAGGAGCAGTGCAGAGCTTAGTACTCCAAGTAAGGCATAGCGCGTTATTTTCATCCGTCGACCACCTTATCCAATAAATTCTGTATGACAAGATTGACGGAACAGTTTTCAATTTAGTTGCATGGGGAAGTATCAGGGGTTTTTTGAGGGATCCTCGAGAGGGGGACTATATTGTTTTATAATACTCATGAATGACAAAAATGAAAAAATGTCATTTGATATTTGTCATTCGCAAATTTATAATAAAGTTAATAGGTTAGGCGGCGGTCAAACGGCTGGTTCATTCAACTCATTGAGAAGGCGGGACTAGGAAATGGAACGTAAATTAGGAGCTAGCGCTTCGAGTGAATGGCGGGTTTATATAAAATGATGAAGAATGAGTTGCCATTATCGAAGGATGAGATTTTGGATGCAGCCGAGCAAGTGCTTCGGCGTTATGGACCGGACAAAACATCCGTTGTGGACATTGCCAAAGTGCTGCAAGTGAGTCATGGGACGTTGTATCGGCATTTTGAAAGCAAAGCAGCGTTGCGGGAAGCCGTAACATCACGTTGGTTGCATATGAGCATAGCAGTTCCTTTGGAGGCTATTGCGAGTGAGACTGGCGGTAGCGAAGTTGGCCGTTTGCGATTGTGGTTAGAGACGCTGATTCAAACCAAGCGGAAATTCGCTGCCGAGGATACTGAAATGTTCACAATGTATGCCAATGTTACGATCATTGAAGTTGAAATGATTAGCACTCATGTCTATCGTTTGATGGGACAGCTTACACAAATCCTCGAGCGGGGTATGGCGAGGAACGAATTGAAACAGGGTGATTCGGAATCGATCGCCAGAGCGATCTTTTTGGCTACCTCGCGCTTCCATCATCCATCGCATGCTGGGGAATGGGGATTTGGGAGTATGGATGAGGACTTCGAGAGTGTTTGGCAGTTGTTGCTAGGAGGGTTAAAATGATCAAACCAAAACGATTAAAGTCTGGATCCAAAATAGCCATTATTTCACCCTCCAGCGGATTGCCTTATTTGTTCCCAGATATTTATGAGCTAGGCCTGAAGCATCTTCAAGAGGTCTTTGGCCTAGAAGTTGTTGAAATGCCGTCGGCAAGGATGTCACCCGATGAGCTGTATAAGAACCCGCAGCTGCGTGCGCGGGATATCTAAATTCATCATGGGATTCTCGGATGCAACGACATTCTTAACGTACTTAAATAATTTGGGAATGGTAACATTCTATGGGCCATCTGTTATGGCGGGACTCGCACAGTTAAGAAATCTTCCTGAAGCTTATGCGGATCATCTCAAAGCGATATTGTTTGAAGAGCAATTCCCTTATCGCTATGTGCCGTATCCAATATGGACGAATGGCTATAAAGACTGGAGCGATCTTGAGACCATGGGCGAGTGTCAGCCGTTTATGGAGAACGAGAATGGGTGGACGTTTATACAGGGTGAAGCGATTGAGCAAGGGTATTTATGGGGTGGATGTATCGAAGTGCTGGAGTTTATGAAATCGACGATCTATTGGCCGAAGGATGATTTCTGGCAGGATAAGGACTTGTTTTTCGAAACATCGGAAGAGAAGCCCTCGCCCATGCAAGTGGGCTATATGCTGAGGAATTATGGGATGCAAGGCATCTTTTCACGTGTTAAAGGCGTCATATTAGGTAGAGCGAAGGATTACAGCATGGCAGAGAATCAGGAGCTTAGAGAGATTCTAGTGAATATTATTGCAAAAGAGTTTGGAGCGGGTCATGTGCCGGTTGTTGTGGATTTTGACTTTGGTCATACGGATCCGAAATTGATTCTGCCTCTCGGCGGGAGAGTGGAGTTAAATCCGGGGACGAATGAGGTGATTTTGTTGGAGAGTCCTTTTGAATGATCGAAGTAGTTTTTCATCTAAAAACAACATGAGAGGGTAGCAGATAACATGAGCGAAACGGTAAGTTTAAGTCTTGGAGGATCTTACGTTGTGGCACCAGACAACCCCAGAAAGACTAAGAATCGAGGTAGAAAATGTATGATTCTTTCGTTCGAGCTTACTAACGAGGAATTAGACATTAGGGTGATCTATCTCGATACGAGCAGAGAAGTCCTGCTAAAGTTCAGTGATTTGAAGCCAATTATAGAGTAACAGGGACCAGGGATACTGCAACGTGCGGGATGGAACGGATAGGGGAGGGGCGGCCGATGAGAATACAGTGGTTTCTTTTTATACTTATCATGATCATCATTTTGGTATGTGTAGGGTGTGCAAAGGGAGAAACGGCTGTAAAACCTAAGCTATCTGTTAAACAATTGGAAGAATTCTACCCCGGCGACATTTCAAACGTGGATCATATTGAGATTAGAAGTGGTTCGACGGGAGCGCTTAAGATCGTTAATGATAAACAACTGGCTCAAGATTGGATCGCTAAAGTTCGTCACATGAAGCTTACGCCTGATCGGAATCAAGAAGGTAGAGTAGGTTATTTGTTCTACGTTGATCTGTTTGAAGGTCAGGATAAGAAACTCCGCTTTCTCCCGAACGAGATTGCAGGGACTTATTATGTTTACTCGGAGGAATTGGCGAAGGAAATTAGCGCGCTGTTTCAAGTATCGCAGTGACTTTGATCCCCTTTCGTATATTGCATGCTCAGACGGTGGAATACTGATCTGAAAGGGGAGTATTCTATGATTTTAGACTGGGTTTGGAAAGCTATCCTCATTATTACTGCTGGTTCATTGCTTCTCCGTCTTACTGGTCGAACATCAGTTGGGAAATTAACGATTATCGACGTGCTGCTCATGCTGATTATGGGTCCGTTGTTAATTCGACCTGTTGAGAATGAGAACATATGGACGACCTTCGGCACTGCGATTATTCTTATCTTAATAGTACGAATAATTAGAACTTTGCTGAAACGCTATGCTATTTTTCGCGCTTTATGGATCGGCAAGCCTATACCAATTATCGTGAGCGGAAAGTTGGAGCTCGGTGCAATGAAATCGCAGAACCTTACCGACGAAGGGCTGGACGCTCAGTTGCGTACTGCTGGAATCTACGATCGCGATGATGTTGAATATGCAACTTTGGAGGTCAACGGTCAGCTGTCCATTAAGCTAAAGCCTCATAAAGTTCCTGCGACGAAGCAGGATATTGAACAGTTAATGCAGTTAATTGAGTCCCGACTTCCCGCTAAAGTAAAGCATGATTGAAGACCACGGATGAATAAAGCCAGAGCTCCTATCGGGACTCTGGCTTTATTTATTAGACAAGTCCAGCACACCCCAATAAAGTGAGAGACTGGTCTTTGTTACCACATAAGAATTTATAAGTTTCCGGTACTCGGAAGAACAAATTCTTATTGGCGATAAAAACAACATCTAAAACGCGGTCGCTCCTCCTCGAAGTACTTCGATAGAAGTTTTTCTCATATGATCTTCATTCTTCTTGTGTCTGCTTTCCCCCAAATGCCAGCTTCAGCAGAGGCGGAGTCACTAACGTAGTCAAGATCACCACGATCAATAATGGTGTGAAATAAGATGGATCCAACAGACCAGAGTCCAGTCCGATTGCCGCAATGATGAGCGCAACTTCGCCGCGGGAAACCATGCCGGAGCCTATCCCGAATGAGGATCTCCAGTTGAAACCTGTCAGTTTAGCGCCAAGACCTCCACCAACCATTTTGGTGAAGATCGATAGGACGGTCAGAACAACGATTAACCACAGATGTTGGGTAACACCTTCGAAGGTGACAGATAAACCGATACTAACGAAGAAGATCGGCACAAAGATAGCATAGGCAATCGGTTCCAGACGCTCTTCAACGGTATGTTTATATTTCGTTTCCGATACGGCGATGCCGGCTGCGAATGCGCCGATCATTCCCGCAACGCCTAAGTACTCAGCGAGATACGCGAACAAAAAGCAAATGATCAATGCTGCGCTGATTACGGCTTCGGTGGCACGAAGTGGTGCTAAGAACCTCATGATCCAAGGGACGACTTTCCAACCCAATAGTAGAATACCTCCAAAGAAGAGCAACTTCTTGAGCAAGACAGCTGAGAGTGAGACATCAGCGCCGCCAGTCATGCTTAACAGGACGGCAAGTAGAACCACAACCAACACATCATCGATGACCGCGGCGCCTAGCATTGTCGTGCCTTCCCGACTATTCAGTCGGTTCAAGTCTTTCAACACTTGGACCGAAATACTGACGGATGTTGCACTTAGCAGTAATCCAAGGAACATGGCCTGTGATGTTGTAAATCCAATACTTATTCCAGTCAGATAGCCGCCTGCGAAAGGGAAAAGCACCCCGCCGAACGCTACAGCGAAGGATGACGTGAGATTACGGCGCAATTCCTGCAGATCGGTTTCTAGTCCTGCAATAAACATGAGCAAAAGCACGCCAATTTCGCTAAGCTCATCAATCATTTCACCGCTTTTCACCCAGCCCAACACGGCTGGTCCCAAAATAATTCCGACTATGAGCTTCCCTAATACAGCAGGCTGTCCAAGTCGTACGCTCAAGTCAGACGCTAGCTTAGTCGCTAATAAAATGATCAGCAATTCGAGATATAAGGTCATTTGAGCGCTCCTGTCCCTTGTATATCAATTTTGACCTGAACATCAAATTTAGCCTTTGGATAAATGGCCTGCCACTCTTCCCAGTCTTTCTCTCCTCCATGCCTAGTAGCTCTATAGAGCAAGCCGAAGCCGAGCGGATCGACATCATTTTTTTGTAACTTTTTCAGCAAATTTGTATGTTTCATGATCTCATCCTGTTCAGCAGATTGTGATAATTTGTTCCAATCGTCCTCATATACACCTACAACGGATTGCTCTACAACTCCACTCATAGAGACATCAACACGAATCACAGGCACATCTTTATCGCTTGTATCGATGACAAACTTTCTTTTTAGATTTTGAATCGATAAAACAAAGGGCTGTTCATCTAATTTTGTGTTGATATCGAAATATGGATACTGATTAAGCAGTTCATTAAAGATACGTGATTCAACCGTGTCCACAATGATCGTTTTCACCCTCTGTTTATCCAGCACAGCAACCTTAATGATGTTGTGTGTATCTTTTTCAGGTTCAATAACGGGTAAGAAGGGATCCATGCCTTTCTCCGTCGTTCGCCGGTAAAAATCAAATAAATATTCGTCAATCGTTAATGGTGATCGTGTTCCTTTTTCGGAGAAGCTTAAAGTCAAATCGCTTCCGGGCGTTTTTTCGGATTTCAGATTCATTCTCAGAACAGCTTCCGCATTGGGGCTTCCCATGGCAATGACACCTAAGTTTGGAATATCTGTCCTCCTTGTTAAGAAATCAAGGGGCTCTTGAATACTCTGAAACGCTAAAGATTGACCGACTATACTAATGGACGAATGACTAAAATCAAGTTGTTTTGGCACTTTGGCGATGATCAGTCTGATTGCACTTGGTATCGATTCGGCATTAACGCTCACAATTTGAGTATGATTTCCCCCAGGTTCAGTTTTTGGGGCAGGTAAAGCAAGTTTTAAGGACACGCGAAAAGGTTTGTTTTCTTCATCCGATTTATCGATGCCAATGGCCATGACAAAAATTCGTTTATCGATATCCTTGAAGGAGCAGCCCGAAAGTAAGGACACTGCCGTGCAGAGAAGGAGTAAACGACTGATTCTCATAGGCTGCGCCGCCTTTTCATTCCAGCAAGCACCACGAGGATCACGACCATAAGCAGCTCGGTAAAGAACCTTACATTTAGCCAAGTGATGGTATAGTTATAAATTTCTTTTATCGAGAAGAAGTAATAAAAGAGCATCGTAAGTATGGCATAAAGGGTGATCGTTACCCAGGAAACGAGCCGTTCCTTGTGTGGCTTGTTCTGAGTATCCATCGAAAAGCATCCTTTCACCAGTTCAATTCCAACATGAAACGTAATCGTCGCGTACATGATAAATAGGAGAATAAGGGTAAGCAAGTAAAGGAGAAGACCGCGTTGGAAGAGCCCAAGTTCTATGTACATGTCATCAATAGCGCTCAAACCTGGGTTTATATAATTTCCAACCCCGATCGTACCATGATAGCCGATTGAAATCATAAAAAGAATGCATACGAAATGTAAGCTTAAGAAGAGGATTAGCGCGTAAAACTTCCCATTTATTCTGCTTGGGATCGTTCGATTAAATATCGTTAAGCCCATAAATCCGGAGAAAATAATATTCGCCGTCGTGATAGCATGCCATTTCGGCAGAATGAAAATATAATCAGACATGGCTCTAACCGCATTCCACTCGAATCCATGGGAAAAAATGGATTTTATTGAGACGAAATAGATGAAAGGTGTAGTTAAAATAATAACTAATTCTAAAGTGCTTAAGATCGTCTTACTTGATCTAGTAGCCCCCCAGGCCGCAGCAAGAAAGAAAAATGCGATGAAGGTGATCGGACTTATTTCCGGCAGGAGATACTGATTGATGACAGATGCCGTATAGCCTATCATGAGACAGCCTTTGGATATGATCATGAATGAGAAAAAGATCAAGAGAGGAACTCTGCCCCAAGCGTGCATAAACATCCGAAATATCTCTGGGAGACCTTGCTTTGGAAAATAGCGTAACGACTTGATCAGTGTTACAAGATAAATCGAGCCTGGAATCGTACAGAGCGCTATCGCCAATATGCTGCCATTAAATCTGTTTTCAATTAAATAGGCGACTGAAAATAAGGAGCCAACGGTCAGAATATTACTCCAGAGGACATAAAAAGCGTACCGGTTCATGAAATTCGATCCTTCTTCCCATCTATCTTTTTACATTTTACCGTATTTTTCCTGTTCCCCTATAAACACTTTCAAGTAAGGCTTCCCAAAGCTTTTCAAATCATTCAGATAAATGATCATACAAAATAAACCGACGACAACACCTATAATGCCAAAGCAACTCGCTAATATGACAAAAGGATATTTCATGATTCTGATCGCAAAGCTCATCGCATTGATCGGAACAACAAAATTGGAGATTGCAATAGCCGAAGTCACAATAATCATAATGCTGCTTACTAGGTTAGCCTGTTGAGCCGCTTGCCCTAGTATCAACCCCCCAACGGTTGTTGCTGCTGCACTTATTGATTTAGGTAGACGAATACTTGCTTCAATTAAAGTTTCAGTCAAGAACATCATGATTAACACTTCAATAAACGATGAATACGGGACACCTTCTCGGCTGCCGGCGATCGTAAGGGCAAGCTGTACACTTAAGAATTCAGGGTCAATGGAAACCATGGAAATGTATAAGGCAGGGAGCAGCACGGTGATAAAAATGCCAATATAACGAGCAACTACCATAGGTGCGCTAATCCAAAAAAGATGAAATACATCATCCATGGAAGAAATGAAATCATAAAAAACTGCTGGAGCGATCAAAGCAAATCCTGTGCCCTGGACAAGTATGACGATTTTACCTTGCGTCAGGTTTAACGCGACCCGATCTGGTCTTTCTGTGACCATCATCACGGGAAATAAAGAAAACTTACGTCCCGTAAGAAGTTTCTGGAGATGCATAGCCGAAAGAATAACACTCGGTTCGACAGAAGCGAGCCGCGATCGAATATCATTCAATACTTCTTTATCTACGAGTTGGTTGTCGTAAATCAGAGCAATCTCTGTTTGTGGCTGTTGACCGACCTTAGAATTTTCATAAACAAGATGATCCGAGGGAAAGCGATGGCGAAGAAGATTGACATTCGTCTTCAAGTCATCGCTAAATGAGCGCTGCGAACCATAAATGGATGTTTCCGTGTTTGTATCTCCAAGCTCATTATTGACCACGCTATCCGCGCTGAATATGTAGAGATCGCTGCCAATGAATATACAGACATTACCGCTCATTAACTTGGGCAGTACGTCCTGATCCTCACTTAGGCGTGAAACATCAGGAAGTGAAGTTAAATAAGTCATAAATTCTTCTATACTCTTACTTTTCAACATTGGATAAATAAGATTGTCTTTGATCTTCTTTTCATCACAAATACTATCTACATAATGGAGTTCCATTTCAATTCCATGGAGTTGAATAGATTCCGATTTATAGTCACTTGAAGAGGAAAGTTGATTTTTGATTCGAAGTTTCAGGGCATCAGTCATGCTGCAACATCCTTAGTTTTGGTCTTTTACCTATTTTGCCCTTTTTCGGAAATGCTACTCAAATACAATGATTTAAATGAGGATAAGTAGTCGTATCTTTACACAATCTTTATTTGGTTATGTTACAACTACATGTGATTATTCTTGGGAACAACGGCAGCGTAGGAGGCCTTATGCAAAAAACGACCATTCTTATCGTAGAAGACGAAGAAATTTTACGTGAAATTAGTAAAGATTATCTGCTGAATGAGGGGTATCAGGTATTAGAAGCAGCAGATGGGAAAGAGGCGTTAACTTTATTTCAGAATCATGATGTTGATTTAATAATTCTAGATATCATGTTACCGGAGCTAGATGGTTGGTCTGTTTGTAGGCGTATCCGGAAGACATCCAATGTTCCGATCATCATGCTGACCGCTAGAGTCGATGAGGATGATACGTTAATGGGGTTTGAGCTAGGTGCCGATGATTATGTGACCAAACCCTATAGTCCAGCAGTGTTAATGGCTAGAGCCAAAAGACTGATCGAAAGTAGGATGAAGGAAGCTAGCCAAACCAGTTCCTCCGAGTCCCCCAATAACGATTCGATCACCATTAAAGGAATTAGCATCCATCTCCCGTCCAGGACAATAACTGTTGATGGTGAACCTGTCTACCTGACATATACTGAGTTCCAAATTTTAGCTTACTTCATGCAAAATAACGGAATTGTCATTACCAGAGAGCAGCTCATTCTGAAAATTTGGGGTTATGAATATGAAGGGGATGACCGTACCGTAAATACGCATATTCGAAATTTGCGAAGTAAGCTAGGTGATAAAGCTAAGTTGATCACAACCATTGTTAGAACAGGGTATAAGTTCGAGGGGAAAGCATGAGAATCAGTATTGTCATCAAATTATTTGCGTTGACAACCACATTATGCCTTTTCATTCTGGCGACGATCTATGTCGGACAAACGATATTCTTCAAGCAATATTACGAGAACAGAAAAGTAAATGAAATTCAAACGAATATCCAAACATTTAAGAATGAGTATGTGAGTAGCGCAGGAAATTTACTGGCCATTCAGAGACTAGAACAAGATTTTTATCGACAAAACGATACCTGGATTACAACACTCGATAGCCAGGGGAACTTGAAAAATGCGAATGATTTTTATGTAGAGGTAAAATTAGATCTAATTAAAACAAACAATGCGTATGCTGGCAAAACGATTACGGTACCTCTTTATCAGATGATTAACATCAATGAGGTATTGAACAAAACATCAGGCCAAATGATCAGTATGTTGGTTCCCAAAGCTCGTGTCATTGTAGCGGAGTATAAAAAAGATGCCGCGTTAATTCCCTATAGGTTGCAAATTGAAAAAAGTAATGTACTTTGGGTCAATGATAAAGTAGCGAAAATGCTGGATGACCTCACGTTAGATATTAAAAATTCAAGAAAAGAAAATGTGGATTTCCCTGGTATTACCCTGAGCGGAGCGATTACCAAAGTTCAATTTCCAAGCGGGAATGAATCTTCTAGCTTCATCTATACAAACAGTTTGTTTCTAGACAGAATCAAACAGTTTCAAGCAAACTTATTATTAAAAGAGTCAAATAATAACTTGGATAACTCGCAAATTCTCGATTTCACGCAGAATGACGTCAAGTATAAAATCTTTATGGATCCGATTAAAGATCAGTCTGGCATAACCAGCTACATCTTTTCGATGGCTTCCTTGCAGCCCGTCGATGAAGCCGTTCAAATGCTCAAAGATTATTATGTGTACATGATTGCTTTAGTTCTATTCCTGATTATTCTTGCTGCCTTGTATTATTCGAGAAAGATTGCCAGACCCTTATTGAAAATGAATGAAACAACAAAACGAATTGCGAAGTTAGATTTTTCGGAAACGATAACGATTAGATCTAATGATGAAATTGGGGAATTATCACGCAATATCAATTCACTTTCCCAAACGCTTCATTCTCATATTGAACAGCTACAGCAGGATATAGAGAAAGAAAAGCAATTGGAACGTACTAGAAAAGAGTTTATCTCAGGTGTATCCCATGAGTTAAAGACGCCGCTGAGTGTGATGAAGAGCTGTATCTCGATCCTTCAAGATGGCGTAGCCGTGCAGAAGACAGATCACTATTTCGAGGCCATGAATAAAGAAGTTGATAAGATGAACGTCTTGATCGTGGATATGCTGGAGCTTGCTAAGTTCGAGTCTGGTACGTATAAAATGGAGATGGATGCGTTCAGCATCGACAGGCTGATCGAGGAAATCTGTGAGAAATTGTCGTTAGAATTTAGCAGTAAAAGGCTTCAAGTGCATATAGAGCTCGTCTCCATTGATGTCATGGCCAATCAGAACCGTATTGAGCAAGTGATTACAAATTTTCTGACCAATGCGATTCATTATTCGCCAGAAGATGAACATATTTATGTGACGGTTCATGAAGAGCGGGAGCGCGTTAAGGTCTGTATCGAGAATAAAGGAGCGCATATCCCCGAGGATCAGCTGGCGAAAGTGTGGGATCGTTTCTACCGCGGTGATACGGCTCGTCATCGTTCTCAAGGCGGAACAGGCTTAGGCCTTGCCATTTCCAAGAACATCTTGGAGTTACATGGTGCTGAGTTTGGCGCGGCGAATACGGAAGACGGGGTTTTGTTTTACTTCTATTTGAATAAAGCTTGAGCAGCCACTTTACTTGACGTGAGTTTCTACGTCTTGGAAGGTGGTTTTTTTTCTTTATCTTATCTTTATCTCAAATCCGTTTTATGTTCATCTCCCTCTATTAGAATAACTCTATGAAATGAAAGATTCAGCCAGATAGAGTTTGCATCTTGAGAGGAGACCACCAATGAAAAAGAATGGAATTCTTGCCCTAACTGCCATTAGTACACTTATTTCCGGCTTCATTGTGTATAACGTACAGGCGAGTAGCCTTTTTAAGAATGAAACTGCACACAATGCAACACAGTCTGCAGTAAACATACAATCGGCTAGCAACTCTATGAATAAATCTGGACGTATTTTAGAAGGAAAAACGATCGTGCTTGATGCTGGGCATGGTGGCAAAGATGTAGGTGCAACAGGACAAACGGGCATCCATGAGAAAGATCTGACGCTTCAAACGGTATTAAATATCCAGCAGGAATTAGCTCAAAAAACGGGCGCAAATATTGTTTTGACTCGTGATAAGGATGAGTTTTTGACGCTTGCGGATCGTGTGGAGATTGCCGAGAAGAACGAGGCTGACCTATTTATCAGTATCCATTTTGATGCATTTACTACGAATGATGTATCAGGCATAACGACTTATTACAACAAACCAGCAGATCGAGAATTAGCAACTCTAATTCATGATGAAATTTTCGATCAAAACATAAATACCAGAGATCGCGGCGTAGCGCAGGGGGATTATCGTGTACTCCGAGACAATCAAAGCCCATCCCTTTTACTCGAGCTAGGCTATATATCTAATCGAGAGGATGAACAGCGCATGCAAACACCTGACTTTCAAAACAAGGCAGCTACAGCAATTACGAAGGGCATTATTTCCTACTTATCTTAAGAATCGAGGCGATCCCAATGAGAAAAACAATCATCCCTATCATCGTTGCTTCCATGACGCTCGCAGGTGCATTAAGTTTGAATGTACCTGTTTATGCGGATGGCGTGCAGAGCGTTGCCAACGCTCAAGTGGGGACCGTGGCTTGGACGGGCGACAGTAGCTTTGAACTCAAGAATATTCAAATGCTACCTGATCAAGAAGGGCAATTCATGACGTTCACTGTGACTATGCACAACAAGACTAGTCGTGAACTAAGTTTTAACGAGATTTGGATTCGTGTGAAGGACAGTTCAGGCAAATCCTATCCCGTTAAACTGTACCCGCAAGATCTTAATAAGAAACGGGTCCAGCCAAATTCGAGTCAAGATCTAAGCTTTTATGCCACAGTAAATGATTCAACCAAACTGCATGAACTTATCTTCCAATTCTTTCAATGGGATTTCAGTCAGACGAATTATGAACGAAATATTGGCGAATTAACGATTCCAGAAGGTTACACAACTATGGTGCCAGCTGGTGAAAGTCAAGTTATTCATATGAATGATATCAACGTCAAAGCACAAATAACCAAAATAGAAACGAATTCGAATGGGAGGTATCTATTACCGACTGTCTATGTGAGCATGGAGAATGAAGGCGCCTATCAGGTCACTGTACCAGCGTTCAACTATGCCATCCGCACATCGGACGGACGCATCCATCCACTAGAAGCAGAAGCTTTGAAAGACATGTCGATCAGCCCGAATGATGCCAAAGAACTTCAACTCTCTGGGTCCATTCCTGTTTCTGTGGATACAGATAACTGGCAGCTTGTTGTGACTAGCATGGATTCGGAGCTAAAACGGCACATGCCCGTTGCAACATTCCAATTACCACCTGAGACCATGCAAGAAGTCAAGACAATAGGTCATGAATATACATTTTCCTATGATAATGAGATATATACCACTCAGCTAAATGATCTACAACGGCTGCCGTTGAGTGATCTAGACATGCTCTCTGCGAATATAACCCTTGGTAATAAAGGCGATCAATCACTGCCAATTCCCGAGTTAACAGGTTATTTCCTACTGGACGGCGGAGTGAAAGTCGAAGCAGAAGTGATTAGAATGGCCAAGACGATCGGAATTGGAGCGGGTGATCACGTAGATGTCCAAATGGTTGGGAAAATCCCTTATACGTACGAATTTTCGGATTTGAAGCTTGTCTTACAGCAGAAGGAAAGCGACGCCAAGTTGCAAGATTTGCTAACTTTCTCTGATTTGAAAGAGCAGCAAACGATGCCATACATACGTAATTTTGAAACACACATGATCAGTGACCCAGGCCGTCGAACGCGATACACCATTTATCAAACAGCGGGATATACAGGGAGTTCCTCTGATCTATTTACGGCACAAATTCGTGTGGAAAATCTAGAGAAGCGCTTCTCCAACCTTCCGAAGTTAGTTGCTTATTTTCGCTCGAAGGACGGTTCTATTTACCCAGCGACACTGGATGAAGTAAATCAGAAGATTAGCCCATCTGGTAAAGCGCAGCTTAATGCATGGACCCGCTTACCGAAAAATTATGACGCATCGAATTTGCAGCTTGTGTTAGGTGAGGCGATCCCAACCACTTCTGATGATGCTGCAGAGATGATGTATGTGAAGCCAGCGGCTTATTGGCTGCCAGAAGATACGAACGATGTGAAAACGACGCTGAAAGATCTGTCCCTCTATCCCTACAACATTTCGCTCAGTCAAATTAATGCCTCGATGTCTAGTGTCACACCGGCGGGAATCAATCTCACATTAAAGTTTAATTACGAAATAACGGAAGATCTGACTGCTGAAGCCAATCTAACTGGTCATAAACTGATTTTGGCTTTTGAAGATAAGGCAGGCGGGACGTCGTTCGAACGGGCTTATCAAGTTTCCGATCTCGAACATAAATCGACCGATGACGATCAAGCTGGACTACAGCGGCTCTTGCTAGGCGAACACGAAGGTTTTCGTATTGATATGATTAAGAAAGATTTCAGCTACCAGAGTAACTATACCTTGCAAATTTACGATGAATACCAAGGGCATCGAAGACTTCTAGGAAGCCAAGTGATCGACTGGTTCACGACGACAGATTAATAGAATATTGGAAAAATCCCTCTCTCATGAGGGATTTTTTTGCGGGGATACTACGGGGTAAATCTAGGTTGTAATGGATGGGAGTTGAACTTCATCATGAAGCGAACGATTGCGATTGTTTCTACATTGATTCTAGCAAGTGGATGCTTCCACAAATCTGCAACGCCTAACAAGACTCCAATTGAAACGAACCGTCATTTACCTCATGTCCAGTCAACAGTTACCCAAACACCGAAACCATTCGTTATTTCTTCGATTGAAAAGGAGCCTGTTAAGTCGCGTATAACGAAGGTTACGCTAGGGGCCATCGGTGATGTACTCATTCACGATAGAGTGTATTGGGACGCCGCTCAGAAAGATGGGACGTATAACTTTAAGCCTATTTTTGAAAAGGTGAAAGGATTGTTACAGGCTCCTGACATCCTTGTAGCCAATCAAGAAACCATGATCGGAGGGAAGGCGTTGAGGCTCTCCAGTTATCCTTCGTTCAACAGCCCCCATGAAGTTGGAGATGCACTGAAAGATGCAGGGGTGGACATTGTCACGATTGCTAATAACCATGCACTGGACAGAGGAGAGAAGGTTATTCAAAGCGCTCTCAACTATTGGGATATCCTTGGTATTCCTTATACAGGCACCTTCAGAACTCAAAATGACAGAGACCTTATAAGAACGATGACGAAGAACGAGATTACGTTTTCTTTTTTGAGCTATACCTATGGTACCAATGGCATCTCTACGCCAAAAGGAAAAGACTTTCTCATCAACAGAATCGATGAAAATCAAATCCGTCAGGATGTGGAACAAGCTAAACACATGTCTGATGTTGTTGTGGTTGCTGTTCATTGGGGGAAGGAATATCAACGATTCCCGGACCAAGATCAAACTGTTCTTGCGCAAAAGCTCGCGGATATGGGCGTTCATATTGTCATAGGGAACCACCCGCATGTCCTACAGCCGCCAGCCTGGGTAACCGGTAAAAATGGACATCGAACCTTCGTTCTATACTCGCTTGGGAATTTCATTTCCGCTCAAATAGACCTATATAAACAAATTGGCGGAATGGCCACGATTGAGGTTACCAAAACGAAAAGCAATAACCAATCCACAATTGCCTTACAAAGCCCCAGCTTTTTACCTGCGTTTACTTACAGCCACAAGGGACATCAATTCAGAATCATTGCAATAGATAGCTTAACGAACAATGAGCTGCCTAATGCTGCCGCGCAACATGAAAAGATAAAAAAACATATGCGGACCTACATGCAAGAACTCCAAATCCTTTCATCATCAAAAATGCCCTAAAACTTCATTTCATCTTTATTTCGACTTGTCTTTTTCTTGATTTCACAAGGGTATGCTCTTAGTAGAGTTCATCAAGAGAGAAATAAGTTGTAAGTAGGTGCTCACAAGAATGAAGATGCAACAGTTATTACGAAAACAACATATCGTTGCTATTGGTTTTCTCGCGCCAAGCCTAATTGGGTTCGCAATTTTTTATTTAATTCCATTTGCTTTAGGTGTTGTCTACTCCTTTATGGATCGTACGATTGATGGCTCGTTCGTAGGCTTAGCCAATTATCAAGAACTGTTAGCAAGCGATTCCTTCCGCAAAGCATCAGCGAACACCTTGTTGTTTACAGGTATCAGTGTACCGTTGCTGATCGTTGTTTCTCTACTTCTTGCTTTGCTGTTGAATCAGAATGTGTTTATCCGCAAATGGATAAGAACCGCTTATGTGCTACCGCTTGTTGTACCTGTGGCTTCGATTGTTATGGTTTGGCAGATTCTGTTCGATTGGAATGGTGCACTAAACGGCTGGCTGCATCATTTTGGTCAAGACCGTGTTGACTGGATGAATTCAGAGTGGGCGAGAGGGGTCATTTCGGCTGCTTACCTTTGGAAAAATGTTGGCTATAACATCATTTTATTTCTGGCTGGCCTGCAAAGTATTCCGAACGATTATTACGAAACAGCTGATTTGGAAGGGGCTGGACCCTTCCGTAAACTAACTTCGATAACATTGATTTATTTAATTCCAACCTTATTTTTTGTTGTGCTCATGTCAATCATCAACTCTTTTAAGATTTTCCGTGAAACGTATTTAATCGCAGGAGATTATCCGCATGACAGTATTTATATGCTTCAGCACTATATGAACAATATGTTTTACTCTCTTGATGTTCAGAAGCTAACAGCGGCAGCAACCTTAATGGTCGTTGTGATATTTTTTCTTGTCCTTGGGATGATGACAATGGAGCGCAAATTCAGACAATTCATGGAGTGATTATGACTAAATCAGCTTTTATTCAAAAATGCATCGTATCCGCTATGTTATTGGTCATTGCAGTCTCTATGATTTTCCCCGTCGTGTTCACATTTACGAACTCGTTGATGACGGAGAATGAAATCGGTACCAACTATGATTTAATAGGCCAGATGGTGGAGAAAACCGCAGGCAGTAAAGAGCTATTTATAACATTAAAAGTCATTCCAGATTGGGTGTCCTTTGCGCAGTACGGGCAGATTCTGTTCGAAACGCCAACGTATCTGAATATGTTCTGGAATTCGGTGTTCCTGGTTGTGCCGATGATTATCGGACAAGTACTTGTGGGCTCGCTAGCTGCGTATGCCTTAGCTAAACTGCGGTTTCGGGGTCGAGATACGTTATTCCTTGCCTATGTGATGGTTATGCTAATGCCATTTCAAGTTACCTTGGTGCCGAACTACATTATTGCCGATAAGCTGGGCCTATTAAATAGTGCTAGTGCCATCATATTACCTGGTATTTTTGCTGCTTTCGGCGTTTTCATGCTAAGACAGTTTATGCTGTCGATCCCTTACTCCTATGTTGAAGCCGCCATTATGGATGGCGCTGGTCATCTTATGATTTTCGGGCGTATTATCGTGCCATTAATTAAACCTGGTCTGGCCGCACTAGTGGTACTGCTCTTTGTGGATTACTGGAATATGGTCGAGCAACCGCTGATCTTCTTGGAAGATGCTTTCAAACAGCCATTATCCCTTTACTTATCACGTATCCAAGGAGAAGCGCGAGGTATTGGCTTCGCAGCATCCGTGCTGTATATGTCTCCGATGTTACTTCTATTTTTATATGCAGAGCGTTACTTTATTGAGGGTGTTCAGTTGTCAGGGATCAAAGGCTAGTGCGACGATAACATCTAGGAAAGGAGGGATTACCTTGAAAACCCAAGTCTCTGATCAGACGGGAACTGGCTTAAATCCAAAAATGAAATGGGCATCGATCCTTTTTATCGCTGTATTACTTATTCTTACACTATATAGCAACACGATTCTTACCATGAATTTACCTAAGGTCATGGTAGAAGAGGGGAAATCGGAACCACTCGTTCAACAGTACAACGGCAGTGGTGATTTGCAGCCGATTAGCCAAGTGGAACTTTCCAATAAGTCCGGATGGACGATTAAAGATGTCATGGTGAAAGTGGGGGACCATGTGGAGAAGGGACAGGTCCTCGTGACTTACGAGAGCAAAGAGGCATCGCGTCGCATTCTAGATGAGGAGGCATCGTTATCCCGACAGAAATTATTGATGGAAGGCTTGCAAGATCGATACATCGAAGCCGTGCAAAGCGGGGATGACCTCAAAATTCGCAGTGCCAAACGAGACCTAGAGGTCGCTCAACTAGATCGAAGCGTGCAGGAACGAAAAATCAAAGAGTTGAAGGATGACTTCGCGAGCTTAAGTCAAATCGCAGCACCATTCGAAGGTGTCATCTCACACCTATCTGCTGTGAAAGGACTTGTTTCTGGTAGCGCCGGTGGTGATGTAACGATATCGAATTCGAGCTTAGGGTATCAGTTAGTTTTACAAATACCTTCAGCGATAGCTAACCACTTGGAGCTTGGAAGCAAACAGGATATAACGGTCAAAATCAATGGAGAAACCAAAAGCTATGAAAGTGTCATTTCTGGCATTGTAGCTACTGATGAGCAGACGAAAAAAGTGAGTTTAACTGTGCAAAATGCCGAATTACAAGGCGGCGAGAAAGCTAATGTAGACTTTAGTATAAGTTCTGATGCCGGCGAAGGCCTGCTTTTACCTAAAAAAGCTGTATATGGTGCGGATACGAACAAATATATGTTTGTTCTTGAAGAGACGAAGAGCCCACTTGGCAACACCTATCATGTCCGCAAAGTGTTCATAGAGGTCGGAGAAGCCACGGAAGATGCCGTGATTGTTCGAAAGGGGGCTTACCCTGGACTGAAGATCATCACAGATAGCAGCGAAGCCCTCACAGATGGTGATCGAGTAAGAGAGAATTAATATGTTTTACTAATTATAAGGAGTGAAGTAAAGATGAAGAAATGGTTTCTTATGCTCATGAGTTTAGTCGTTATGTTCAGTTTGACAGCGTGCAATGAAATTACCTCGGTCAACCAAAGCGAACCGACGAGCAGCAGCAATATCGCGAGCTCTGCCAGCATTAGTAATCCTACTAACAGCCCAGCCGTAAAAGAAATGACAATCGAGGATGAAAATAAAGATAGTAAAAAGACGATTGTCATCTCGATATTAGCTGCGACTGATTTTTACAAACAAGCGAAGCAGCGATATGAGGCAGCACATCCAAACACGAAAATTGAATTTAAGGAATTTATTACAGCAACTGGCGGAAGTGGCATTATGAGCGCATCCGAAGTAGAAAAGTATATTAAACAATCTACAACCGAGATTTTATCTGGAAAAGGGGCCGATTTATTCGCACTCACTACGGTCGATTTACCGATTGATAAGTATGTGAGTAAAAATGTGTTCGTGAACGTTGGAGAATTCATTAAACAAGATAAATCGTTTGACCAAAGTCAGTATTATATGAACATCCTCGACAATTCCAAAATGAACGGCGGACTCTATGTCCTTCCAACCAAGTTTCATTTGCAAGCATTGTTCGGAGATCAGGTTGCCATTGAGAAAGCAGGCGTAGCGATCGATGATAAAAAGTGGACTTGGAGTCAGTTTGTAGAAGTAAGCAAATCATTAGCTTCCAAAGGGGTTCACACCTATTCATTAAGCGGGTTGGAACCAGAGAATATGTTGAACTTACTTGTATCCGACAATTATGCCCGATTGGTTGATGGTGCTAAGGGCAAAGCGAACTTAGATTCGTCCGATTTCACTGATCTGCTTAAACAAGTAAAGCGTTTATACGACGACAAAATCATTTCAGCCAAACCGTTGGGCCCGAAGGAAACTAACTTCTTACTGTCGGAATTCTATTCTCCAAACGATTTCATCACTCGCAATTCGCTCTATTTTACAAATGGAACTGTTTATCACAAGCCTCATACAGCTGAGCAGCAATCAGGTGTCGCCTTTGGTGGCATGCAAACCATTGCGATGAACGCAAATTCAACGATTAAAGCAACCGCTTGGGATTTCATGAAATTCCTATTATCCGAAGAGATGCAAAGTATCCCACAACAAACAGGTTTCCCTGTGAAGAAATCAGTCACTGAGAAGTTAATTGAGGAAATCGCAAATGACGCGAAAAAAGGTACAGTTAGCACAATTAAAGGCGGGAACGTCAAAGTTTCTGAGAAAGATATTCAAGTTCTAAAGATGATGGTCTCGGAAGCGAGTCTTTCAATATCCAAAAGTGACAAGGTTAGATCGATTATCGCTGAGGAGTCCAAAGCTTATTTCACTGGGCAAAAGACAGCTGAAGCTGTTGCAAAGCTGATTCAGAATCGTGTGACGACTTATTTGAATGAATAATTGATAGGTAGACCCCTTTTTGGGGTCTATTTCATTTTTTAGGTGGGCATAATATCCAGAAAAAGGTGCGTTTATTTACTTCATAGGAAGTGAGACCCAAATGGCAAATTGTTATCTGAAAGTTTGACACTTTTGTGTAATGAAGCGCAGTATGGACAACTATTGGTTGTTTGATTTGGATTAACTTTGACAAAGTATGTTATCATGAGATTACATTATTTTAATAAGCGAAAAGGTAAGTATATACTTGGAGGTAATTACCATTAATACCGATACCCTGAATGATGCAATGACGATGTTGAAAGAAACGAGCCGAACCTTTTATATACCGATTAGCAACTTGGACTTCGGATTAAAAGAGGCTGTAACATCTGCCTATTTATGTATGCGGGCCATCGATGAAATCGAGGATCATGAGGAACTAGCGGACCCATTGAAAATAGAGCTTTTATCTGGTGTGTATGAAGCTTTCCAATCCTCAGATATTATCGAATCCATCCGTAACTTGCTAGCGCCTCATAAGGAGGTTTTGCCGGAAGTTTCGATGAGACTGGATGAATGGCTGATTCTCTGTCCGCCTACAGCAACTCCAATCATTGAGCAGTATATTGCTAAAATGTCATTGGAAATGTCCGAATGGGTCCAAAACGGTTGGAATATCCATACGGAAGAGGATTTGGACCGCTATACGTATAGCGTAGCTGGTATGGTTGGCGAGATGCTGTCCGAGCTTTGGCTGTGGCATGATGGCACGCAATCCGATCGCGATAAGGCTATTGCCTTTGGAAGAGGACTGCAGGCGGTTAATATTCTCCGTAATAAATTGGAGGATGCGAAGCGCGGCGTGAACTTTTTCCCGGATGGTTGGGGATTCAAGGAAATGCAGCAATACACTCGTCGCAATTTGCAACTGGCAGATAGCTATATCGCAGACCTGAAACAGGGTCCAGCGTTGAAATTTTGCAAGGTCCCATTAGCTCTAGCGCATGCTACGGTAAATCTGCTTGCTGCTGGCGGCAACAAATTGACGCGGGATGCAGTTTTGAAAATTGTGAGTAAAGTGACGTAAGTGTGAGGTTTACATAGGGAAGAAGCCTGCAGCGGTTGTGCAGGCTTCTTTTTTCGTTTTTGCGTGTAATCTTAAGCGTGTTGGGGTAATTGAATATCCGAATAGCCATACGGGGATGAGGAGGACTCTCCCTATCTACCCAAGATTAAATCCATTGCCTCGAAACTAAATGCTAGACTTCTAGGTGATGAGCAGGAAGAATTCTAAAAGGGCACCCCACGGGTGCCCATTTTTCTTTCACTCAGTAATAATAAAAACCAACTCACAACGCCCGCTCAATCACCTTCCTATAATGCCGCACAGACAGCACGCCGAACACCGAATAGAGTACCGTATACATCACCATAACGATCATCATCGGCGTCCACAGCGACGTTCCGAAGAAGAACCACCCTGATCGGATGGCGAAGTAACTGTGAACCAGCCCGACAACTAAGGGAATACCGAAATTAAATAGCTGTTTAATCTTAATTCCTTTTAACAGATCGCCCTGGGTGAAACCAAGCTTTCGGAGAATGGTATACGATGACCTCTCATCTTCGCTCTCATCCATTTGCTTGAAGTAAAGAATGCAGCCAGAAGTGATGAGGAAGGTTAAGCCTAAAAAGCCAACGATGAACATCAATAATCCGATTCTATTTTTTTGTTCATTGGCCATAGTGAGATACGACTCATTGGTATGACTTTCATCAAAAACTAACGAATGAAAAATCTGATTAGCTGCCTCCAATTGCTTCTCATCTAGGATATCAACGCCAATATAGAGGGATGACTTTTTCTGAATCGTAGGATCCATATCTTGCTTTAATTGCTGGAAAATAGAGTCGTCTACGACAACTACGGGCTGATTGCTTCTTGTAAAATACCATGAAATATAGGAGCGTTTCTCGACGCCAATATTCGTTTGCGGAATGACAGAGTGCTGCGCATGCAGCTGGATTTGGCCGTTATTTTTGAAATAGAAAAATTGGGTCATCGCGTCATTCACTCCAGTAAGAAGTGTTTGATCTGCCTTCAAATCAATCGATTGCGCAGCTTTGTCGCTAATGACAGCCATGGGTGTAACGCTCGAATCCCTAACCATAAAAAGCTCGCTGTTCGAGTTCATAGCTTGACTATGGTCGACATTGGTTTGAATAACGTCAATCGTTGTTTCACGATGTCCGATACCGCTTGCATCTAAAGCTGCCTTGAACTGGTCTGCATCTTGTCTATTCGTCATCGCAAAGTGAGCAGGCACGTTCATTTTGGCTGTTTTCTCCGCAGAGTAATAGGCGATATAGCTTAACGACAGCAAGCCAATCGCAAGTGCGGATACGGTTGTAATCACGGTCAAAAGCAAAGCATTGGATTTCATCCGATACATAATGGAGGCTAGGGACAGGACTTCGTGAACATTCAGGAAGCCGTTTTTCTTCGTTCTAACAATGTTAAGAATCAAGCGAACGGATCCTTTATAGAAAAGATAAGTTCCCAGAATGACAGCTCCGAGAATAAAGATCATACTGCCGAATAACGCAACAGCAGTCGTAATCTCACCAGCAAACAGCCATGAGGATACGTAGTAGCCGATTAGTATTAAGGAAAGACCAACGAGCCCCATGACGATTTCCAAGGTGGACATCTTCTTCACTTTAGCTTCCGTGGAGGTTGAGGCTCGAAATAGCGAAAGGATGGTCTGCCTTTTTATAAACATTGAATTGACCAGCATAATAAACACATAAATCACGCCAAAGACAACAAGCGTTTGGATGAGTGCCTGTGGCGAAAAGTGTAGTGTGGCAGCAGCCTTGACCCCTGTAATTTGAAAGAGGACCATCAGGATCAGCTTGGACACGGAGAATCCAATAAACGTCCCAATGACTAACGAACCGAAGTAAAGGATACAATTTTCGGTGCTAAGTATGCGAAAGATTCGTCCCTTCGTCATGCCGATTAATTGCAATAAGCCGATTTCTTTACTGCGTCTTTTCACGAAAATGTTATTCGCATACAAATTGAAGATGGCGATAATAGCAATCAGTAAGATCGATGCAGAACGCATCGATGCGGCACCTTTAATCGTCCCTTTCGCCGCGTCTAAAGCGGGGTCATACTGCAAAGTGACAAAAGCGAAATACAGAGCAACGCTAAACATTAAGGCGAACACATACAAGTAGTAGTGCTTGATATTGGACTTCAGATTTTGAAGGATGAGCTGATTAATACTCATAGTGCACACCGCCAAGTACGCCTTGGGTCTTCATAATGTCTTGGAAGAAGGCTTGTCTCGTTTCTTGCCCTTTATAGATTTGGGAATAAATCTGACCATCCTTAATGAAGATCACTCTGCTGCTGTAGCTGGCGGCGACCGAATCATGAGTGACCATCACAATGCTGGCTTGCCTGCTTTGATTCATTGCGCTCAGCTTGTTCAACATATCGGAAGCCGATTTGGAATCTAGTGCACCTGTTGGTTCATCAGCGAAAATAATATCAGGATCATGAATAAACGCTCTAGCAGCGGACGTCCTTTGTTTTTGCCCACCGGATATCTCGTTCGGATATTTGTCCTTGAGCTCATAGATACCCAGTTCGGTGGCTACGGTATGGAATTTTTGCTCCGCTTCTTGCTTGGACACCTTCGTAATCGATAGCGGAAGCAGGATATTTTCTTTCACAGTCAGCGTATCCAGCAAATTATAATCCTGAAAAATAAAGCCAAGATGATGCTTCCGGAACTCAGCCAATTGCTTTTCCTTCATGCTCGTCGTTTCTGCCTTGTTAATCTGAATGGAACCATGACTTACCTTGTCGATGGAGGAAAGCACGTTGAGCAGCGTCGTTTTCCCAGAGCCGGAGGGGCCCATGATGCTGACGAACTCCCCTTTTTCGATCGAGATGTCGAGGCCTCGAAGTACCTCTTGTTTGTTATGTTTATTGCCGAAGCTTTTATGAATTTTGACGGCTTGTAAGATAGACATGAACCACACACTCCTTTACACGATAGCTATATTATAAAAAGCTGGGCCGCATTTATCCTTCGATCGGACGAACAAAGTAGAAAGGCATGTGACATTATTGTCACATGCCTGTAATCCGCACGAGTTCATTGGGCTGCGGGAAAGAAAGGATGAACGTGCTGCCTACGCCAACCTCGGAATGCACAGTGAGCTGGATATGCAGCGTATCAGCTGCCTTACGGGCCAAATATAAGCCCATGCCCGTCGCGGCGCTGTCCTGATGCCAGGTCGTGGAGGTGAAGCCCTTATCGAAGATACGGGGAAGATCCTTGGCGTCAATACCGCGTCCAAAGTCCGTTACTTCTAGGACGGTACGCTCCTGTGTGAAGAAGCTCTTCACGATGATATCGGACGCGGAGCTAGGGCTATATTTCACGGCGTTCGTCAAGATCTGCCGAAGGATAAAAGCGAGCCATTTGGCATCGCTGAGGACCGTCTCGGCGGCGTCTAACTGGACGTCAAACCCGATCCCTTTTTGGATGCACCAAGATTGCAGCGATTTGAGCTCCATGTAGAGGAGGTCTTCTACGTCAACCTTTTCAATGTAGAGATCATTTTCAATCGAAGGTAACCGCTGTTGGTGGAGCTGTTGATCCAGAAGATGATGAATGCGAAGCCATTCGAAGGTTAAAGAGGCTTTCATTGGATCGTTCTCCAAACGGCCAATCATCAAATGCATAGCGGTGAGAGGCGTCTTCACTTCATGAATCCAAGCTAATAGCTCGTCCTTCTCCTGCTCCAGGGCGATTTGCTGCCGCGAGGCCGTCTGATGGAGCCGTTCGGTTTGATTGACCAAGGCGGATGCCATGATTTTCTCAAAAGGACTTGCCGCATCTACGACTGGGGAGACATCGAGACTTGTTTCCCAGTCAGTTAACCGCTTGATAAAAGCCGTTTCTTTGGTATAACGAATGATCAAGAAGATAACGAACAGCATCGTGGATAAGAAAACAATATACAGAACGGATCGGAAAGGAATCGAATGGTCGAGATAGGCAATTAAAAGCAGGAGGCCTTGACTGCAGAGGAACATGAGGATCCAGCTTTTTCGCTCTAAGAGATACGCTTTAATCATGACGAGAGGTCTCTTCCGTGGCGATATAACCTTGCCCGACCTTTGTTTCGATAAAACGGCCCAAATCAAGCTCGTCCAGCTTCTTTCTAAGTCTATTCACGTTCACAGTCAAGGTATTATCGCTGACAAAACGCTGGTCATTCCATAAGCTGTTGATCATGTCTTCTCGACTGACAATCGTGTTTTTATGCTCAATGAGCAGCTTCAAAATATAGATTTCATTTTTGGTCAACTCAATAGATCCTGAGGGATGGCTAACCATATTCTTTTCAAAATCAATCGTCGCACCGCACCAGGTTTTGAGCTTGATTTGCTCCGTATTGTAGTTATACACACGGCGGAGAATGGCATGGATTTTCGCGATCAGCACGTCAAAATGAAAAGGCTTTTGGATGAAGTCATCCGCTCCAAGCTGCATGGACATCACCATATCTGTCGGATGGTCACGCGAAGAGAGGAAAACAATCGGCACATTGGAATGCGTCCGAATCATGCGACACCAATGAAAACCATCGAATTTGGGTAACTGAATATCAATAATGACGAGGTCGGGCTTCAGGTCAATAAATGCCTCAACCACTTTATTAAAATCGGCGATGCCATGGACCTCATAGGACCAATGGGCCAACCGTTCTTTCATCTCTGCGAACAGCGTTGCATCATCTTCGATAAGTAAGATCTTAAACAAGGGAAGTCACCTGCTTCTGGTCATTCTTTGAGTCTCAAACTTATGTAAACGGGTTAACAGAGCTAAAATGATTCTGAAATATAATAATGGCAAGCCCCAAACCGATGATACCAATGCCGACGGGAACAGGGATTTGTTTAACAGTTATTTTGCTTTTTTCGAGAAGGAGGAAAGATAGTCCAATTAGTAAGCCATAGATAGTGGATTTCAATGTTAGATCTGGTACCCACTTGATAATATAGGCATCAGATAGATAACTTAGTAAGGCGCTTATTGTGAAATAGATAGGAAAGCGGAGTTTCATCAGGTAATCCCCTCTCGTTTGTCCATTTTAGCAAATCATAACATAAATTCAAATTAGGAGTCATGGATTGGATGCATTAGTGAAGTCAACATTGGGTTGCGGCATTGACAAAGTCCCTCGAGAACGCTATGATATCTCTTGTTGTATTTAGAATGTAACTGGAGGTGTTTTGACAATGGCAGTTCCTCAACGGAGAACGTCCAAAACACGTCGCGATAAGCGCCGTACTCACTTTAAACTGGCTGTGCCAGGAATGGTGAAGTGTGAACAATGTGCTGAACTTAAAAAAGCGCATCATGTTTGCAAAAACTGCGGTTCATATAAGGGTAGAGAGATCGTACAAGCTCAATAATCATATGAATCTTGCAATGAAAATGACACTCCTTATGGAGTGTCATTTTTTATAATCTCTATTTAATCGTTGTTAGCATATCTCTTCAACAAATCCTCGATCAAGATACCGTTAATTTTCAGGCCAGTGATATCGCAGTTCGAGATGTCGACATGAGATAAATCACAATTCGTAAGCACGCTGTTACTTAATACGCAATGATCGAACTGAATGGGTTCATAGTCATGATTGGCTTTATATTTTGCATCGCCTTCAACGGGAAGAATGACATTACGAAATTGAGTACCATATAAATGGACATGCTCAATGACAGCATTGCTAAAATTGGCATTAGTTATTTTAACATGACTTAAGTTGGCATCGTTGATTTGTGAGCCAGATAAATTCACATCGTTGAACAACAGCCCGCTCAAGTTAGCATTGTTAAATTTCGTTCCAGCGAGACTCACGTTATCAAAATCTAGCTTTTCTGCTCTAACCTCTTGAAATTTGGAACCAGAGATATCTGTTTTCTGCAAGTTTAGTGTTTCTGTTGTCCATCCAGCCATTTGTATCCCTCCTTAGATTGATTACATCCTAAATTTACCATAAAATTGAAGTTAATAGTGAGCAAGATTTAATCCTAAAAAAGATAGACCAACTACCTAAAAACCCTGATCAGCAATTGCCGATCAGGGTTTTCTTCACCTCAATACAATTAAAACTGAAAGCACAGTGTGCTCAATGAACCATGTTCGATGGTGTCGTGCAATACACGGATATCCCGACCAGGGCTTCCGCTTCCGAGAGCAATGAGCAAAGGCACAAAGTGCTCTGCACGTGGAACCCCCACCGCTGCATGCGGGGCTAGCGTTTCGTAGTTGCTTAAGGATTCGATATCTCTAGAGAGCACTTTGTCACGAATCCAATCTCTGAATTGTACCGTCCATTCGCGAGGCGGAGCATCCTTCTCACGGTCAATTTCATTAAAGTTGTGAGTCAGGAAGCCGCTTCCGATGACGAGAATACCGTCTTGCTCAAGTCCTTGTAATGCTTCACCAATGGCAATCTGCTGCCTAGCTGGCAGGAAAGGATTGACCGAAACGGGGACGATGGGAATGTCGGCTTCCGGATATGCATGCATCAGGAGAGGGAATACGCCGTGATCTAAGCCGCGATACGCCAGCCTAACCGGAATGTTATTTCGGCGCAGGCGTTCTTCTACCATGGATGCAACGATGGTTGAGCCTCTCGCAGGATACTGAACCTGATAAAAGGCCGGAGGAAACCCGTAATAGTCATAAACCATTTCATGAACATCATCCGTCGCGGCTATTGTTGTCACTTCGCTTTCAAAGTGCGCTGAGAAAATGACAATGGCTTTTGGTCGGTTTTCCTTGCCGAAGCGGTTCAGGAACGCAGTGAATTCGGATTTTTCGAAAATGGTATAGGGTGAGCCGTGGGGCAAAAAGACGGGTGATAGCATAACATGACCTCCTATCCTTATTTGTATTGTTTGTATAACGCTCGAAAATTACAAACGTCCAAAAGCTACAAATAGTAATATCGCCAAGAAAAGGATGTTCATCCCGATAGCTTGATTTTCATTTCTCTTCGCGTGAAGTATTACAGCAAGTACCATGATTAGACCAAGCGCAAACGCGGCAATTGGTGTCAAGGAAGGTGCAATTCCTGTCGCATGAGGTAAAATTAATCCTAGTCCACCAAGCAGCTCTGATACACCGATGAAAGTTACCAGGCCTTTCGAAGAATCTTTCACCCAAGGCATCCCAGCCTTCGCTTTCTCATACTGAAAAGCTTTCATGGAACCAGCCATAATAAAAGCTAGTGCTAAAACACCTTGCGCGATCCATAATGCAATATTCATAAAAAATTACCTCCTTGAATTAAGTAAGTGTATAGACGTATACTAATCCCTTGGAGCGATACTGAGAAGTAGTTACTTAAAATATATCTAGTATACAAAAAGATACCTTACGGGGGAGGCGATCAAAATGTCAACGGATTGTAAATTTGAAACTGTGTTAGAAATCCTTGTCGGCAAATGGAAGCCTGTCGTTTTGTTTCAACTTTTTTCAAATGGCACGATGAGATTCAGCGAACTTCAAAAAGCTATTCCAGGTATAACTAAGAAAATGCTTACCCAACAATTAAGGGAGTTAGAGTATCATGATATTGTTCATCGTGAAATCTATCGCCAAATCCCTCCTAAAGTCGAATATTCCATCACAGAATACGGCAAAGGAATGGCTACTGTATTACAGGCAATGAATGATTGGGGAATGGCTCATGTCAATCATTTGAATGAGTTATACGGGGAAGATAGATCCGTGGAATCATTCGAGAGTAGATTGGATGAAGTTACAGGGAGCTAGATCCGATGTTTAATTTGAAAATCCAAGAATGTCGAGAGGTGAACAAAACGAAACATAGGAAGGTAAATGGAGTATTCTGGCGTACTAAAATAATTATTCTAATATCGGTAGTATGTATGTTCATCATCGGTTTTGTCGTTTATCAATTCAATAAGTCACTCCTCTCGAAAAATGAAGCCATGGCTAAAGCCGAAGAATATCTAAACACGGTAAATACGAAAATTGTAAAAGAAAATAGGGACTATAAAATCAAAAATGTAGAAGAAAGCACCTGGCACATCACCAAGGATGGCTTTTGGAACACGGTATTCGGCAAAAGGGAATGGGATGGGTTTATTGATGGCATAGGCATTAAGATCGATGCAGATTCGGGGGACTTTATCCAGATGATTTTTCCGCTAGATGGCGTAATTACGAAGAAAGAATTTCCCCAATGGTTCCGCTAACAATTATTTCAAAAAAGAAGAAGCCTCTTTTGGCTTCTTCTTTCGTTATTCCGTCAACCAATCACTCCATCACCACATGCCACGGCTGCATCCACACAATTCGTTCGCCTACGCGAAGGACGATGTTCAAGTCGTGGGGGCCAGCAGTGAGGGAGACTGAGGCGCTCAATCGATACAAGGGGACGACTGTTTCATCGGTAACCTGCTTAGCGGCAGGGGCCACCGAGATCGCTGAAATGGAATCCTTATTGCCTTGTGCGTTATTTTCTTCGATAGATAGTTGTGGTTGTAAGGAATCTTTGAGGTTTTTCTGTGTCCATGCGTTATTTGTATCGTAAAGAAATGCCTCTAATTTAGCCGTTGTCCCCGTTAATTTGCCAGGTAGCACACCGAGTTCGACTTTATAGGCTCCTTCATAGAGGGCATGCCCCTCATACCAAGGAATGGGAGAAAGGCCGAATAATTGTTTGACCACGGGCTGTTCCAAGTATAATTCGCCATTACCATCTGATCGAGTAGGTACGCTGTTAAGGACAATAGTATTTGTTAAAATACCCTTCCAATAGATCTCAGCATTCTGGCCCCCCTTATGCAAAATAAAGCCATAGTCGCCTTTCGTAAACCGAACGGCGCCGCTCGCTCCTTCCACATCCGCTTGCTCGTACCCCAGCTGCTCAGCTAAGATCTTAAGCTTAAGTACATCAACGCCTAGTTTCACAAAGCCTGCGTCTACATCATCATTCAACTTCAGATTGCCTTGGCTGTCAGGCCTGTAGATAAGCTGTTGTGGATATAGGGTTCCAATTTGCAACGCTGTGCCTGTATCCAGATCCCAGAATCGATCCTGACTCCATGGTTGATAAGGGATCCATCCCGTATGTCCTTCTGCGCTCACTTTGAGCCATGTGACCCCATTCGGTAGGCTCCAAACCGCGGTTACGTCCACGTCCTGATTCCGCAGCAAAAGGACGGAAGACATATAGTACACATCGGGATAGCGCAGGAGCTCACGGTCGCCTCGAATGGATATCTTCCAATGGACGTTGACCGCATCTGCGGGCTCTCCATAGAAGAGATTAATCCAGCCTGTTCCTTTCGAAGTTTTTACGTGGTACCAGGTAGTGGCGTACCAAATATCATATGGACCTCTACCGTACCATAGCGGTTGGGTGATTTTTTCGAAGGCGGTGACTTTCTCACCGGAGAGGACAGTCATTTCTTTGTTCGATGGTCCATGAAATAAGGGCCTCTCGGTGGTTAAGTTAAGCGTCTCATCGGTCGAGACGATGGGAACACCATTTTGCCATGTCCATAGGGGACCCTCATCCGTTTCCACTAAGAAATACCGATCATAGATGGTTGTATACTCCTTAATGATACGAGTTTCGCCTGCTGACACATAGACTGTTTTTGCCTGACCCGGATCCGGATGAAGAACGGCCAGAAGATCCGAGTTTCCGCTTACATTTTGATGGTAAACTAGCTTGTTAACGTCCTGAATGATACCAATCTGTTTCACTGGGATATGCGCCCACAAGTCTCCCAGCCAAGTAGTATGAATCTGAATCCATATCTTACTGACCGGATCGTTCGTATAGAACCATTGCTTCTCCGCGTAGACCACCTCTACTTCTTGCGGGGCGAGTGCCGCTACTGAACCGCCGCGTTCACTTGCTTTGCTGTAGAGAGGCGTATCTGAGGTTAACATAATGCGCTCAGGTGGCGCGATATCAATCTCCCATGGGTTGGGATGAATCCACCGTGGGCCGAACATCGTCTCGATTTTCCAAGTAGCTGCGCCGATGGACCAAGCACCATACGTCTCAATGACCTTGACGTTTTGTGGGGAAAACCATCCCTCGGGTTGATCGATAGGTGTATCTGACGCAGGGTAGTAAGCTGTATCTGACAACAGCTCTATAGATTCAGGAATACGTAAACCATCAGGGGAATAAGGCCCCTGAGCCATGAAATCAGCTGAGGTTTCAGCCGGTTTGACCAGAAGACCAACTAGGATTGCAGCTAACAGGGTTACCATCAGGCTTACACGCCACTTCATTCTCAACCACTTCCCATCACCATTTGTGGTAAATATTTCAAACATTAGACGTAATGTATCGGTAAAAAGTTTCTAAAATAGGAGTAACATAGTGGGAAAGGGGTAATGAATAGATTTTCTTGAAGCATGGAGGCGAACCCATGAAACTAATCAAATTAATCCCGTTATTTATAGGTGCAATTCTCTTGTTACTCTCGGCAACCCCCTTATATCTAATGGGGCAAGAGATGGTTGTCGGAAGCCATGTTAACCGTGACTTTACATTTGATCATATCTATGTGAATTTCATGAAATTAGGTAAAGTGGAGATTCTCGGGAGGGGCGCGCCCATTCCAGTAGATCGTATTTCAGTTGAGAATTATATATCTGATGGCAACGAAAATAAAGCTATTCATACGATGGCAGAGTACGTGAGTATGAATCAACAAGAGGATGTGACGCGACTTACCTACGCTAGAGTATACAAGTGGGCAGGTCAGACCATTGAAATTGCAGATCAATTCCAATCGGGCGTATTTAATGAATCCAGTCGTGAACAAGCGAATTTAAAAATGACGATCAACCACAAGGATTGGTCTGTGGAGGGTCCTGTCCTGGTAAGGCCGAATTTCTTGGATGATAATCGGTACCATGGATACTTTGGGGTTCTGACAGTCGAGGAGAAAGGGATCGAGAAGTTCGTTGTTATTCAACGAATCTCCGGAACTGCGTTTACACCTGATAAAAACTTGTCATGGCGCATACTAAGTGTCGATAGTGGTGGTCAGGTTGAAGAAGATCGCTTCACATTTGATGAGCTGGGTGAGGTCCCACAACGGGTAAATATGATCAATTTGACGACAACTGCACCTTCTCCAGTGGGATATCAGAGTGACATTCTGCTCGGCTGGCCCTCTCTTATTTTCCCGTTGGCGTACCCGTTTGGAACAGCTTTAGTAGGACTCATATTAGTTGTTATAGGGTTAGTCATAGGATTTCGTACATTTCGTGAATAGTCGAAAGGAGTAAGTGCATTTGAAATTTTTATATTATTTCATGGTGTTAACTTTCATGGTAGTTTTGACCGCGTGCCAAGCAACAATGCCTACAACAGTTGAACCGAGTGCCGTGCAGAAGGAGAATACAGCTCCCGATATCGTGAAAAAGAATGAAGCAACCCCTACGATTAACGAGGTTAAGGATCTAACATCTCTTATTCCTAAAGGGTGGCAGCTACTTGTTCGGCAGAGCGGCCCTGTGAAGGTAGAAGGTGACTTGAACAAAGATGGTATCCAAGATGCCGCCGTTGTTATCGAAAAGACGGAGACCAAGACAGGTGTAGCACCTGATAGGGCACTTTTGATTGCTTTTGGGAATAGTGATCATACCTACACGCTGTCCATTATCGCAGATAAGGCGATTCTCAAAGCCGACGAAGGCGGGATTTGGGGTGATCCACTGGATAGTATTGTAATCGATAGAGGTTCCGTTGTGGTTCATTTCTATGGTGGAAGTAACTGGAGATGGTACGGAAATTACCGATTCAGATTTCAAAATGATGACTGGTACCTGATAGGTGCCACCGTTGGATCCTATTTTACAGGTACGACAACGCAAGATAATGGGGATGAAGAAGACTATAACCTGCTTACAGGTGATTATGTCAAAAGAATCGTAGACGATCCAAAGGCTGAGAAGCCCACTTCACACACAATAACTGGCAACATTGGGAAGAAGAAGCTTCTAAAGCTTAGTGATTTTGTGGCGACGGGATCGACCGATCAGTTTTTAAAATGAATTGTGTTCGCGGCTGCGGAATGTACGGTTCAGGCGGATCCTCGTGGCTGCTGGCAGCTACTGGACTACAGAATAGATGTATTTCCTCCATCTATTCTCGCGGATATTGGCCGACATTTTGACTTAGATGTATTTCCTCCAGTTAATTTGAAGCCATCAACCCGTTTGGCGGAAATCGGGCAGATTTAACTGGATATTTTCCATCTATCACTTCATTTCGTTGAAATCGAGCGAATTTAGCTGGAGAAAATCCAGTTATTTGCCGGGGGGAGCCATCTACCCCTATCTACCTCATCCTCGTTTCCATCAACCTTCCTCCCCCTCCATCCCTTACAGCTTCGCCAACTACACTCTCTCCCTCTTTTTACCCCATCTTTTCGGCCCGGAAATCACCCAAAAACACACTTATCCCCAAACTTACCCACAGTATCAACATGTCCACAAATCATACTGTGCATAAGATTTTAGCAGCCTTATGCACATATCCACAGATGATCTTATCCACAGGTGGAGAAAGACATGCCTCTGGGACAAGCCGCGAATCTGGTCTCGCAGGTTGGCTGAGCCAATCGATAAAGTCATACTACCCTCCGAGATGCTCAAGGAGGTGCTTTTCCTCCTCTAATTTGGTATGCTGTATTATGTTGTAACATTGTCGTAATATTTCCGTAACAGTGATACCGCAAAAGCCGCTCAGCGTCTATACCGGTTGAGTCACCAACAGCACCTTATATGCACCTGAGGATGTGGACAACTCCGCCTTTGGTCTAGTTTTTTTCACGACCTTTGGCTAACGAAAGACAGTACCTTGGTTCGTTCAATAAATGGCCTAACTTCTTTATGATAGAGGTAACGTAGAGGAGAGCGAGGATTTGGCATGAGAACGAAAGCAATGAAAGCTTGGATGTCCTATTTGCTGGCGTGCAGCGGATTACTTTTGATCCCATTAGTAGGGCTCATTTATATACATTTAAATCAAGATACAGGAACAGCGTACAGTTTAATGACGGATCTCGATCGACAGATACCTTTTATCAAAGGCTTCGTGGTCCCGTATTTAGCCTGGTATGGCTATCTAGCCGTAGGATTCCTGTACATAGCGTATCGAGATCGCGCGAATTATCTCCAAACACTCGTGGAATTTATCATAGGTTTGCTTTTGTGTTACGGCGTCTATGCTATATATCAGACAACAGTGCCGCGGCCGGACATTATTGGAAGTGATTGGCTGCTGCAGACGGTGCGGTGGGTGTACAGCTCGGATCAACCTTTTAACTGTTTTCCAAGTACACACGTGTTAACGGCCTATCTAATGCTGAGGGCCTATCTCCGATCCACACGGATTGCGATGACTTACAGAATCATTTCGGCGAGTATGGCAATTCTGATCATCGTTTCGACACTGTTCGTTAAGCAACATGTACTAATGGATATTGTGGGTGCAGTGATAGTGGCTGAGGGAGTCGTCTATGTAGTTAGTAGAGGTAGAAGAGCGTGGTTGACAGGATCGATGGCTGCTAGTGCGCGGCAGGATAAGCTCGAAAGGGGACTAAAGCAATGAGACGAAAAGGAAAGCTTTTGATACTGACGGGCAGTCTTGGAGATGGGCACAATAAAGCAGCGCAGGCGATTCTGGAGGCCGTTTGCATGCACAGACCGGATATGGAAGTAAAAGTGGTCGACTATTTAGCGTGGACACACCCGTACCTGCATGGGTTCGGCAAATACTGCTATATGCAATGGGTGAAAAGCTTGCCCTCGGTGTATGGTTTTCTATATCACAAAACAAGACATGATACCGCGTTATCCCATATTTTGAAAAGAATGAAGTCTTTCAGCACCGACCGAATGCTGGATTTGTTAGAAGAGGAAGCGCCCACGGAAGTTGTATGTACGTTCCCAGGAGCCGCTGCAGCTATGTCTTATCTAAAATGTAACGGCTTTACAACCGTGCCGACCGTGACGGTCATCACCGATTACACCGATCACAGCTACTGGATTCATCCGGGGACGGATAAGTATCTGGTGGGGGCGGAGCATGTGAAGCAAGCGCTTCTGAAGTATGCGATTCCCGAGCAGCGTATCGTCGTCACAGGGATACCGATTCGCATGCCCTTCACACAAACGTACAATCGTGCCGAGCTGCGAGATAAATACGGCTTGCAACGCGACATGCCAACGGTCCTTGTGATGGGCGGAGGACATGGCCTGATCGGGAAGTCGTTCAAATCGGTGCTGCAATCGGATGAACTGGCGGTGCCAGTGCAATTTGTTTTCGTGTGCGGACGCAACGAGAAGCTGAAGCAGCATTTGGAAGAGGAGCTAGGCGGCTCGCATACACACCATCATGTGATGGTGACAGGATTCGTCGATCATGTTCATGAGCTGATGGCGCTGTCCGATCTGATCGTGACGAAGCCAGGCGGACTCACCGTGTCCGAAGCGCTTGCGCTCGATCTGCCGATGATGCTGTACAAGCCGATTCCCGGACAAGAGCAGGCGAACGCTGCCTATCTGGTTGGGATTGGTGCAGCCGTTGAGGTGAAGAACGAGGCCGAGATGAAAAGCCAACTGCTTGAAGTCATCGCCAACCAATCCGTTCTGCTCAAGCTGAAAAAAAATGCACAGATGAGTCATCGCCAGCCGGATGTGCTTCGCACCGTGGATGCGATTCTGGAAACGGAGCACCATTACCTTCCTGTTCAGGATGGCTTACAATTTTCATATGCCAATGTTTAGAATCGTTGTCAGATCACAGAGCAGACCCTCTTCCGCCCCTTTATGGCGTGGGAATAGGGTCTTTTTTTGTGCGAAAATAACCCATCAGCTGCAACCGTCAATCATTACTTATCCTCTTGCATCGTCACAATAATATCTTGTGCATAGTTGCCGAATTGTTTACCAAATAGCGTAACCCCGCCACAATTCGCGGCCGTTTCTAAGGATGCAATACGGAAATGAATATCTTGCGAGAATAAGATGTTCAGGTCATGAATCGTGGTCGTCGATATTTGCGTGCCATCTAGAAAAGAGCCCTGTGGATTCACCGTAATAATTTTCAGCAGACCATGCTGGGTGTTGCCATTTCCCCACCAATCGGGGGACAGTACACCTCTGTGCTTGCCGAAATCGCCAGGGCAGGTCCATTGCCCGAGAGGCTTGTCGTTGATGGAAAAGGAAATATCCGAAGGCCAGTTCTCATTAAAGCCAGGAGCCTCTGAGCAAATTTCAAAAGAAATTTCCAAAGTGCGGAGCTTCTGGTTGCTATGAAAAAAATTAGGGATGCGGTACTCGACATACCCGCTGCCGAACCAGAGAATGCCAGCTTGTACATGCTGCGGATCCGCAAAGTACCGCGAATCATCCAGTACGCCAATCAGCTGCGTCGCGGAAGCCAGGCCACACGTGGGGTTCACGTCGAAAGCCGAATATTGGCCGATGGGAATCGCAACCGTCGTAGTTGGATGCTCGTAGGGCTTCTTCGACTTAAACTGCAGCGTGGCTTGTTCAAGCTGCAGGTAGCAGATCTTTTGCGTGCCGCGCACACCGGTCACGCTCTCCGAACGCACGATGCCAGCTTGCTCCAACTTCTGAATATGCTTCGTCACGATCGCCGACGATATCTCTAGTCGCTGGGACAGCTGTTTAATATTTAACGGTGCTTCGCCCAATAGTTCAATCATCTTCACGCGAGTCTCCGAGGAGAAGCATTCCAGGAAGGGCATATTTTTGGATGAAACCTCAATTTGCATAGGGGGGACCTCGACTTTGCATACATAGTTTTCTCTATTGTATAACCTGTAGGTTATTTAAACAACTTGTTTGTATCGATACAAACAAAAAGGCCCCTCAGCTGGTACGTTCCGCACACTGCGCGAAAATAGATAAGGGAAAATGACGAAGCTGCCGGCATATGCTGGCAGCCTCGCTTCATTTATGAAACGGTGTCGTTCTATCCTGTACCTATTACCTATTTTTGGGATAGAAAAATAACTTATAGGAAAATATAGGGTCAGGAGGTGAGCCCAATGTCGTCGTTTTCCAATCCTAAAATCAATCCCTTACATGCTATTATTCTATGTATGAGCGGAACTATGGCCTTGGGCCAAATGTCAGGCGTAGTCATACTAATTGAACAAGCCAAACGGGATGCGTTTGTCAGCAGCATTATCGGCAGCATAGCGTATTTCTTTTATGCCTTTTGGATTTATCGAATAGTAATCAATCAAGCACCTAATCAATCCTTCCTCGATGTACTTGAACTTAAAATGGGGAGTTTGATCGCCTGGGTAGTGAGATGTTGGATTGCCCTATTCTTGTTTTGTGAAATTTTTGTCATTGACAAAAATGTCGTCACATGGGTTAAATCCATGATCCTGCCCTTTACGCCTATTTGGGCGATTGCATTGCCCTTATTGATTATTTGTGCCTACTTAGCCGTTAAAGGAATCAAACCGATCGCCATTTCCTTTTCTATTCTAATGCCGGCTACTCTGTTGCTGATTGTATTTATGGCGGTGTTTACTTTTAAATATAGACATTTTGACCTTTTGCTCCCCTTATTCAGTGAAGGAGTACGACCCATCTTAGAAGGCACGGCAACTACCCTTAGGGCTAGCATGGAATTGTTTCTGTTATTATTACTATCACCTCATACGGAATGCACTTTCAAATGGAGGTATTTTGTAGCACACCTGTCTGTTGTGTCGTTTTTTTTCATCAATGGAATTATGAGTATATTGACTATATTTGGTACTTATGAAGCTTCAAAACAGCGGTTCCCTCTCTTTACGCAGTGGCGATTAGTTAGAATCAGCAGTTTCCTGGAGCATCTTGACTTTTTATCCATGTATCAATGGCTTAGTAGTTCCGCTATTCTCATCAGTTTGGCATTGTTTTTAATAGGCGATTTGCTGACTTCCAAGCAACGGCATAAAAAAATAGCGATCGTTACATGTACGACGGCCATATTTATCGGAGTAGAGCTTCAAATCAACGATAGCGATTTGTTAGCAATAACTAAAAACTACTTTTATCCACTAAGCACATTGTCGATTCTCTGCTGGACTGTAATAGCTTACCTTACAACAAGAAAAAGAGGGTTGTCATGAACATCAAAAATGCAAAAGAAGCGGATTTCAGGGCTTTATTCTCTTCCTGCTACGATGTGAAATTTCAGAAGCGCAGCGGCACTCAAGTTGTTTATTGCGAAGGCATGGTGGATAGTAAGCAGTTGAATGAAAATGTACTCCCGCGAATGACAGAAATGATTCGAAACGATGAACTGAAGCTTTTAGACGGAAGTGTAGAGCTTAGTCAAATTGAACAGCGTGTATTTTCAGGTATTGTAATTGTTTTATTTTTCCATGAGAATGAAACTCACGTCTATGAAGCAGATATTTCCAATCCGCCCAAACGCCAGCCGGAAGAATCCATCAGTGAAATATCTATTCGCGGACCGCGCGATGGTTTTACAGAGGAAGTGATCACCAATGTTGCCCTCATTCGCAAACGATTAAAAACCACTTCCCTTCAATATGAGCATTTCATTGTTGGCAAGAGAGGAAATGTACGTTTAGCCATTCTGTATATCAAAGATATTATGAATCCAGATTTCGTTACAGAAGCGAAGCGTCGGATTTCCCAAATAGATGTGGACTCCGTTATAGGATGTGCGCAGTTAGAAGAATATTTAAGTGATTCAAGCGACTCCATCTTTCCATTAGTGGACACGATTGGAAGACCTGACTTTGCAGCTGAGGCACTGCTGAAGGGCAGATTTGTTATCCTCTTGGACGGATCTCCAATGGCAATCATCGGCCCATCCAATCTTACCGAGCAATTAAAATCTCCGGAGGATGTCCATGCCTCTTACTATTACACGATATTTCAACGCACATTACGTCTTGTCGGTTTAGTTATGGCTATGTTTCTGCCTGGATTCTATATTTCATTGACCTGCTATAATATCGACCAAATACCCTTTCCGTTACTTGCAACTATTGCCGTAGCACGTACGGGTATACCCTATTCAACGACGATAGAAATCTTTTTGATTTTCGGATTATTCGAATTGTTTCGTGAAGCCGGCATACGTCTGCCGAAACCAGTGGGACAAACAGTAACGGTAGTTGGTGGTCTTATAATTGGGGATGCTGCCATCCGTTCCGGACTTGCCTCTGCTGCCCTGCTCATGATTACGGCGGCTACTGCCGTTGCTTCCTTTACGCTAGTTAATCAATCCTTGACAGGCACCGTTACCCTTGTTCGAATTTACATGTTGTTGATATCTTCAATTTTGGGCATATATGGATTTATTATCGGTTTAATTTCAGTTGTGGGGTATACCTCTACGCTAACATCTTTCGGAATATCCTACTGGTCTCCGATCGCAGAGCTCAATATTAAGTCCTCCATATTAGCGTTATTCAGTCGACCTTTCAAATCCAAAAACAAAAGACCAAGCATGCTGCATACGACTGATTCTACGTCACAAGGAGAAAGACAATGAAACCATCGGTACTCTTATTCATGCTTTGTTGTATGATGTGCCTGTCCGGCTGTTGGGACAATAAAAATATTCAAGATCTGCTTTACGTTACAGCCATAGGGATTGATTATAAAAATAATCTTTATGAGGCCTACATTCAAACTGTAAACTTTAACAATGTAGCTAAGTCGGAATCTGGAGGCGGAGGGAACGGCCCGCAAGTGTATGTCGGCAAAGGAAGAGGAAAGACGCCCACTTTGGCATTTGGCGATATTTATAATACGGCACAAAGAAGATTATATTGGAGTCATGTTCGCACATATCTGTTTACCGAAAGCGCGATGCAAGCCGGAGGCGAGGATTACTTCGATAATTTAAAGAGATACAGAGAATTTAGGTATACACCATGGATATTCGGCACGAGAGGATCCATTGAGGACATATTTAAAACACCCTCTTTTTATCAATTGTCGCCAATCACCAGCATTCTTGGGCAACCGGAAGATAATTATATTCAGAGTTCGTTCGTAAAGCCCCTCCTTGCGCAAGAATATCAATTTAATCTCAATGAGCCCGGTAATACCGCTATAGTTCCAACCCTAACCATCGACAAAACCACATGGGATTCCGAGAAAAAATCTGAAAATAAATTGAAAATAAACGGTGTGTTTGTCGTTCAAAAAAACGACTTTCAAGGTTGGATGGCAAAAAATCAGATAAATGGATTGCGATGGATGGAGAAAAAGACATCAAGATCACCCATAGAGATCAAGTCCGCCATCATCTCGCTTGAAAAACCCAAACCTAAAATAACGGTTACAGAACAAGACGGGAAACCAATTTTCAATATTGAGGTCAGAGTCAGGGGAAATATTGTTGAATTAATTGACAGCCAGCCATCAGAGCAAGAAATGGAGAAAGAAGCAGCGGAACTAATAAAAAAAGAAATCCGATCTACATTTGAAGAAGGGTTACGCATTAAGGCGGACGTTTACAATTTTAGAAATGTGATGTTTAAGAAAAGAATGAAAAACTGGCAAGATATAGAGCTCACTTCTTCGTCGCTAAACCAAATCGATGTCCATGTAAACATTCAACATACGGGAGAGCTTAAGAAAACATAACTTGAATACGAAGCTGATTTAGTAAATCCAGATCAATCTAGGATAAATTTCGCTAACTCAGCTTCTCTTACATCCGATAACGGCTCCGAGTTATCCCAATAGAGGAGAAAGGACGGTTCCATGAGCCAAGTAACCTCTCTACGCAGCAACGAAGAACGAAATTGCTGCCAATTCTCCAATTTCCAAACATCCAAAGCGGAACCCCTCAGGCGAATACGCTCTTTATACGCTTCCTCACTCGGTAAATACGCATAAATCACCCTAACGCTGACGTCATGTATCGTAGCGCCGATCCGAGCTAGCTCCCCTTCAAGCCAGAGCGGATCTCCTTGCTCCTTCGTAAAAGGCCCGATCACGATGGCATCTCGATCCACCGACAACTGTTCGAGCGCAGCGTCCATCGTGATGCGATAGCCCAAATCACGGCAATGTGCCTTGTAAAATGGTGAGTCCCGATCGCTCGGATCTTGTCCGGCAAGGGTCATGATGGCTTCTGCGGCAGGGCGCAGCAAGGTGTCCATATCCAACAAGGCCCCGCCATGTCGGCGCACCCAAGACTTCGCTAGGGTTGTTTTGCCTGCACCAGCAGGACCGATGAAAAAGATTAATTTGCGCATAGGTAACCTCCGAAAAAATGCGGTCTAAGAGAACATTTTCTTAATTGTAACATACGGAAGTCAGCGCGTTGGCGATCAGAAGGAGTGGAAGGGTTAAAGCAGGTGCGGTTAGCCCTACATCCTCTTCACCGGTATCCAGATCTCACTCCGGAACGTAGGCGAAGTCGTATCCTTATCCGCATTCCACAACATCTCTGGGCCTGCGATTTGTTCATAGCCCGAGGAGGGGAACCACTCGGAGTAGATGCGTCCCCAAATATTTTGCAACGTTTCAGGAAAAGGTCCGACGGATTCGAAAACCGCCCACGTTGAGGCAGGCACGTCGAGCCGTGTTAGATTTTCGGGACACGGGCTCGTTGTGGCGACGCCAATATAGTGATCGAGCTCTCCTTTTTCCTCCATACGGCCTTCTGAGAAGTTTGTGGATGCGCTAAGCAGTCCAAGTGGCTCCACGTTGGAAAGTTGCTTCAAGGTGGTAATGAGATCCATATTTAAACTTTGCCACATGGCAGCAATCTCAGGGTTAACGCCGTTAAAAACAATCGGAACTCTTTTGTAGATACCGATAATGCTAAACGCTTCTTTCTCCTCAATGCGATAATTCATTTCATTTCCCCCTTGAATCGTGATTTGGAAGGTCATAGGTGGATAGGCTTTCAATGATTGTCCATTATTTCTGGCCTCTGACGGTGTAACCCCATGTAAATTCTGAAAAGATCTTGTGAACGAATCGGGTGAGTTATACCCATATTTGATCGCAATATCAATGACCTTGACGTTGCTGTCTCTCAGCTCAAAAGCGGCAAGACTTAGACGCCTGCGGCGGATATACTCCGATAGCGGAATGCCTGCAAGAAAGGAAAACATTCTTTTAAAATGAAATTCCGAGCATAAGGCCAGTCGCGCTACTTCTTTCGTGTCAATCGTGCCAGTCAGGTTATCTTCCATGTACCTGATCGCATCGTTCATGTTTTTAAGCAAATCCATATTCTGACCTCCTATATCGATAGAATAACAGGAATCGTTGGACGTTATCCGACTTTTCGTGCACAAGTTTGTAGGACTTTCCTAGGGGACGGAAATAGTATGCTGCTACGCAATGGAATGTAGTATTATAAATGGAAAACAATTAACCCTGTTAAGTAGAGGAGAGCAGCCACAATGGAGATTACTTGGAATCAGTTTGTCATCAGCGACAATAAGGGATTATTAGATTTAGATGTAATCAAAGGTTTCCTCTCACGAAGCTATTGGGCGAATAAGCGACCGGAAGAACGGACGCTGCGCTCGATCGAGAACTCTGTCTGCTATGGCGTGTTTGAGGGGCGCAAACAAGTTGGCTTTGCTAGAGTTATAACCGACCATGCGACCATGTATTATTTGTGTGATGTCTATATCGATGAAGATTACAGAGGATTGGGGATCGGCAAGAAGCTAGTTGAAAGCTTGACCACCTCCGATGAATATAAAGATCTTGTGGGCTTGTTGGGGACAAAGGATGCGCATGAATTGTATAAGCAGTTTGATTTTGAGCACGATACGGAGCGATTTATGAGAAGGATGCCTGATTATATAAGGAATATCTAAGGTTTATGCTAAAATAAGGTAGATCGCACTATTAGAATAATGAGGGATTCCATGTATCGAATCATGATGATTGAGGACGATGAGAAAATTAGACGGATTGTCGCGGATACGTTGAAAAAGTGGCAATATGATGTGGTGGAAGTCACGCAATTTGACCAGGTTCTCAAGGAGTTCCAGCAGACAGCTCCACATCTCGTCCTATTAGATATTAATCTTCCGGTGTTTGATGGATACTACTGGTGTCAGCAAATACGCGCGGTTTCCAAGGTGCCGATCATCTTCTTGTCATCCAGAAATCAGAATATGGATATCATTATGGCGATTAATATGGGTGGGGATGATTTTATCCAGAAGCCCTTTGATTTGGATATCCTAGTTGCCAAAATCAGTGCGCTCATCCGCCGGAAATATATGTATCAGGTAGATGAAAGTGCTAGATTCATTCATCGGGGCTTGAAATTACATGTCACCAATTCCACAATTGAATATCAAGGACAAGTCACAGAATTAAGCCGGAACGAATTCATTCTTCTGCAGCTGATGATGCGGAACATCGGGAAAATTGTTTCGCGCGAGGACGTCATGCAGGCACTATGGAATGAAGAGCAGTTCGTCGATGATAACACACTGACCGTGAACGTAAACCGGATGCGAAGGAAAATCGCCGTGCTTGGACTGGAGGACTTCATCGTGACCCGGAAAGGAATGGGGTATATGATCGAATGACCTTTCTACGCTATCTCGCCTATGAAAAGTCTTATGTGTATCTCTATCTGGTTAGTTTCCTGATCTCTGCCGCGGTATTTTTTGCGGATAGCCATGGTGACTTGGCATGGGGGACTTTCTTCTATGCTTTCGCCTTGTGCTTGATTGTGTTACTCGGATTTTTATTATTTCGCTACCAGCAACACGTTCGTGTGATCCGACAAATGAAAAATGAGGATTATGACAGTTTGTCACTGGAAGGCGAATTCGCCCAGCAGTACATCGAGGAGCTGAAAAAGCAGCATATTCATGAAATGAATCGTGTTCAGGAGAGGCAGTATGAGCATTATGATTTTATCGTCTCTTGGTTTCATGAGATCAAAACGCCGATTGCTGTTCTTCGTTTACTTCAGCAAACGGATATGGACGCTAACAGTTTAAGGGAAGAGATCGCGAAGATTGAAAATTACGTTGACCAGGCGCTCTATTACGCCAAACTCGATAGCTTTAACCAGGATTACGCGATTCAAAACTGTGATGTCATCCAGATTTCGAAAGAGATCGTGAAGTCACATTCGAAAACCTTTTTCTCCAAAAAAATTCGAATTGACCTACAAGCAGAAACGCTTGTGGTTCAAAGTGATCCGAAATGGCTGCAGTTTATTCTCAATCAGTTATTGACCAATAGCTTGAAATATACAGAAATCGGCGGCGAGATTACGATTTCCGTATTCGAAACGCCGCAAGAAAAACAGTTGTTGATTCGGGACAGCGGGATTGGCATTAGCCCCCAAGACCTTCCGCGAATCTTCAATCGCGGGTTTACGGGCGAAACAGGACGATCGCATCCAAAGTCGACCGGAATGGGTTTATATTTGGCGCAGCAATTATCGAACAAGCTCGGCCATTATATTACCTGTACGTCTGAAGTTGGCGGATATACGCAATGTATCATTCATTTTCCGAAAGACGACGATCCATACTTTGTGATGCAGAAAAGAACGCAATGACTAGGTCATTGCGTTCTTTGGACTGACAATTTTGTAGTAAATACTCGTAGAAGAGAAATAAAACAACGTGTAGATCACAAAATACAGGATCAGTACTCCTGCAATAATCGGTGCGATTTGCGGCATATCTTTGACTTCTTCCATGGCTGGATAAACTAAAAGAAACCAACTATGCAGCATACCGAGGAGTACCGGAGGCAAGAACACAAATAGCAGCTGTTTGCGAATGATCCCTTTTATTTCACTGTCATCGACGCCCATTTTTCGTAAAATGGCATATTGCCGTTGTTCTTCCGTCGCTTCTCGCAATTGCTTGAAATAGATGATGCTGCCTAAAGCGAATAAGGCGATCACCGCAAGAAAGGCAATTGAAAATAGCAGCAAGGATGAGCTTTCAATATCAATCGAATACATAACGACGAACGCTGCGTAGTAGGATTCAGGCGTTTTTGAAACAAGGTCATAAACCTGATCGGATACAGCAATCGAATTTCTGGCATCTTTGATTTGATAGATGTCGAACGAGGCAAGGACTGCCTCTAGCTTCAGCTTTGCGAATGCTTCATCGGAAATAATCAACACGGAAGGTTTCTTGCCTACATCGCTGTCTGCGTCCGTAGGCTTGCTCAGTAAAGCATAGCTTTTAATTTCAACGAGATTGAATGTTGTTTCTTCCTTGAGTTTTACCGTAAATTTGGGCCGGTCGCCTTCGGTAAACTGGGTCGGATTAGGTACGCCTTGTGCAAGGACAACCGCTTCTTGAGCCTGCACATTCACTTGGCTGCTATCGCCGCGGAGGCTGACGACGTCATTAAACTGGGACTCAGAGAACAGAAGGAATTGTTCGGTGAAATTATTTAAATATCTGCGATCATAGGCGATTCCCCTGTCAGTGATCGGTGTTGCTGACAGCCCCTCGATCCGCGCATGATGGGTGATAGGATGGGCTTCCTCGATGATTTGTTCAATTTGCTTCTGGGTTTGTTCATCCTGCGTTGTAAACGCAAGGTGGTTCGGAAATTCTTTCTCTGCCGAGTAAAAATGCGCTGTATAGTTAATCGCGACGAACCCCACCAAGAAAATGAGCAGTGCACTGAATAATGAAATGAAGGTCAGATTCAAGGTATTACCACGAATTGAGAAACGTAGCGAGGAAATCCATAGCATCTTGTTGCCTTCCACATACTTTGTCCCGCGGCTAATCTTTTCTAGTACCCAACCGAAAAATTGACGGAAAAATAAATACGTCCCCCCGATCAATCCGACTGTTACGGTAAGCATGCTCGCCAAGGTGTAATCCATCCAGAAAACCGAATCTCCCTTCCGAGTAATAAGAAAGAAAGCTGTTCCTAATAACAGGATGGATAATATGGAAAGCCATGCGGAAAATTTTAGCGGCTTCTCCATTTTGGCTTTGGCATGAAATAATTCCACCAATTGGACCCGACGTACACTTAGATAGCTTTGCACACTAATAATGCCAATGAGGATTACGAATAAAAGAATGATCGATCCCACAGCCTCGATGGGGAAGGAAAAGGAAATGACCTCATCGTATTGCATCAGATTCATAAGCAGCATGCCAAAGAATTTGGACAGCAATCCCCCGATCAAAATCCCGCTGATAAGTGAAATCGCGCTCAGAAATACAGTCTCTAGAAAGACCATGAAGGCAACTTGCCCTTCACTCATACCGTAAAGCAAATACATCCCGAATTCCTTTTTGCGCTGTTTCATAAAAAACGAGTTCGCATAGAGGATGAAGAAAATAATGAACAGGAATACGACAACAGATGCGATGGACGCGCCAAGTTGAAAATTATTTTTATGTTTAATGGCCACTAGAATATCATCGTTGAACATCAAGGATGAGAACGTAAAGTGAATAATAACCCCGATCAGCATGGAAATAAAATAGATCGCATACAGCCGGAAATCACGTTTAATGTTGCGCCATGATAATTGCATCAAACTCATTGCCGGTCGCCCCCTATGGCACTTTGAATCGTCAGGATCCGGTCGAAGAATTCTTTCTCCGATTGTTCGCCTTTGAACATTTCATTGACGATTTTGCCATCACGGAGAAAAATGACGCGCCGACAGTAGCTCGCTGCATACGGATCGTGGGTAATCATCAGAACCGTTGCCATAAAGGTTTGATTGAGCAATTGGATCTGTTCCAGCAGCTGGGTAGCGGATCGGGAATCAAGCGCACCTGTTGGCTCATCAGCAAACACAATCGCTGGATTGGTAATGATTGCACGCGCTGCAGCCGTGCGCTGCTTTTGGCCGCCGGAAATTTCAGACGGATATTGAGGTAAAATCGATTCGATATTTAACGCTTCAATTAATTTTGCTAATCGCTGCTCCATTTCCGCGACAGGTGTTTTTTGCAATGAGAGCGGCAGCAGGATATTCTCTTTCACCGTCAAGGTATCCAGTAAGTTGTAATCTTGAAAAAGGAAGCCCATTCGTTTTTGGCGGAATTGTCTGAGTTCTTTCTTTTTCAAATCTAACAGCGATTTTCCCTCGATCCAAACTTCCCCACCGGTAAAGGCGTCAATCGTGGAAAGCATATTCATTAGTGTTGTTTTCCCAGAGCCAGATGGCCCCATAATTGCAGTGAATTCACCCTGTTCAATGGTTAAATCAATATTTTTTAAGACTTGTGTTTTTCCATACGATTTCGATAAGTTCTTGGTTTGTATAATTTTAGCCATGGTATCGGCCTCCTTCACCGCCTACTATACCGTCTAATGTGCCCGCAAACCATCGATATAACAATTTCTAATGTGACGTTTTTGTCATAATGCCCGAATTACAGTAGTGCTTAGACGGCACCCCTCTTTCCTTTTTCGCCTCCATCTGTAGTAGAATAGATCTACAGCAACAAGAAGGGGAGTCAAATACGTGACGACAAGAAGCTTTAACGATTATGAACTAAGCGAGGATATTACGCGGGCGCTGACCACATTAGGCTATACACAGCCAACGGATGTGCAGCATAAGGTAATTCCAATCGCCTTGCAAGGAAGAGATTTGACGGTCAAGTCGCGTACGGGAAGCGGGAAGACGGCGGCGTTCGGCATACCGATCTGTGAGCTCGTGGAGTGGGAAAAGAACAGGCCGCAGGCGCTAATCTTAACTCCGACGCGGGAACTAGCCGATCAAGTGAAACAGGATATGACCAACATCGGGCGATTTAAGCGGATTAAGGCGGTGGCGCTGTACGGCAAAATGCCATTTGCCAAGCAGAAGCTGGAGCTGCACCAGAAGTGTCATGTGGTCGTCGGAACACCGGGGCGTGTGCTGGATCATATTCAGAAAGGCACGCTGGATGTAGAGCGGTTGCGGTATCTGGTCATTGATGAAGCGGACGAAATGCTGCGCATGGGCTTCATTGAGCAGGTAGGCGCGATTATTGATGAACTGCCGACGGATCGGATGACGATGCTCTTCTCGGCTACACTGCCGAAGGATGTCGAGCAGCTGTGCCATCAGTACATGCGGAAGCCGATCGATATTGAAATCGCAACGCCGGAGGCGGCGAAAGTTCAAATCGAGCACTCTCTCATTACGGTACGGGATAACGAGAAGTGGCCATTGCTGCAGAACGTCCTCGTGATGGAGAACCCGGATAATTGCATCATTTTCTGCCGGACGCAGGAGAATGTGGACAAGCTCTACACGCTGCTTGATCAGCTGGACTTTCCGTGCGATAAGATTCATGGCGGCATGATGCAGGACGATCGCTTTCTTGTCATGAATGCGTTCAAGCGTGGCGAGTTCCGTTTCCTGGTGGCTACGGATGTCGCGGCGCGAGGGATCGATGTCGAGGATATCACGCATGTCATCAACTATGATCTCCCGATGGAGAAAGAGAGCTACGTGCACCGTATCGGTCGGACAGGTCGTGCTGGCAAGACGGGCAAGGCGATTACGTTCGTAACGCCGCATGAGGACAAGTTCCTCGCCGATATCGAGGGTTATCTAGGCTTCGAGATTCCGCGACATGACGCGCCCGACTCGGAGGAGGTTGCCTCGAAGCAAGCGGCCTTCGATCAGAAGATGCAGGCGACGCCTGTCATCAAGCGCGATCGCAGCGACCAGTTGAACAAGGGCATCATGAAGCTCTATTTTAACGGGGGCAAAAAGAAAAAGATCCGCGCTGTCGACTTTGTCGGTACCCTCGCCAAGATCGAAGGTGTCTCCTCGGAGGATATCGGGATTATCACGATTCAGGATAATGTGTCGTATGTCGACATTTTGAATGGCAAAGGGCCGATGGTACTCAAAATCATGAGAAACACGACCATCAAGGGGAAACTGCTGAAGGTGCATGAAGCGAATAAGTAGAGGAATTGGAGAACCAGAAGGCCTTATGGCTTTCTGGTTTTTTGCCGCTTTTCAAATAGGAAACAGCCCGGAAGGTTAAAATATTACTCGAAAGGGTCAATTCTGTGACTTATCCGTGAAACGCTCACAAGGTAGACTATAGAAAACACGACATGGGGTGAATTTTCATGGCTAACCATATACAATCTCAAGCAAGTAGTATATCAACAACTAAAGTGAAGCTGAAGCGTTCAAAGCAGCAAATTCGAGAGGATTTAGCCGGATATATTTTCGTTAGTCCCATGATACTCGGATTATTTGTTTTTACGTTATTCCCAATCATCGCGTCATTCTTCTTAAGCTTTACGGACTGGAACTTTGTTGCCGGCTTCTCGAAGGTGAAATTCCTCGGGTTGGACAACTTTACCAAGCTGATTCACGATAGCGTATTTCTACTTTCACTCAAAAACAATATGATTCTGTTGGTTGTTGTACCATTAACACTCATTATATCGCTTGTTTTAGCGGTTTTGATTGATAAGCAAGTGTATTTTAAAGGTGTTTTTAAAGTCATTTATTTCATCCCTTATATCTCCAGTGTGGTTGCGGTAGCGATTGTGTTCCAAGTGCTATTCCACCCAACTTACGGACCGATTAACCAAACATTAATGGACTGGGGCTTTGCGAATCCACCGAAATGGTTAGCTGATCCCGACTACGCTTTGTATTGTGTGATGGGACTTATGGTGTGGATCAGTATCGGGTACAACATGATTATTTTTATGGCGGGACTTCAATCCATTCCGAAGGATTTGTATGAAGCTGCTGATATTGACGGGGCATCAAAATGGAGACAGTTCTACGGCATTACCGTGCCTTTATTGTCACCAACTACGTTCTTCTTGCTCGTTTCGGGTATTATCGGAACCTTCAAAGCATTCGATGTCATTTCCGTACTTACGAATGGCGGTCCTGCCAATTCAACAAGTGTTGTGGTGTATCGCTTATATGAAACAGCCTTCATTAACCTACAATCCGGCTATGCCTCTGCGATGGCGATTGTGCTTCTGATTCTGGTTCTCTTGATTACGTTAATTCAATGGTTTGGCCAACGCAGATGGGTCAACTACTAAACAAGAATGGAGGTTAACCTATGGATAACAATAAACGATTGAAAAAAATCATTTTAACGATTGTTATGGCCCTCTTCGGTATCCTGTTCATGACACCATTCCTATGGATGATATCCGCTTCCATGAAGCCCGAAGCCGACGTTTTCATTTTTCCTATTCAGTGGATTCCCAAGCATTGGAGCTTGATTGAAAATTATAAAACCGTATGGACGACGTCGAAATTCCCCTTATACTACTGGAATTCGATTAAGGTGACCGTCATCACAACGGCCTTGTCTGTTCTTTTTTCATCCATGGCCGCTTATGCATTCTCGAAAATTAAGTTTCGTGGCTCGAATGTTCTCTTTATTCTCGTTCTAGCTATTTATATGATTCCAAGTCAGGCGATTCTCGTACCTCAATTCCTTTTACTTCGCTACATGCACTTGTATGACACGCATATGGGACTTATTCTTCTTGGGTCCTTTAGCGTACTCGGTACGTTCATGCTCCGTCAGTTCTATCTGGGTATTCACGACGAATACATGGAATCTGCAAGGATGGATGGCGCAGGACATGCCCGTATTTTCTGGACCATCTGTACGCCGCTTGTACGTCCAGCGATTGCAACTTATGCGATCCTGCGTTTCATATGGACATGGAATGATTACCAGAATCCATTGATTTTCTTAAGAACGAAGAGCTTATTCACACTTCCACTTGGGATTCACTCCTTTGCCGATTTAAATGGCGAGTTTTACTCCTTAATTATGGCGGCATCGGTTTCAGCTATCATTCCTTTACTTATCATTTTCATCCTTGGTCAGAAGCAGGTTATCGAGGGGATTTCCACGGGTGGCGTTAAAGGTTAATATTTCGGTTCAACAGCAAGATGTCAAAATAAGAGTGCATGAGGTTAAAATATTGCCTCGTGTGCTCCAAGCAAGTTTGTTACGATTCGTGATGTAAAGGTTTTCAACTATCGAAGCAAAATAAAAATATCTTCTTGGAGGGGTTTATATGAAAAAGAGTTTACTAGTATTAAGCGGTGTTCTAGCGATCAGTACGGCACTTGCAGGCTGTGGCAGCAAAAGTGAAGATAATGCAACTGAAACTGCTGGGAGTACAGCAGCGGCAACTGCAGCAGCGAAAGCGCCTGTTACGATTAAAGTACAAGGTTGGTACACAGAGGTACAAGGGAACTGGAATGCAACCGTAGAAGCTTACAACAAGACTCACCCGAACGTGAAAGTCGTGTATGAGAGCATGTCCGAGAAGGGCGATTCCCAAGAAGGTATGAAAAAGCTTGATCTACTAGCAGCTTCTGGCGAGCAAATGGACGTTGTTATGTACTCCAGTGCCTCTGACTTTGCACAACGTGTAGGCGCAGGAATTCTTGAGCCACTTGATGCTTACTTGGCCAAAGATAAAATTGTTGTGAAAGATGAATATAAGCTTGATCCGATTGTGAATGGGAAATACTATGCGCTACCTGGTAAAATGATTGAATGGTTCGTCCTGTTGAACAAAGACAAATTGGACGCAGCTAAGCTTCCTGTTCCTACAGAATGGACTTGGAATGACTACGCGGAATACGCGAAGAAATTAACTTCCGGTGAAGGTGCAGCGAAACAATACGGTTCTTACTTCCACAACTGGAAAGACTACGCGCTTCTTGGTTTGAACAACAATATGGATAACCCGTACCTAGTAAAATCCGATGGTACAGAAAATATTGATAATCCGCAGGTTCGTTTCTCCTTGAACCTACGTAACCAATTGGAAAATGTTGATAAAACATCCGTTCCTTACTTTGAAGTTGTTTCTCAAAAGATGGCTTACCGTGACGTGTTCTATGCTGGTAAAACAGCAATGCTAGCAACAGGTAACTGGATGGTTGGCGAGCTTGCACAAAACGCGAAGTTCAACACTGTATTTGCTCCGTATCCGAAATATGATGCGAAAGATGCTAACGGTCTAACAGAAGTTGGCGCTGACTTCATGGGTGTTGCTGCGAACTCCAAGAACAAACAAGCGGCTTACGACTTCGTGAAATGGTACACAACGGAAGGTATTCAAACACAAGGTCTATTCTTCTCCGGCTGGAAAAAAGCTGATATTAACGCAAATGTTGATGCGATTCTAAAAAGCGGCAAACCAGATCAAGTTAAGTTTATCGACAAAACTTCCTTGCTATCTACTTTAAAAGTAAACAAAGCAACGAAATTGGTTGTTCCTCCAACGTACGCATTGCAACAAGAGAAAGAATACTTAACGCAAGTTGAGTTGTTCTTAACTGGCAAGCAAGATCTGGAGAAAACAATCTCAACTGCAAAAACGAAAATTGAAGATATCAGAAAAAGCAATGTGAAGTAATCGGTAACGATTCCGCTAGCTTTACTGGTATACTGTAAGTAGGAAGCAAGAGGAGGCCATAGGGCCCCTCTTTTTCCCATTTTATTTGGCAAAGGCGGGAAATGTTAGTGCTGCATTGGTTTCGCACATTATCTCTTCGTAATAAATTAGTACTAACAATTCTCATTTGTCTGGTTCTGCCATCCATCGTATCGATGTATGTGTCGAATTTATTTACACGGGATGCGGTTCGCACACAAGTCGCCGATAATGCGCGACAATCGATGCTCATTGCGAGTCAGATTGTTACCGGGCAGATGAAGAATATGTTGTATATGATGAATTTCGTGCAATTTGATGTGGATCTTCGGGAGCCCATATTGAGCTTAAGTCATGCGGACGCAACAACCTCCATTGGAGATCTTTATATCAGTCAGAATACGATTAATAAGCGGATCGACACGGTCATTGGTCCGTTGGAAAATTTAGTGTTAACGCTACTCCTACCGAATGGGCAGTATTATGCGACCTATACGACGACTAATTTTGATCCGAAATCCTTTTTCGAGAAAGCGTGGATGCGGGATGTCATGCAGTCAGGCGGCTACAGCGTGAAGTGGATTGGAGCTGAGCCTAATTACAGTCAGCAGTCTTCACAAACCTATCTATTAGAAGCAGTTAAGCCACTTCGTCTCAATGGTGCTACGTATGGGTATGTCATTGTTGGTCTCGAACCGAGCGTTCTGCAGAAATTATTTGCGCAATATGAAGATAATGAATCGATGGTCATTATTGATGCACAAGGGAAAATTTTGGTGGATAAGGATTCAAGTCGGATCGGCAAGCCATTTACCTATTTTGATCAGCTTCCTCCGGAGGAGGGTACCTCTTTCGTGAAGGTCGCAGGCGAAGAATATATTATGCAAAGTGATCAAATTACGCCAGAATGGAAGCTCGTGAACATGACGCCATACAAGGCGGCCGCACAGCAAATCGAATCGTTCCGGAAGACTGATTTCGGGATTCAACTGCTGTTTCTGATTTTGTTCGCGGTCGTGCTCCTCTATGTGGTGGGATCGTTGACGAAGCCCATCGCGAAACTCGTTCAAACAGTAGTACGAATCGAATCTGGCCAGTTGAGTGAACGTTCGAATATTCATGGCGGTGATGAAGTCGGTCGGCTTGGTTATGTATTTGACCGTATGATCGACAGGATCGAGTTGACATTGGTCGAAAATCGGAGAGAGCAGGAGCTCAAGCGCAAAGCTGAACTGGCGATGCTGCAGGCTCAGATCAATCCGCATTTTCTTTTTAACGTGCTGAATTCGATTCGGTTGAAAATCATGATGAAGGGTGACGAGGAAAACGCGGAGCTGATCAGCTCATTATCCGCTCTTTTGCGAATGACTATCAACCGCAACAACGCGTACATATCGCTGCATGAAGAGATTGGGATCAATGAACACTATGTGCGACTCTTAAATTCGCGGCATGGCGATCAGGTTATCCTGCGGGTATCCGCGGCGTCGGACACCCTTCTGATCCAAATTCCACGATTCCTTTTGCAGCCGCTCATAGAGAATGCTTATATTCATGGCCTTAAAAGTAAAGCAGGTGAAATAACCATCGCGTCCCGAATTGCGGAGGATGGCAGGCTTCAGGTGGAGATCAATGATTCCGGTGTGGGCATGACACTTAAACGTGTGACAGAGCTGCGTGATCATTTGGAGGCCGCGCCAATGGCACATGTGGAGGAAGAAGCAAGCAGTCCTTCCTTATCGGGGATTGGTTTACATAATGTGTTTGAACGGCTTCGCATGATTTATGGACATCGCTTCGATTACGACATTGAAAGTAGTCTGGGACAAGGTACTCAGATTATTCTGCGCTTTCCGCAGCAACCCGAGAAGGAGGTGTGACCCTTGTACACCGTCATGATTGTAGATGATGATATCCCAGTTCTTGAATTTCTGAAAACGACGATAAAATGGGAAGAGCTCGGCTATCAATTGACTGGCGTTTATGCCAATCCGTTGGACGCCTTGAAGGCGGGACAGCAAACCAAGACAGATGTGCTGATCAGCGATATTGGGATGCCGGAGATCAATGGGCTGGAGCTGATCAAGTCACTCCGTGAAGAGGATCCGAACGTGAAGGCTGTGATTCTCTCCTGTCACGACGAATTCCACTACGCGCAGACCGCGGTTAAGCTATCGGTGAGTGAATACATTTTGAAGGAAACAATGAATGTCAGTAATATTACCGAGGTGCTGATTAGACTCAAGGAACAGCTGGATGCGGAAGATCGGCAGCAGTCGAAGAGCCGTAAGCTAGAGAAAGAGGTCTCTCAGCAGCGCGGAGCGTCCAAGCGCCAGTTTATCCGCAGCACGGTGAATGAACCCTTATTCGATTCTGCGGAGTGGAGTGCGAAAGCGGGTGACTTCGGGATCCAGCTGAGTAAGCATGCGGTCCTGCCTGTATTCGGTTATGCCAATCGGGTAAAAGAAGCGAATAGTCGGTTTCAATCGACGGATTTATTCGAATATACGATTCAGAATATCGTGGAAGAGCTGCTCGTCGATCAAAAGGAAGTAACCTTATTTACCTATGATACAGGAGAAATCGTTCTGTTATTTCCACATTTCTCTGAGCTGCATGTGAACAACAGCCAGAAGATGGAGCAGACGCTGCGACAGCTACAGACTTGCCTGCAGAAGTACGCGAAAATTTCATTCTCGTTCATCACCGGAGCTCCCGTTAAGGATGTTCGAGCATTGAAGGATCAATTGATTCGCATGGTTGAGGCCCGAGCGTTGCGCTTCTATTTGCCTGAAACTTCGATTTCCAAGCTCGAGCGTTTGCAGGAGGGCTTCGGAGACGGCGGGGAGCTGCTTGCGCAGTATGCTCAGGCGTTGGATGAGTTCCGCAGTGTGGTATTCGATGAGCGCGTGGAAGGGATTGAGTCGTTCGTCTCGAAATGGGTCGATTTCATCCAATACAATCGGTTCCGTCCTTTAGAGGTCAAAGATTGGTTGCTCAAAATGATCCTCGACGTCCGAATGCGCCTCAAGTCGCTGCAGCATTATCAATCGACGTTCTCCTCGGAGCTGCTGCACCATGATGTGCACGAGCTGTCCTCCATCCGAGAAATGGAGCTATGGCTCAAGGATTATTTGCAGCAGGCGATCCAGTGGGCGGGACAAGTGTATAGGGAGTCGCATAATCGTGAAATCCTGGAGTGCCAGCGGTTCGTGTACAACCATCTCGATTCGAAAATATCACTCGAGGATGCCGCGGCACATCTACATCTGCATCCGAGCTACTTGAGCCGTTTGTTCAAGCGGGAAACCGGCGAGAATTTCATCGAGTACGTGACGCGGATGAAGATGGAGAAAGCGAAGGAGCTTCTGGAGATCACCGACAAAAGCGTGGAACAAATCTCCGACATGCTCGGGTACGAGAACAAGAACTACTTCGGGAAGCTGTTCAAGGCGCACACGGGCTTCGTGCCGAATGTGTATCGGGGGCAGACGAAGGGGAGTTAATCATTTTGGAAAGTGTATAAGAACACTTGTGCGGATACAGAGAAGAAGGTAAAATATAGGTACAATTGAATCTTGGGTGGGCATGGTTTCCCTTCGAAAGGAGGTGAAGCCATGGAAGTTAAGGATGCAATAACAATTATGTTCCTTTTTGGAATGTTTATCCTTGCTCTTTTAACATACATTAGTAATCACAACAAGAGAAAGTAAAAACCCACCCGATGGTTCACGCCGAAGGTGGGTTTTTATTGCCTTATTACTTAGAAGGGAATAGACCATCCAAGCCAATTGTACTGACCAAGTGTTAGCGCACTTGGTCTTTATAATATTATGATAACACAATCAAAAATTTGCTTCAATTCATTAAAGAACAATATAAAACAAAAAACATTATGATAGGAGAGCATAATGAAAGAAATCACTTATTTTTCTCTTAGAATTATATCGATTCTACTTTTTGGTCAAGGACTAATTCTTCTCGAAGAATTATATCACGGGATTATGGCTACTTATTTCGATACAAATGAATTAATTAGAATGACTTATCCATCAATGGTTTACATATTTTCTAGTATCATATTATGGTTTTCAGCAAGAAAGGTAACCCTTTTATTCAATAATCCTCGGTTTAATAAACTAGATGGGATCAATAGTGAAGACCTTAAAGGTGTGATAATAGTTATTGTAGGAATACTTTATATAATAACTACCATTCCGGATTTTGTTGTGTATGTTGCTCAAAGCCTAGTATATATAGACTTTATGGGGTTTAGCTACATGAGTAAAGTAGATACGGTATTATATCTAGTTCATTTTGCAATTGGATTTACTATGGTAAAGAAAACTGATCTCATTTTAAAGATTATTAACAAAGTTATTAAACCCTTTTGAGTGGCAAGGTGGGGACATATTATAACAACTTATTCACGCTGCGTGGCTAAGTCAACGGCCCAGTCGCTACGATCCTTATAATCGGAAATTCCTTTAAGAACCTAATAAATATAGGAGAAGAAACACTATGAAGTTAAATAAACATGTTGTATTAGTATTATTTAATACATTTCTTGGATTCTTCCTATTAATTACTTTATGGGTGTTTTTTTCGGGATTAAGTGGAAGAGGTTGGGATAATCAAGTGGTGCCTACGTATATAAGAGTAGTAGGAATAGCAGCAGGTGTTGTTTACTTATTACTTTTTATTGTTATTAACTATTTTTTTATCAGAAAGAAACCCCTATATTGGATTATTTATTTTTGTTTACTATTACTTTCTGCAGCCCTGTACCCCTTTTCACAACAAATTCAAACCATAGTGGATACATTCTATAATTCAATTTTATAACAGAATAGATCAATGAAGGAGCCATATTCATGCTTTGGGCTAGTGCTAGAGGCATCGAGAACACAACAACATTAGCAGAATCCATTACTAAGCAGATAAGAAAGAAGTGAAAAGAATGAAAACCGTTATTTACTTTGTCAGACATGCCGAATCTCCATATATTGAGGGTATGGAGAGAACAAGAGGGCTATCTGATAAAGGCAAATTAGATGCATTAAAGATCAAATCAATTTTGAAAGACGAAAAAATCGATATTTTTATCTCAAGTCCGTATGAAAGAGCAATTCAGACGATAAAACACGCTGCTGGAACTAAGAAGATTGTAACTTTTGAAGATCTTAAAGAAAGAGAAATAGGGCAGATCAAAGAAATGAATTTTAAGGAAGCAAAGCTGAAAGTTTATAATGACATTTATTACTCATTTCCTGAAGGTGAATCGACCAGCAGTGCTCAAGAAAGAGCAATAAAAACAATAGTAAAAATATTAAATGAGTATAGAGAAAAGAAAATTGTAATTGGGACACATGGGGATATAATGACCTTGATTTTGAATTATTTTAATAATCAATTTGACTTTGAATTTTGGGAATCAACGTCAATGCCAGACATTTATAAATTAGAATTTAAAGATCAGGAATTAATAGAAGTAAAAAGGCTTTGGTTGGAGTAGCTCGAAATTAATGATTATCAATAACAAATTAGAGATAGAAATTGAAGGACGAATCGAGTAGGCCCATGCCATTGCCGCATGGGCCTACTCGATTGCTCATTGTATGCTATTTACCTTTCCCCAAAAAAAGCTCAGCCACCTCACCTACATGCCTCACAGTAAACGTAGCCGCTGTAGGTGAACTTGCCTCACCGTCGCGGATCAAGATCGTAGTCCCGACGCCTGCCCGCAAACCGGCTTCGATATCACTCTCTTTATCACCGATGATCACCGATGAGGCTAGGTCCAGCTGGAACTCCCGCATGGCTTGCAAAATCATACCCGGATTCGGCTTTCGGCAGAAAGCGTCTTGTTTATATTCACCAATGCCGTGTACCGGATGATAGGGACTGAAGTATACTTTGGTCACATGGATCCCGTGTGCCTCGAATTGCTCAGTCATCCATGCCGTTAACGCCCAGAAGTCGTCCTCCGTGTAATATCCTCGCCCAATACCGGCTTGATTGGTCACGATGATGAGCAAAAACCCCGCTTGTTGAAAACGTAAAAGTGTATCAAAGATACCTTCGATAAACTCGAAATCCTCCACTTTGTACACATACGATTTTTCAAGGTTAATGACACCATCCCGGTCGAGCAGAAGCGCCTTCGCTCTCATCCGTCCCCACCTCCGGTGCCAAGCTCAGACTTCGCACGCTCATAGTCTTCCGGAATACCGATATCGATGAAATAGCCTTCACTCGGGAAGCCATACATATTAAGCTTTTGTACTCCAGGATTTTCTAGAAATTGCTCAAACGAAAATTTGGTAGATAACTCGAATGGATCCCATAAATCGGCACGAGCTACGTAGACACCACCATTAATCAAGCCGGATTCGCACATCCGTTTCTCCTGAAAGTTCAACACCCGACTGTCCGGACTTACGATAACGGTACCATAGCGGTCAAACCGCCTCATCGGTTTAAGCGAAAGCGTCAAGTCGGCACCGCGGTCTTGGTGAACCTGCATCAGCTGTCCGATATCGACGTGAAACAACGTGTCTCCATTTACTAATAGCACCTGATTGTTGGAAACCTGTTCCATCGCCTTCTTAAGAGCCCCTCCGGTTCCTAACGGTTCTGCTTCCACCGAATAGGTGATTTCAATTTCTCCAAGCCGATGGCCGAAATAGGAGCTGATGGTTTCATGTTTGTATCCTACCGCGAGTACGACCTTGCGAACCCCTTGCATCTCCAATCGTTCCATAATGTAACGAAGAAATGGTTTACCCCCTACGGGAGCCATCGGCTTCGGTACATCCCCTATAACCCCCCGCAAACGAGTCCCGAGTCCGCCAGCTAAAATGACTGCTTCCATAGGGTTAAAATCCCTTACCAAATATGGATTCTTCTACAATCGCGCACAAAATATGGCCAATCAGTATATGCGCTTCTTGAATTCTGGGGGTTTCCTGGGATGGTATCCGAAGGCAGATATCGCAAAGGTTAGCCATACTGCCTCCGGTTTCACCGGTTAATCCAACTGTGGTGATCCCCATCGTACGACACATTTCTAAACCTCTGATCACATTGGATGAGTTACCGGATGTGGAAATGCCAATAAATAAGTCTCCCGCTTGTCCGTTAGCTTGAATTTGCCGTGCAAACAACTTTTCATATCCGTAGTCGTTGCCAATTGCAGTAAGCACGGAGGTATCCGTCGTAAGCGCGATGCACGGCAGGCCGGGACGATCGAAATAAAACCGGCTGACGAATTCTCCAGCAATATGCTGAGCATCTGCCGCACTTCCTCCGTTGCCGCCGATCATGATTTTATGCCCATTTCGGTAAACTTCGATCATTTTTCTAGCTGCCTGCTCGATTAAACTCAGTAAAACTTTATCCTTAGCAATCGCCCGTTTAATCTCCATTGCCCGTAAAATTTCGCTGCTAATATACGCCTTCACATTCATACCCTCCATCCTTGCGTACCGTTTTTTGTAAAATGGACTTGAAACACTTTGCCTCCTAATTCGGTCAATCGATGAGCCACCTGTATGCGTTTGACGGGGTCCACGATGAACATCATAAATCCGCCGCCGCCAGCTCCGGATACCTTACCTGCTAATGCACCGGCATGAATCGCCGTATCGTATATGAAGTCAATCCGGTTGTTGGTTATGGAGGCTGCCATCTTTTTTTTGGCTTGCCATGATTTCCCCAAGTGCTCGGCAAACTTTGTGATTTCTCCTTTTAAAATACATTCCTTTATGGCAAAAGCCTCTTCCTTTAATGCATGGGTGGCTTTCAGGGTCGACTGCTTTTTGGCGAGCGTATTGCGGACTTGTTCGTCAATGATCCGGGCAGATTCCCTTGATGCTCCTGTGTAATATAAAATCATAGAACTTTCCAATTCACTTATAATCCAGTTTTTCACCCTTAGCGGGTTTACAATAACTCGATTGTTTTCGTAAAACTCTATAAAGTTGAATCCGCCGAAGGTGGCCGCATATTGATCCTGCCTTCCTCCAATGAACCCGACATCGATACGCTCGATTTCATAAGCAAGTTGTGCAATTTCATATTCCCCGAGTGGCAGGTTAAGCCATTCCACGAAAGCTTTCAGCATGGCGACAACCATCGTAGATGATGAACCGAGACCTGAGCCTGCGGGAGCGTCAGAATAGGTGGTCATCCGAAAAGAGAGCGGTTTGTCTGGCATAAACTGCCTAACAATCCGGTTATACACGCCTTTATGCAAGCTTAGACAGCCATCCAATGCTAATTCTGGGAGAGCGACAGAATGGAACTCTTCATTGAGATCCGCAGCGATAAAAGTAAGGTTACCGTCATCGATGACCTCAATCGTACAATAGGCGTACAAATCAATCGTCGCATTCAGTACGCATCCTCCGAATAAGTCGCAGTAAGGCGACACATCCGTTCCTCCTCCAGCTAGTCCCAATCTTAAAGGGGCTTTAGATCTAATGATCATGTGCTTCCTCCGTTCCTTTTTTGTCCAACAATTCAGCATATGTGTGGCTAAGACAACTCGTATGGACGGATGGTGCAGCGAGGCTTATTTCCAACTCTTCACGTAATGAAAATATACGTTTGTCCCATTCAGACCTTTTATAGAAGGAATAGTATAGCTATGTGATAGGGAGTTACGGCCAGGAGGTGTATAGGTGAAGTTAAAGGCTAGGAGAAAAAAGATAAAGACAGTCGCGTCCGTACGCGTTCGCAAGCTTCGTAGACTCAAACAAAAAGCTACAGGCCGGCGACTATTGCTCAAACGTGGAAAATCCGTACATGCCCGTTGGAAGAAACGGAGTAAACGATCGGTTTTGATGCTTAATAAACGCAAACGGATCCGGCGCTTGAAACATCGCCGGATCCGTCAAGGATTACCACGGGTTAATAAGCTGAGGGTACCGAGATTTGATCACCCACTGGTCAGCATTATTATTCCGGTTTATAACAAATGGGATTATACCTATAAGTGCTTAGTGTCTATTGTTCAGAACACCCATGGAATCCCTTATGAGATCATCGTGGTGGACGATATGTCCAACGACTTAACAGCACGTATCGGACATTTCGTGAACCAAGTTACTGTCATCCGCAATAGGGTGAAGAGGGGATTTCTGCATAACTGCAATCATGGGGCACAGATCTCTAGAGGAAAGTATGTATTATTTCTAAATAACGACACCAAAGTGACTCCCGGTTGGTTGGCGCACCTGCTCTCTTTACCTGAAAAAGATCCATCCATCGGAATCGTAGGCTCTAAATTGATATATCCGGACGGAAGACTTCAAGAAGCCGGTGGTATCGTCTTTACAAACGGGTTTGCATGGAATTATGGTCGGTTAGACAGCCCGGACAAACATGAGTACAACTATGTTAAGGAAGTGGATTATATCTCCGGGGCATCGCTAATGATTCGCAGAGACCTTTGGATGAGAATAGGCGGCTTTGACGCACAATTCGCACCTGCTTATTCAGAGGATGTGGACATTGCATTCAAAGCAAGACAACTCGGGTACAAGGTCGTCTACCAACCAAAATCCGTTGTCGTGCACTACGAGGGAATATCCCATGGCACAGACCTCAACGCAGGAATTAAGCAATATCAGGTGGTTAACCAACAGAAATTCCGATCCAAATGGGCGGATGTACTCGAACGGGAGAATCTTACTGGCAGTGAACATCTCTTTTGGGCAAGGGAACGCTCCAAGGATAAAAAAACCATTGTGTTCATTGACTCTGGCGTTCCAAGCTTCGACAAAGATGCGGGCAGCCGAACGACGTTTATGTATCTGAAGCTGTTTGTGGACATGGGCTTTAATGTAAAGTTTATACCAGACAACTTCATCAAACCGGAGCCTTATGGCTCTGAACTCGAACAACTGGGCATCGAGATCCTTTATGGAACGCAGGACCGCAATTATTACGAGCACTGGCTTGTTAAGCACAAGGATTACATCGATTATGTCTTCTTGAACCGACCTGACATTTCACATAAATATATCGATCTCATTAAAGCCTATACCCGGGCTAAAATTCTGTACTATGGTCATGACTTGCATTACGTTCGAGAGTTGAAACGGTTCGGATTGGAAAAAAACCGGGAGTTGCTTCAAGCATCTGAGAACATCAAGAGGCTGGAGTTCGACATGTTCACCAAAGCGGATGCCGTTCTAACCTGCAGTGAATCAGAAAAAAGAATTATCGACGGAAATTTCCCGAATAAAAATGCCATATTGCTTCCAGCTTATTACTTTGATCAAACGATACCGAGAACAAAGGCATGGCATGAACGTAACGGTCTGCTCTTTATTGGCGGCTTCAACCATAGCCCTAACGCGGATGGAATTTTGTGGTTTTGTCGCGAAATCCTGCCTATTGTGCAGCAATCCATTCCTGAGATACAGCTATTCATCGCGGGTTCCAATCCTCCGCCGGATGTACTAGGATTACAATCGGACCGGATTGTTGTCAAAGGTTTTGTATCCGACCATGAACTTAGAGAGCTGTATAGAAGCACTAAAATTGCCGTCATTCCGCTTCGTTACGGCGCAGGCGTGAAAGGCAAAACCGTAGAAGCCATGTGCCATCAGATGCCGATCGTTTCTACAGGTACAGGGATCGAAGGGTTGCAGAATATTATCCAAACGATTGAACCTAAGAACACGCCTCAGGCATTCGCCGAAGAAATCATTCGGTTATATCACAATAACAATCTATTAGAGCACAAGGCCGAACAAGGTAAACAGTACGTGGAAACTTACTTCTCCCGATCAAATGCCTTGGCGAGTATAAACTTAGCTTTATAGGATCGGATAAAAGCAGGAAAGAAGTGACTGAAAGTTTCGACTTTCGGTCACTTTTTTTGTCGTTCGCTTTTACCCTGGAACCGAAAGCTTAATGGTAATGGTAGGCTGGTATCGACTCAACCATATTGGGAATTTCCCACATGTAGCGTCCAAATAGCTGCAACTTGCAATGATTTTTGGCATCGTCGTACCGTATTCCAATATGATTGCGCCACATGAGCCATTTATTGACGGACCAGTGTTCGTCGTTCGGTGCACTTATTCTTACTGTTTGAGGATTCATCCAGAATTGCACCCACGGAAATGAGATCGCATCGGCCTCTTTCTGTGCCATGATTCGGGGCAATAAATCACGGAAGCCGTCATCCATCATCTCATCCGCATCGATCGCCATAATCCAATCCCCTACAGCTTGGTCGACCAGGAAATTCCTGACGACGGACTCGTTCCAATCATCGGAATAGGGTAAGCCCGATTGCTTAATATTGAACAACCGAATATTCGCGCGGTTTTTCCAATCATTGATTATGCTAACACTGGCGTCGGTGCTTCCTCCATCCACGATCAGAATTTCATCCGCATAGGAAGCGACACTTTCTAGAAACAGCGGGAGAAATTTTTCCTCATTCAAAATAGGCACAATGACCGAAAGCTTCAGCTTTGGCTCGAGTAACGGCGTATGCGGAACATTCACCGGTCCATAGACTAACGGAGTGTTTAATAAAGGAGGAAGCGTCCCCTTTGCTCGGGGAGTCGATCGTAACGATTTTCTTCTTCGTATACGTTTCTTAACTATTCGCAGCCGACGCTTCCGGAGTTTTATGGATCGCAAAGGACGCTTGCGTAACTTTATTGTTCTCCGCGTCCGTTTCATTTTGATCCCATTTTTACTGCGAATTCTCTTACGCAGCTTGAGTTTCCGGTTCGTTTTGGCGGCCTTTCTAGCTGCCAGCTGGAGAACTTTTTTCATTGAGGACCTCCTTCGTGATGTGGTTAAAACGGTCGGGAATTTCATGCGTATACGTGGCCACTCCTGCAATCCAACTTAGTATATTCAGCGGTCTCTGCCTACGAATGGACGAATAACTAAATTTGGTTTTTTGCCAAAATGACTTAATAAGCATGAGAAAGAACCTTGGTTGGCATAATGCCTCTCAAGGTTTCTTTTTTGAAGGGTTTATTTCGTACTTTCCAGTCACTCTGGCAGCTGCTCATTCGAACAACTGTCGTAAGCATTAAGAATAGACATCAGCAAGCCAGGGAATCTTTCTTCTAAATCATCCTTCCGTAACGACAAGAAGCGCTGGGTCCCTTGCACGCGGACGTGCACGACGCCTGCTTCACGCATGGTGCGCACATGGTGGGATAAGGTGGATTTCACGACGGAAACTTCGATGCCACCACATGTGCATTCCCCTAATTTATGTAGGTCTGAGACGATGGATAACCGGACGGGATCGCTTAACGCATAGAGGACGGACGAGAGATGCATATCCTCTTTGTCCGGGTGATATAGTATTTTCAAGATGCTTCCTCCTCGTTTAACGTAGTGATTGCATTTTACCATACCTCATGCTATATTTCTATTATTCGATAATAATCGAACAAAGGGATTAACAAGTACGAAGAACGCATGTCATAAGCAAGCCCTAGAGAAGCAATAGAGTGGAGGAACGAATATGACGAATCAAAATACGGATCAAGCAACGCAATCTCATTCAACCGAGGCGTTGTTTAAGCCTTTTACACTAGGAAATCTTAGCTTAGCAAATCGAGTCGTGATGGCACCGATGACGCGAGGCTTCTCGCCGGGAGCTGTTCCTGGGCAGAATGTAGTGGATTATTACCGTCGGCGCGCGGAGAACGGCGTTGGGCTGATCGTTACTGAAGGTACATTGATCAACCACCCAGCGGCAACTGACAATCCGAATATCCCTAACTTTCATGGAGAAGAAGCGCTCGCAGGCTGGAAACGCGTTGCCGATGCTGTTCACGAAGCGGGTGGACGTATTGTGCCGCAGCTCTGGCATATCGGGATGACCCGCAAGAGTGGTTCGCTTCCTCATCCGCAAGCACCATCGATCGGACCATCAGGGCGCAATTTAGCGGGCGAACAAGTGAATGAACCGATGACGCAGGAGGAAATCGAGCATGTCGTGCAAGCTTACGCACAATCGGCGGCGGATGCGAAACGGATTGGCTTCGACGGCATCGAGCTCCATGGTGCCCACGGATACCTGATCGACCAGTTCCTATGGGAGAGAACGAATCAACGCACGGATAAATACGGTGGCGATCTACTGGCTCGTACACGTTTTGCTGTCGAGATCATCGAGGCTTGCCGCCGCGCAGTTGGGCCTGATTTTCCGATTATCATTCGATTGTCACAGTGGAAATCATCCGAATATACGGCCAAACTCGCCGCTACACCTGAGCTGCTCGGTCAGTTGCTTGCGCCGCTCGTGGAAGCGGGAGTGGATATTTTCCACTGTTCCACGCGAAGATTCTGGGAACCGGAGTTCGAAGGCTCTAGCCTCAATTTTGCAGGCTGGGTGAAGAAGCTAACGGGCAAGCCTACGATTACCGTAGGATCTGTCGGTCTGGATGATGAATTCTTGGGCTCCTTCCGAGGAAAAAGCGCAGGGACGGCTGACATCAACGAGTTGCTTGTCCGTTTGGAACAGAACGAATTCGATCTCGTCGCCATCGGACGCGCGTTATTGGTTGACCCTGCTTGGGCGGATAAGGTTCGTGGCGGACGATTCTCGGAATTGCTTCCATTTTCCCCAGGTGCTCTGCAACGATTATACTAATTCGATTCCAAAAATAGAGAAAAGAGATGACATTGCTGTCATCTCTTTTTGCTATTTACCACTCCACTTAGTAATTCGTACGCGCAAACGTCGCATCACTTTTCACCGTCGCACTACTTGAAGCATTAATGACCTCAGCCCGCAGCACATAGTTGTAATGACGGATGTAATAGGTAGGCGCACTGTAGGATTGGAAGGAGACCTTACTGCTGTCTGCCCAACCGGCCACAAGATTGAAGGTAGCATCCTGATTGAAGGCCGTCGTACCATCGAACTGAGCAAGGACGATCTGATTACTGGCGTTTTTCCGGATAAAATAGCCTGGGAAATTAATGGACTCCAGTGAAACGCTAGACGCGCTAGCTAAACCAGGTACAACGCGGAACTGAGAATCCAGAACAGGTGAAATGTTAGGATCTATGCGAAGCGTGTAATTAGAGTGACGGATGAAGTAAGTTGAGAAATTGTGAGACGCGAATCTACTATACCCAGTGGCATCGGCCGTCGATGGCCCGAAGAGACGAACCTCGTATAAAGTCGGCGTATACCAGTTGCTCGGATTGTTGAACAGCACAGCATTCACGAGGTTAATCCGTACGTACCGCGCTGTGAAGTGTACCTTATCAGTCGTAAACCCGTATGCGGTATTCGTGGTGCGATCAATCGTGGCGTAGTTGACGCCGTCGTTGCTGATTTCGATTTTATACTTGTGATAGCCTTCCGAGCCTTTGTATAAAAACCAGGAAATATCGACCTCGGTAACCGTCTTCGGCGCTCCGAAATCAACCTGCCACCAAGCGGGCCATGTGTTGGTTGAAGCGGCCCACGAGCTTTGGGCATTGCCATCCAGCGCATTGGCAGCGGAAGAACTGGCTGCTGTGGAGCTTGCGGTGGCCGTTTTGCCTGTGGCATGATTCACGTGAGTTGGCAGTGTGACGGTGCCTGTTACGGCATCAATGTTCCAAGAGCTGTACCAGTTCAGCGTGGCTGAGGCACTTGTATCATTTAATGTGAGCGGCAGCCAAATGTATTTATGGTCACTCAAGTTGAGCGGATTCCAACGGTCAGCCATATAGATGTAGCTGGTCGTCGAGCTGCCGGAGACCGTCATGATGTTCTCGATTTGCGTAGCGTAAGCCGCAGGGTCCCCAAAAGGCGAAAGCGCAGACCAAGTGCCTGTCATGGATGAAGCCGTCGCATAAGCCCCCTGATTCGGATACCAGCCGGAAGCCTGTGAGGTGAACAGGTAGTACGTATTGTTCTTTTTCACGACAGCAGGCGCTTCGCGATAGCCATTCTCGAAAATCCAGCCAACGAAGGAAGACACGTTCGTGTAGCTGGCGTTGAGCTGGAAGATCGCCATGGTGTCGTTGGCGCCGCCATTTTTGCGGGAAGCGGTCACGAGGTAGGCTGAACCGTTGGTGTCAGCGAACACCGTCATATCACGGGATTCATAGTTTAGCGGGCGGAAGCTGCCTTGGTAGGTGAAGTTTCCGTTCGGTGTAGAACTCGTAGCAACGGCCACTCGGCCTAAGCTGTAATCGGTGCCATTTTCATAATGTGCCCATAAGACATACATGCCGGTTGAGGCGTTGTAGATGACTTTCGGACGCTCTATTTTACTGGAGTTAAGTTCAGTTGCTGAGTTTTTCGTGAGGATGGCATTGCTAAAGGTCCAATTTTTGAGATCCGTTGAGGTATATACGTTCACACTATCAAATGTTCCGCTCACCGCATGCTCGCCATACCAATAATACGTCGATCCCACCTTCAAAATATTGCCGCTTCTTGCTTGAATCTCATTACCTGCCGTATCAGTCCAAGCCGTGCCATTCGTGATGGTGACACTTGCAGCGCTTGCTTGATGCGGGATGAGGGCCAAAAACACGGCAGCCAAGAGTGCATACAACAGTGCGGTGAGCGTACGTTTTGTGTAGATGTTCATTCGTTAATTTCCTCCTTCAATGATTGGGATAACCGTTCTCAACATTCTCTGAGATATGGTCTCCACTTCATCGTACGGCCATTTGTAAGCGGTTACAACTGAACGAAAGTGATATTCATGAACAATGTTGCGGAGCGGTGAGTGAAGTTTACGAAGGTCACTATAAATAACTGATTTGTTGCTGAGCAGCCCCCAGCAAACAGCTATATTCCAAACACTTCTGGAAAACAATCTAATTATTTGGTATCCTGCACAAATTTCCATGTCTTTACAATAAAATAGCAAATTTCGCAATTAGCCTATGGTAAAATAAGGTGGTTCTTAGATAGCTTGTCTGTCCGATAAGCTGGCTGCTTATGTAGAAAGGTTTTGACTCAGCAAATAAGCTAAGGAGGAATTGTAATGAGTAGGCTCAAAGGATGGAAGACGAGATTATGGAAGACAACATTGGCGTTGACAGTAGCAATACCTTTTCAAGTGCTGGCTGCTAGCAGCTGGCAAACGGTGATGGCGGAGGGACCGACGGATCCGGCGCCATTCATTGAAGCCAAAGTCGTAAACGGAAATGCAGGCAAGAAAGTACTTTTCGACAACACACACGAGCAGACGGCAGGAGCAGCGGATTGGGTCATTGATGGGGCTTTTTCGGATTTCGCCAATGCGTTAGCGAATGATGGTTATTATGTCAAAGAACTGCGCAAAACAACGCCAATTACGTTGGCCGATTTGAGCGGTTATGATGTTTTTGTGGTAGCGGAGTCTAATGTGCCGTACAAAACAAGTGAGCAAAACGCCTTAGCCCAATATGTGGCGGCGGGCGGAAGTATTTTCTTCATTGGCGATCACTACAATGCCGACCGGAACAAAAACCGCTGGGACGGCTCCGAAGTGTTCAACGGCTACCGCCGTGGAGCTTGGACGAATCCGGCAGCGGGGATGAACGCGGAAGAGGCATCCTCCTCAGCGATGCAAGATGTCGCAAGCTCGGACTGGCTGGCGACACAGTTCGGGCTACGTTTTCGCTATAACGCTCTCGGCGACATTAATGCGAATAACATCGTAGCGCCTGCGCAAGCTTTTGGCATCACGACTGGGGTCTCCAGTGTAGCGATGCATGCGGGATCCACGCTGGCCATTATTGATCCGACGAAGGCGAAGGGCATTGTGTACTTGCCACAAACGAGTGATGCTTGGGCGAATGCGGTTGATCAAGGTGTATATAATGGAGGCGGCGTCGCGGAAGGACCGTATGTGGCCGTTTCGAAAGCGGGCGTAGGGAAGGCTGCCTTCATCGGTGACTCCTCGCCTGTAGAGGACGCAACGCCGAAATATGTGCGCGAGGATACAGGCGTGAAGAAGACGACGTATGATGGGTTTAAAGAAGTGGATGACGGCAAGCTGCTTGTGAATATGGTGAACTGGCTTTCTACCAAAGAAAGCTATACCAGCTTAGCTGAAGTAAGCGGCTTGCAGCTTGACCAGCCGACGGCTTTGCTGCCTTTTGAAGCGCCAGCGGCATCGACAGAGCCGCAGCCAGAGCCTTGGGCGGCACCAAATGCCGGCTACAAATGGTATGACCGCAGCACCTTCAAAGCGGGCTCTTATGGTGGACCTGCAGCAACAGCGAACACGACTTACAGCTTCGTGAAACAAGCGGTATTGCCGAATGCGGCAGACTTCCCGATCAGAGTCGTTGTGGATAACTTACCTCCATCGACAACGGTTACGGGCTTCAGCCTCGGCATCTATCTGGTAACTGGCGGTTCGCAAATCGCTAAGGTGCAAAATGCGGATGGCACATGGCCAGCAAACTATGGGTACAGCTCGACGTTCAGCGTAACCGCAGATCTGAACGGGCATGCAACGAAGGATTTGACGGTGCGTGTTGTTCCAGGGACGACGGCTCCGACTAACCTGCGATTGCGTATCAATGGTTCAGCTATCAAAACCGAGAGCGTAACACTAGGAAACGTGCCTGCTGAAACCTTGCCGGAAGAGGAGAATCCGATTCCTGCCAAGATCGCGATCTCTGAAGCACGTGCGAAAGCGGCAGGTACCTTGGTGACGGTTGAGGGTGTTGTTACGACGGAGCCGGGTGCTTTTGGCGGGCAGGCCTTCTACTTGCAAGATGCGACAGGCGGCTTGTATGTGTTCCAAAGCTTGAGCGGCTTCCACCTCGGTGACACTGTAAAAGTAACTGCATCTACAGCACTTTTCAACACGGAGTTTGAGCTGGCAGATCCTGTTGAAATCAGCAAAACAGGCGTCGCTGCGATCCCAACACCAACGCCGGTTTCCGCTGTGACAGCGGACAATCAAGGGCAGCTGCTCTCCCTTAGCGATGTGATGATTAGCAACATTATTACGGCATCACCGACGGGTTCTTTTGAATTCGACGCGGTCAAAGACGGTGTGAGCAACCATATTCGTGTCGATACACGAACGGGGCTATCCTTATCAACCTTCCCTTACACAGCGGGGCAAAAGGTCACGATTCAAGGGGTTGGCGCTATTTTCAAAGGCGTATTCCAATTGAAGCCGAGGGGCTTGAGCGATTTCAGTATGGCGGCGGATACGGCCCCACCTGTAACAACAGCTGCGCTATCGGGTGCTCCGAACGGAGCGGGTTGGTTCAAGGATGACGTAACTGCGACGTTAACTGCTGTAGATGATCAAGCGGGTGCAGTGGTTACCGAATATGCCATTAACGGCGGAGCTTCAGCTATCTACACAGCGCCAATCGTGATTAGTGCCGAGGGAACAACAACAGTGAGCTATGCCTCCACGGATGCAGCGGGCAATGTTGAAGCGGCACAGTCTTTGCAAGTACAGCTGGATAAAACAGCGCCAGCAGCGACCCTAACCGAGTCGGGACATGCGGTAACGGATGTGACGGATACGACTTCGGTAAGATTCGACTTGTCTAGCAGCGATGCACTCTCGGGTGTTGTGGAACAATCCTTGGCCTTGGACGGTAATGCGATAACAAGTGGTCAAACGATTGCCGCAGGCAGTCTGACCGTAGGTGCACATACAGTGGCATACCTTGTAGTGGATGCGGCTGGTAACACGACGAGTGCGTCACAGATATTTAACGTCGTTAAGCCATTATCCATCGGCGCTCCAGGCCAGCCTGTTTTATCTTCTACTAACGGCTATTCTGGTTTAAAAGATGGCAACTACACCGTCACGATGAACATGTGGTGGGGGAATAATGGCACTATTTTCAAACTATACGAAAACGGCGTTCTCATCAGCACGAAAACCCTGACAGATGCCTCCCCAGTGGCTCAAATAGCCAAAGTGGATGTATCCGGTAAACCAAACGGCACGTACACATACACAAGCGAACTTATCAATATATTCGGAACGACAGCCAGTCAGCCCCTCGTTGTAACCATCACAGACGCATCCCCGGGTAAGCCTGTCTTATCGCAAAATAATTGGGATGGAGATGGGAATTACACGGTGTCGATGAACATGTGGTGGGGCACGAATGCAACAGGGTATCGTCTCTATGAAAATGGTGTGCTCATCGATACGCAAAGCCTGCAGGCTGCTTCCCCTAGTGCACAAAGTGCAGTAACTGCAATCGCTGGTCGCGCAATTGGTGTTTATCAGTATCGCGTTGAGCTGTTCAATGCTGCTGGCGTGACATCGAGCGATGTGTTGAGTGTAGTGGTGACGAAATAGACTACATGTATGATGTGCAAAGAACCCGAGGCAGAGCCTCAGGTTCTTTGCTGTTACTCACATTTTTGAATTAAACGATAAGTACTTTGTGTTATTATTATGTATATAGGTTTGTTATTTTGGATAAATTCGTATTGAAAGGAGTTGATTTTAAATGGCTGTATCAAAAAAAGAACTATCAGATTTACTGGAAAAACTCTCTGAAAAAGATGTTATTTTAGTTGCAGATTTAATTCATCGACTTATAAGTCATCCATTAGATTCAATTATTCCCTTTGATGATGAACCTTTAACTGATGATGACATTAGTGCGATTGAGAAGGCTAGATTAGAGTTTAAAAAGGGTCTTACAATCAACTTAAAGGATATTGAATATACTGTCTGAAAATCCTAGGAATTCAGAATTAGATATCAAAAAGCTTCAAGGTTATTTAAGTTTATAATCGATTACGTGTTGGATCCTATAGAATTTTGTACACGATTGAAGATAATGTTCTAATTATTTTCGTAGTGGCAATTGGGTCTCGCGGTGATATTTATAAGTTTTGACCGCTACTCATTAGAGTAGCTTATTTTTTTATTTTTAAGGAATAAATCGATGGGATCCAACGATCTAGACAAAACCCAATCCCAATGGTAGGTTAAATGAATTACACAGGAAAGTTTGTGATCTCATATGTCCATTGCTTCGCAATCTCAAGAAATAACGAGCGGCAGCCGTTTATGGATGGTGCTGGTTCTCGGTTTACTCGCATCCTTCGGGCCGCTTTCCCTAGATATGTATTTACCTGCGCTGCCTGTCATTGCGGATGATCTCCATACGACAACGTCGCTCGCACAAATGAGTCTAACCGCCTGCATGCTCGGTCTCTCGCTAGGCCAGCTTGTCGCTGGATCGGTGAGTGATGTACGCGGAAGACGTATGCCTCTGTTGGTCGGCCTCTTGATTTATGGCGCTGCCTCTGCACTCTGTATGATTGCTCCGTCGATCTGGGCGTTCCTCGTCCTGCGATTCGTGCAAGGGATGGCGGGAGCCGCAGGGATCGTGATTTCTCGGGCTATTGTTCGTGATATGTATGAAGGCGTGGCATTGACGAAGTTTTTTGCGCTGCTGATGCTCGTTAACGGCTCGGCTCCGATCCTTGCTCCGATTATCGGGGGACAGCTTCTGCAATTCACCTCATGGCGCGGCGTGTTCCTTGTGCTCAGCTTTATCGGTATCGTGATGCTCATTATTGTTGTTCTTGGGCTAAAAGAAACCCATCCACCTGAACGCCGCACCAAAAGCGGCCTCACAAACACACTGCGTATTTTCCGGGGCTTGCTCACAGACCGGTTGTTCATGGGCTATGCGTTAACGCAGGGGCTCGTTTTTGCCGGCATGTTCGCGTATATTTCGGGGTCGCCGTTTGTTTTGCAGGATATTTTTGATGTGTCTCCACAAATGTTCAGTGTCATCTTCGCCGTGAATGGCGCAGGCGTGATCCTTGCCGGTCAAATAACGGGTAGACTAGCTGGCAAAGTTAGCAATCACCGTCTGCTTGCTGGCGGCTTAGTACTAGCCGTTCTAGGTGGGCTGCTGCTGCTCGTCGCAACACTTAGCGGGGCAGGACTTTATCTGATTTTGCCGGCGTTTTTCCTCATCGTGGCTTGTATTGGTCCAGTTTCCGTATCAACCTCATCTTTGGCTCTGCAAAATCAAGGCAAAACAGCCGGCAGCGCCGCAGCCTTGCTAGGCTTGATGACCTTCGTTATCGGAGGGCTCGTAGCCCCGCTAGTTGGTCTTGGCGGCAGTCACACGGCTGTTCCTTTAGGTATCATCATCGCAGTTATGGAACTAGGTGCTGTCGTTTGCTTCGTTGTCCTTACACGAGAAAAAGCGTAAAGGGAGATTACTTTTTTTCGAAAATTCAAAGTTTATTCACAATTAGCTTCTATACTGAAGAAGAATCGACCAATTTTTGAAAAAGGTGGGTAACTCGCATGAAGCGCATTCATAAAACGTGGCTTATCGGCACACTCGCAGCTGGATTATTGATCAGTGGCGGCTTCGTACTTCAGCATAACCAAGTATTTGCAAAAGACACAGACACGACGACGTCATCAGTACCTAAGAAATTTCAGGATAGAGGCAAAATAGAGAAGCATCAAGCGCCGAGAGGCGGTTTTGAATTTGGTAGAGGCGGTATAGACGGTTTCATAGACTTTGCTTCCATCCTTGGCATTGACCAGAGCGTCCTGAAAGCGGAAATTGCTGCAGGTAAATCCATCGTTCAAATTGCGCAGGAGAAAGCTAATCTCAGTGAAGATGCTTTGCTTGCCAAACTAACCGAGGCGGAAACGAAGAAAGTCGATACAGCGCTTAGCGCGGGGAAAATCAAGCAAGAGCAGGCCGATAAGCTCAAAACGGGACTCGCCGATCGCTTGAAAAAAATCGTCGAAGCTACGCCAAAGGCGATGGATTTCGATAAAAAGCCAATGCCTCGCGGCGGCGGTAACATGCCAATGCCTGGCGGTGCTTGGGGCAATCCGAAAGAAATAGCTGCCCTACTAGGCATCACCGAGGATGAGCTTGCTGCTGAGCGCAAAGCAGGGAAGTCTCTAAAAGAAATCGCAGAAGCGAAAGGCATCAACGAAGATCAGCTGATCGCCAAACTCAAAGACAACATGACCGACGAGCTGAAAAGCTTCGTCGAACGCAAAGGCGGCGAACGCCCAGCGCCACAACCGCGTGGCGACGGCGGTTCGTTCAAAGGTAAGCCTGGTCGCGGCGGGGAGCATAGACTAGCTCCGACAACAGCGAAGCCCTCGGCGACTTAGTTAACACCGTGAAGTAAAAACAAAAGGTTGCCACTTTCGATGATATCGAGCGAGGCAACCTTTTTTTGGTGACGAGTGGGGGAGTTGGAGGGAAGCGGCTCAGAACGTAGAAGTTATTCACATGTAAATCGTGGTATACAGCGTCGTTAAGAAGGAGGAAAGCAAATGGAGGAACTCATCGGTCATTGTCGCGCATGCGAGAAACCCATTTATTGCAAAATGGGGTTTCTGGATGGCATTGTTCAGGAGGACAAAACCTTAGTTTGTTTTGATTGCTCGGATGAAGGCGTTGAGGAAGCGTTGACTGTGGAGCCGCCGACGAACCCATGATGCGCGATGCTCCTGTAGCACGCTAATATAAAACCCGCCACAAGTAAAACGTGGCGTAAGCTTCCCAGCCCCGCCAGCCCTCGGCTAGCTGGCGGATTTCTTCGAGCGAGGGCTTGGCTTCTAGCCCGAGCACATGCTTCAGCGCGTTATGCAGGCCGACATCGGCCAATGGGAACGCAGCGGGGTTGCGCAGACAGCGCATCAGCACATAGTTGGCCGTCCACGGGCCGATGCCGCGAATGCGCAGCAGGTCTTTTTCCATGGCAAAGAAATCACCCATCGCAAGCAGCCCAGCCTTGGATAACGCGCCTTCTGCCATGAGATTGGCAACGCCAATGAGGTACTCCGCTTTTTTACCTGTGAATTGCAAAGCGGTTAAATCCTCTGTCGTTAGCGTCGCAATTCGTTCAGGCGTCGGGAACGCCCAATACGTTCGTCCCTCCCAGACGAGGGAAGTGCCGAAGGTCTCGACTAGACGCCTTTTGAGCGTATAGGCAAAAGCCAAATTAATCTGCTGCCCGATAATCCCCCAACTCATCGCCTCAAATAAATCTGGAATCCCCATCAAGCGCAGCCCTCGGAACTCTTCCGTCACTTGACGCAGAATCGGATCCTCCATCTCATACAATGGCGCTAGATCCGTCCCCAAATCAAACCACTCCCACACATAACGAGCGATTTCTTCGCGGGTTGCAGAGGTTAAACTAGCACCAGTATAGTGCACAGTTCGGATATGAAGCACCTCGTCATCCTCACTGTGGACAGCGATAAGCGCCAGGTTATCCCCAACAGGCAGCAACTTATAGATGCTAGAGTTATCCACAGCGAATAGGCATTCATTGGTTGAGCGGCATAAATAGCCGATATTTTGCTTGTATCGAAAAGGCTCAGGCAAAGCTAACGAGAGCGTGCTTGTTTGTTCGTTCCATTTTAGGCTAGAGGGGTCAAAAGCTTTTAGGTGTGGCATCGTCATTCTCCTTATCGGTAGGAAGTGTTACATGCATTATCGCCGATTGCGGCTTTTGTAATCTTGCTTTCTCATCTTGGGGCACTTACAACCGCAGGCCTGTTTGGGTATACTGAGCGTATAAAAGGATCACAAGGAGAGGGGCACTCGGTATGCAGGAGCGGTTTTGGCAAGCCATCGTTACCAATGATGCGGCGTATGATGGGACGTTTTATTATGCGGTGGCGACGACAGGGATTTTCTGCCGGCCTTCCTGCAAATCTAGGCTTCCGAAGCGGGAGCATGTGCGAATTTTTCATCACAGTCAGGCGGCAATAGCAGAGAGCTTTCGTCCATGCAAAAGGTGTCGGCCTGACGGCATCAGGCTTCCCGACGAGGAATGGGTCGCGCAAATGAAGGCGCATATCGAAGAACATTTCGCTGAGCCACTGTCGTTAGCGACGCTTGCGGAGCATTTTTTTGCGAGTACGTATCATCTGCAAAGGACGTTCAAACGAATAGCAGGCGTGACGCCGCTTATGTATATTGGGCAGGCCCGACTGGAGGCGGCTAAAAAGCTTTTGCTCACCTCGGACATGGCCGTAAATGTGATCGGAGCGCAGGTGGGGATGGCGAATGCTGCCTATTTTGCGACGTTGTTTCAGAAGAAAACCGGACTTACGCCTACGGAATTCCGTCAAAAGCACGTTCACTAACCATAACCGACGGGGGATCGGAGATGCAACTAGGCGGAGCTTTTTGGATAGTGGGGGCTAAGTCGTATAGGTGGAGGGAGTTGAGTGGGAGTGACTACAGGAGTGGAGACGATGGGCATGCAGAAAAGTGGTGCTGAAACGAAAAATACCCCCATCTACTGGGGATCCGTACGCCTGCAGGGGAGTAACTTCCTACTGGCTGTGACAGATATCGGATTATGTTATTTGCAATTTCAGAATGGGGATGCCGCTGATGGTGTCGGTGTGGAGTCTTGGCTGCAATTTAGCAAGTGGGCAAATAAGATTGGACCTCAAAGCAGTTGGGTAAAAGATGATGAGAAATTGAGGCTTTATATTCAGCAGTTGGACGAGTATTTGAGTGGGGAACGAACGGCGTTCTCACTTCCATTGGATCTCCGTGGGACGGCGTTTCAACAGGGGGTGTGGGCCGCTTTGCACGACATTTCACATGGTGAAACGGTGAGTTATTCACAGGTAGCCCAGACGCTGGGGAGATCCAGTGCCGTACGTGCGGTCGGAACCGCCATTGGGGCGAATCCCGTGCTCATCGTCGTGCCTTGTCATCGGGTGAAAGGGAAGGATGGGGCATTGACGGGCTATCGTGGCGGATTGGGAAACAAAGAGAAATTGTTGCGTTTAGAGGGAGTAGCAGGCAAGTTACGTTAGTCAAAGGAGGTACGTCCATGGTCGATGTGAAGCGTAAGCAATCGAAGACCCTGCTGACGAAGGCGAGCGGTTTCCTCAAGGGTTATTCGCATACGTTAAATCCGTACACGGGCTGTGCCTTCGCATGTTCCTACTGCTACGTGCGGCAAATGCCGGTGGCGCTGTTCCGCAGCGGCGAGCCCTGGGGCAGCTGGGTCGACGTGAAGGAGAACGCGCCCGAGCTCCTCGCCAAGGAGCTGGCGAGGGCGAAGAGCAAAGGGCCGGTCACGATCTTCTTCTCCTCGGCGACAGACCCGTATCAGCCGATCGAATACAAGGAGCGGCTCACCCGCGCGCTCCTGGAGGTGATGTCCGTACAGCAGCCGGACTTCTTGTTCGTGCAAACCCGCAGCCCGCTCGTGACGCGGGATGCGGACCTGCTTCAGCTGCTCGGCGAGCGCGTGCGAGTCAGCATGACGGTGGAGACGGACCGCGAGGACATCCGTCGTGCGTTTACCCCGTCCGCGCCACCGATCGTGGCGCGGCTAGAAGCACTCCGCGAGCTCGCCGCTCGCGGGATCCCGGTGCAGGCCACGATCGCGCCAGCGCTGCCAAGCTCGGACGGCTTCGCCGAGCGGCTGGCTGGCATCGTGGATCGGGTGTGCATCGACGACTATTTCATGGGCGATGGGGGTGGAGGCAAGCGCACGGAACGCATCGGCGTGCGTGCCATCTATGACGCGCTGGAGCTGTCCGACTGGTACAGTCGGGACGCGTACTTGCGCGTGCACGAACAGCTCCTGCGGCATTTCCCGCAGGAGCGTGTATTTATCAGCCAGGAGGGATTCCTCCCCTGAGAATATTCTTTTAGCTCCGACCCTCAACACTGTCTTGCGCACCCTCTTGCTCATCCTGCAGCTCCGTCTGGTCACGCAACCGCTGCTTAAATTCCTTAGGCGAGCATTGATTATGACGCTTGAAAAGCTTGTAGAACTGAGCCATATTTTGAATACCGACTTCATAACTGATTTCCATAATGCTGAGATCCCCTGTGAGCAGGAGGCGCTCGGCTTTTTTGATACGTTTATAATTCACATAATCAATAAAGGATAGGCCCATCACTTTTTTAAAATACTTAATAAAGTAATGATAGCTCAGATTCAGAATGCGGCACACATCTTCGACCGTAATTCGCTCTGTCAAATGCTCGTCAATAAAATTAAGCGCGGGCCGCAGGCGTGAGATACCGGAGTCCTCGGTCAGTCCTGCAAGATCACGTTTATCATTGCGCAGCAGAAGAAGCAGGAGTTGCTTAATGGCAGCAACAATGGCTAGTTCATAGCCAATCTGACGAGATTGTGATTCCTCATGAATTTGCCGGATGAGCTGGTAAGCACTTGCTCTAACCGTCGCATTTGAACGAAAAAGAGCATTAAACGGCTCAAGCGAGTGCGTCAATTCTGAAAATAAATGCAAATAAGCCAGTGTGCTCAGGTCAAAATGCTGTGTAAGATCAATTTGAAATACAATTTGATGCAGGGGGGCTTCCGTGTACTTATGCGTACGATGCGGCTGTGAGGAGCCGAGCAACATGACGTCCCCTGCCTCCATAATTGTATAGGCATCTTTGGTTTGGATAGCAAGATGACCTTGGGTCACCACCAGAAACTCAACTTGCTTATGCCAATGCCATGCCCAAGGCTCTGTAAAGCCGAATTGGGAAGTATCATGTTTGATTTCCCATATTTTCAAGAAGAGAAGCGGATTCTGGTAAACGACTTCTTCATTTACGATTTTAGTTAAGTTCGTAGGACTAAGAGTAGGGTTCATAGGCATGGAATACCTCACAGGTTGGACATTTTTGGATAGGCGGTAAGCTAGTAGTTATAAGGGTTAATCCCATTAAGTATAACACCCTAGGGCAGCAGATGACACTATTGAATAAGAAGTCGGCACAATTCTGCCTTTCCTAAGCATTGGGGACAACCTATACTCAGAAGTAAGAATGTATACGCTATCTTTGGAGGTCATGGAAGATGAGTCAACAACTTAAAGTAACCGTTTGGAACGAATACCGTCATGAAAAAGAAAGTGAAATCGTCCGCGCCGCCTACCCGGAAGGTATCCACACGGCAATTGGTGAGGGGCTTAGCGGTGACGTCCAAGTCACATATGCAACATTAGATGATCCCGAGCATGGTCTGTCGGAAGAGGTTTTGAACAATACGGATGTACTGATTTGGTGGGGACATAAAGCACACGACGAAGTACAAGATGAAATCGTAGCTCGTGTTCAAAAGCGTGTATGGGCAGGCATGGGCCTTATCGTCCTGCATTCCGGTCACTTCTCTAAAGTGTTCAAAAGCCTTATGGGCACTTCTTGTGATCTTAAATGGCGCGAAGCTGACGAGAAGGAACGCCTATGGGTCGTTGCGCCAGGTCATCCCATCGTGGAAGGCATTGGCGAGTACATTGACCTTGAGGCTGAGGAAATGTACGGCGAGCATTTTGATATCCCACAACCGGATGAGCTCATCATGGTTTCCTGGTTCGAAGGCGGCGAGGTATTCCGCAGCGGTTGTACGTTCAACCGTGGGAACGGGAAGATTTTCTACTTCCGTCCTGGCCACGAAACGTACCGCACATACTACAACGAGCAAATCCGCCGCGTGATCAGCAATGCGGTTCAGTGGGCAGCACCATCCACACGTGAGTACCCGAAATATGGGAATCACAAGCCTTTGGAACAGATTAAAGCCAAGGTTAAAGCGTAAAAGCAATGCTTATAACTATGTATGCCCCCACCTAAATGGGGGCATATTTGCTTTGTGTGTTTGTAGTCAGCCGCACGAATACTCGAAAAAATCGAGTTACACGTGGTAAGAATGGCCAAAAGAGTAGTGTAAGTCGAAAAAATCGAGTTACGGCGTCGAGAAGAATCCAGGCTAGCTATCGTTGCCACTTGCATTTTCAAAAAAAGAGGTCTATAATTCATTACACGATCGTTGAATGAAATAACGGAAGTGAGATCATCAGATGAAAAGAGTGCCGAAAACAAGCCGCGATCATCAAGCTGCTGAGCGTAGGGAACAGATTTTACTTGGTGCGAAGCAACTGTTTGCTCAGCATGGTTACCACGGGACGTCAATTCGCGCCATGAACAAGCATATCGGGATTACGGATGGCTTGTTATATCACTACTTTCCAGGAGGAAAGCAGGAGATTTTGGAGACGATTTTCCGCGAGGCGCAGCATACTCGTATGGAGATCATGGATCAGTTGATTAAAAAGATTCACCCAGGTCTGCCGTTGGAAGATGCGTTATACCAATTTATCTCCGGACTAGTGAAGACGCTTCTTGGAGATCCGGATTTCATGAAGATTATGCTTCGGGATGCAGATAATATCTTATCCGAGGATAAGAATTTCATGAACGAGTTGATCCTGCAGAGGCACAATGCGTTATCTGAGGCGTTAGCTAGAAGAGCTGATGCGGGCGAGATTCAAGAAATGGACTTTCGTTTGGCAGCTAAGCAAGTCATTTCCGTTGGTATGATGGCGATAATAGGGCAAATCATGCCAGTAAAATTGGTTGAGCCAGATGTAGACAGCTATTTGAAAAAAATGATCGCTTTCACCGTATCACTTTGGAGAAAGTGATTCTTTTTTAGTAATTTCGTTCACACATCGTTGAATGAATTGAATCAAATTTTAATTAAATTAATCACAAGGAGGTTTTACTATGAATCATTTTTTCAAACAGAAACACCCGTATCTCGCCATTATTGTCGTTTTCCTCGTTATTCTATTACTAGGGGTTGCTCAACTCGGTTCTACTGTAAACCCCATGCCTAAGAATTTGCCTGTTGTACTCGTTCAAATGGATGCGGGTGAGAAGCTTCCGACAGGTCAAGACATGAATTTCGGCAAGCTCATTCAAGACAAAATAACGGCTGTTCCAGATCTAGCTATTACGGTGTCCCCACTCAAATGGACAACATTAGCCAGTGAACAAGAAGCCATCGATGCGATGGATCGCGAGCAAGCGTACGCAGCGATTGTCATTCCGGCGGACTTCAGCCATAAGCTAGCAAGCTTATTGTCTCCTGGGCCGCAGGCGTCATCCGTAACACTTTATGTGAACCAAGGGATGAATAACACCGCGGCTACGATGGCAAATGGGGTGCTGACGCAGATCCTTAATGGCGTTAACGGTCAAGTGAGAGAGCAGCTGCTGGCGCAAGTCAGCCAAAAAGGCGGAACCCTCACTGTTGAACAAACCAAAGCGTTCGCTACACCGATTGTCATCACAAGCAAAAACGTAAACGCCGTCGGCACAAACAGCGCCAATGGCAACGCCCCTGTAGTGTTGACGCAGCTTGCTTGGTTTGGAGCGATGGTGACGACGATTTTGCTCTTCTTGGCAGCAGGCAAAGCGACACAAACCGGATCCCGCTTGCACCGTCTCGGTATTCAATTGTCACAATTAGTGAGCGGGCTTGTAGTTACAGCTGCTTCGGCGGCAAGCATTCTTCTCGTAGCGGGAGCATGGTTGGGTCTATCGATTCCGGATAACGGCAAAATCTTCTTATTCCTATGCCTAGTCGGATTTGCCTTTTTCCTACTACAAACTGCCGTTGTTAGCTGGCTTGGATTTAAAGGGATTCCCATCTTCGTGCTCATTTTCTTCTTCGGCGCACCAGTGCTTTCACTACCTCCAGAGCTACTGCCATCGTTCAGCCACGACTGGCTATATTCCTGGCTGCCGCTTCGCTTCTCTGCGGAAGGTCTACGTGACTTATTCTACTTCCGTCAGAACTTGAATTTGAGCAGTCCGATTTGGACACTAGCTTTGATTGGAGCAGGCGCTCTGGTGGTCATCCTGCTTTCGCTGTTGAAAAAACATGAGCAACCAGCCCCTAAGGTAGAGGCTTCTCGTTCATAATCATCTGTTGTAGATACAACAGAAAAGTAGTTCCGGCGAATGGCCGGGGCGTAGATTCCACGAATCACCAAATAGCCTCCAACCTGAAAATACAGGTTTGGAGGCTTTTTCACTATAATCGCAAATCATTATAATACTGCATCTTCATGAAATGAATCGTGACTGTGGTCCCCTCGCCCAAGGTTGAGGTGATCGACAGATCATGCCCCAACTTGATCGCCATCTGCTTGGCTAAGTAGAGTCCCATCCCGGTAGAGCGGCTATGCGTTCTGCCATTTTTCCCGGTGAAGCCTTTATCGAATACGCGGCTCAAGTCAGCGGAATCAATCCCGATCCCGGTATCTTGAATGATCAGTCGCTTCTCAGACTCCGTTTCCTCGGAATGAAATAGGATGCTCCCGCCATTCTCCGTATACGTCAAAGCATTCGCCACGATCTGGTTCACGATGTAGCCCAACCACTTACTGTCACTGTTCACATGGTGGGTTAGCTCTTCCATGTCGGGACGTATCCGTTTGGCAATAAACAGCTTGGCCACCTTCTTGACACTATCCTTCACAAGGGCGGTCAGTGCCAACTCTGAGATGAAATAATCTCTCGAGAAGGAGTCAATTCGCGAATAATAGAGCGCTTGCTCCACATAGCTATCGATTTTGCTAAGCTCATCTTCGAGTTTGTCCACGAGATATTCGGCTGTTTTACCTGCACGGTTCTCCATAATCAAACGGCTGGCTGCAATGGGCAGCTTCACTTCATGAATCCAAGAGAGGATGAAGTCTTGATGGTTTCGGATATCCGCATGCAGGAGCTGCGCCTCATGAGCTTGATCCCTAGACAGTTGAGTTAACAGCTGGAGATAGAGCTCTTGCTCGTCGTTTTGAGGCTCGGGCATCGCTTCGATGGCCCAATCTTGATGTTTGCTTTTGCCTAGAAACTCATTCAGTTCCTTGAAGAAGGACTTCCGATAGAAGTAGCCAACTGTAACATAAGAGGCAGCAAATAGGAAACAGCCTGCATTCGTGTAGGCAATATTGTTAAGCGCAGCCTGATCTTTCACACTGACGAGCATAATGAGCGAAACGAATAACATCGTCACCGCATACATCCCCAGGAAATATCGTTTATCCTTCAAATACGAAAGAAAGCTCATGGAATGATGTACCCTTGCCCTTTCTTGGTTGAGATGAAATCATCGCGTCCAAGTTCTGCAAGCTTTTTGCGCAGGCGGGTAATATTAACGGTTAACGTATTATCGTCGACGAAGCTTTCATCCTCCCAGAGACCGCGCATCATCTGCTCACGACTGACGATAGCGCCTTGATGCTGCATGAGAATCGTTAGAATTTTGAACTCATTTCGAGTGAGCTCTGTTTTCTGATCGCCACAGGAAATGTCGCCATCCTTCAAGTTAAGGACGACCCCATTATGCGCCATCACATTGGCCGCTGTTTCCATGTAGGAGTAGGTTCGACGAAGCAGGGCATTGATTTTGGCCACGAGAACGTCGGTGTAGAAGGGCTTCTGGATAAAATCATCGCCACCCATATTCATCGACATCACCATATCCATCGGGGTATTACGGGAGGAGAGGAAGAGAATCGGCACGTTCGATACTTCCCTGATTTGGCGGCACCAGTAGAAGCCGTCGAACGCCGGTAAATTAATGTCCATGAGTACGAGATGAGGATTTTCCTTCACATAAATGTTGAGTACGGAGTCGAATTGTTCCACGATAACCGTTTCAAACCCCCAGCGGCCAAGTGCTTCAGCTACCGTATCTCGTATCGTTTTATCATCTTCCACGATCATAATTTTCACAGCGGACACCTCCTAAAGCCTGACAAATGTTGCTTTACCAGAAATGGTAGCACAATCATGACAAAATTGTAAGGTAACGCAGAGGAGTTGTAAGTTACTTCGATGGTTGCAGGGACACGGAGATAGTAGGATAGAGGTATAAAGAAATAAACATGCTTATTGGAGGAATAACCGATATGAAAACCATCGTTGAAGCTAAGCAGTTGAAGAAGGTATATGGATCCAAAGGAAATGTATTCACAGCCTTGCAGGATATCGATTTGACCGTCACACAAGGCGAGTTCGTTGGCATTATGGGCCCGTCCGGATCGGGCAAAACGACGCTGTTGAATTTGCTGGCCACGATTGACCAACCTACCTCGGGGGAAATCACAGTGGATGGCATCTCACTGATGAAGATGAAGGAAGCGGAGCTGGCAGCGTTTCGCCGCGACAAGCTAGGCTTCATTTTTCAGGACTATAACCTGCTGGATACGCTGACTGTGAAGGAGAATATCATCCTCCCTCTAGCGCTAGCGAGAATGAAGGTGGCTGAGCTAGAAAGCAGAGTAGCGGCTATCGCCAAGAAGTTTGGCATAGATTCACTTCTAGACAAATATCCGTATCAAATTTCTGGCGGGCAAAAGCAGCGTACTGCCGCATGTCGCGCCATTGTCTCCAACCCCAGCCTCGTTCTAGCGGATGAGCCGACAGGAGCGCTCGACTCCAAGTCGGCGACAGAGCTTCTAGAAAGCTTGCAGAGCTTGAACGTGCAAGATCAATCAACCATTTTAATCGTGACGCATGATGCCTTTGCAGCTAGCTATTGTACACGCGTCGTCTTTATTAAAGATGGTAAATTATTTACGGAGTTAAATAAGGGGACCTCTTCTCGGAAGGAATTTTTCAACAAGGTAATGGACGTGCTCTCGGTACTAGGAGGTGGGGCAAGTGACCTTATTTAGTCTGGCTAGAAGGAACGTCCTTGGGAATTTGAAGAACTATTTGATCTATTTCATCTCGATGATTTTCAGTGTCGTGATCTACTATACGTTCGTATCCTTGCGATACAGCGAAGAAATTGCGGCCAATGTGCAGAGATGGGATGGTATGCGCTCGGTTTTCCAGCAAGCCTCGATCATTCTGATCCTATTCGTGGCTGTATTTATCTGGTACTCTAACTCGTTTTTCACTAAAAAGAGGAAGAAGGAGGTAGGCCTTTACGCCTTGCTTGGTGTGAGGAAGCGGAAGATTGGGACGATGTTATTTTATGAAAATATGATGATGGGCATTGGGGCTGTAGCCATTGGTATTGTGCTTGGCACGCTATTGTCCAAGCTATTTGCCATGATGTACCTGAAGCTGTTGGATTCAACCGTTGAAGTCAGCTTCAGTATTTCGACCGAGGCGATTGTGAACACACTGATCGTGTTTGCGATTATCATCGTGGTGACCTCGATCCATAGCTATCGCTTAATCTATCGATTCCAACTCGTGGAATTGTTCAAAGCGGAGCAAGAAGGGGAGCAGGTACCGAAGCCATCGGCTTTTTCAGCTATATTGGCCGTAGTGCTGTTGGTTATCGGCTATTGGACAGTGTTCCAACCGATGACGACAGGCGCGCAAATGGGGCGGAATTTCCTCATTATCTTCGGCAGCTTGATTGCCGGCACCTATCTGCTATTTCGATATGCACTCATTTACATCCTGAAAATCGCCCAAAAGACGAAGTCTCGCTACTATCGAGGCATGAATATGATCTCAACAGCTCAATTGATTTATCGCATTCGTGGGAATACGCGGATGTTCACGATGATTGCGCTGCTAAGCGCGCTAACGCTTTGTGCGGTTACGGTTGGATCAAGCTCTTATTTTACAGTAACCAAGGAAGCCGAGGAGGAAGCTCCGTTTAGCTACATGTACATTTCGCAAGGAGCTAGCTTTGATGGGCAGTTTAGTGCCATTTTGGAGCAGGATAAAGATCATCCGATTAAGGCAAAGCTTGATGTGCCGATCATTCGAGTTTCTGCGGATGTGACGAACTTCTTCTATCATCCATCGAGTCATTCACCTAGTTCGGTTCCCATTAAGATTGTGTCAGCCTCCATGTACAATCGTACCTCAGAGGCGCTAGACAGAGAGGGGCAGGTTGATCTTCAAGACAATGATGTTGCGGTTATTCAGCCGAAATATTCGACGTTCACCTTGAATGAGGTGAAAGGAGACACGATTTCCGTTGGCGCTCCGGCAGGTAACCAAACGCTAACGGTCCAGCAGCTGATTGTAGGTAGAATGCTGCCTTGGGGCTTTCCTGATCTCGTCTTCATTGTCAGCGACAGCTTGTATGCCAAGCTGCTCCCAGGATCAGACGAAGTGACGTACAAAGGGTATGTCGTCAAGGATCAAGGGTCAACGAAGCTGACCAGTGATACCCTAATGAAGCTGAAAACGGAACAAAACGGGATGTCCACCTACTATTTTCAATATCGGCAGAACATGGAGTCAGCCGGCTTAGATATTTTCACACTTGGCTTCCTCGGGCTTGTATTCTTAGCTGCGACGGGCTGTATGATTTACTTCAAACAGCTAACCGATGCCAATGAAGATAAAGACCGCTATGTGATGCTGCGCAAAATCGGCGTGAGCCGCAAAGAAATCCGGACGACCATTGCCAAGCAGACGCTGTTCGTGTTCTTGCTTCCACTTTTGATTGGGGTTGTGCACAGCATCATGGTTCTCAAGGCTCTGGCAACGATCCAGCTGATTAGCGGAAATCTTCTCGTGCCTATTCTATCTACGACGATCTTATATGCGGCCATTTATTTCTGCTACTATGTGCTATGTCTAGGAGCCTCCAACCGCATCGTTGGCAGGTAAAATGGTAAAAGTGACGCCATCTGCCTCATTCACGGCACGCACGCTCATCCCGTGGTGATCCATGATTTGTTTCACGATGGCTAAACCCAGTCCGAACTGTCCATTGCCTCCTTTGCGGAAAGCTTCGAATAGACTGTCTGCGATGGTTTCATCGAGCAAAGGACCGTCGTTCGACATGCGGATTTCAAAATACGGAGCAGGTTTGATGCTGACGCAAATGCAGCTTTCCGCATAGCGGAGCTGATTGTCGAGCATATTCTCGAGCGCAATTTTCCATTGCTCTTGGTCACCGACGAGTGTGTGCTCGTGGAGATCCAGCTCCCAATTCAGCTCAGGCCGCCGATAGCGGAGGCGTTCAATGACATCTTCGAGCACGGCGTGGATCTCGAAAGCGTGGAATGGTTTCTCCTTCGCTGTAAAATAGTTCAGCTTATTCAATAGCAGCAGATCGCGAATGCGCTTCTCAAGGCGTTCGCCTTCTTTCATAATCACATCAATGCTGGCACGCAAGGTGCCCTTCGGAAACACCCCGTCTTGGATCGATTGCGCGTAGCTGCGGATCACCATGACGGGGGTTTTTAGTTCATGGGACGTATGCTGCAGGAAAAATTGCTGCGCACGGTCTTGCTTCACAAGACGCTGCCGCATCAATTCGATTGCTCGGCCGAGGCGGCCGATCTCATCCTTACGCCCCGTTTCGATGGGCTCATGCCAATCACGCTCTGCCATGCGTCCGACATGGGCTTCCATCTGAACAAGCGGGCGCGTGAAGTAGCGCGCCAGCAGTAAGCAGGGCAGCCAACTAACCACGATCAGGGCGACCATCAGCAGCATAAGTCTGCCGAACATCGACATGATCAGGTCATTCCGATAGTTCCCCCATGCGTAGGAGATGATGAAGCGTGGGGCGCCTTCGACGATCTCTTTGCGGATCACGTAAAAGATACTATCGTTGTCAATTGTACGCGTATACTTCGCAACGGGTAGGAGCTGGGCAAGCGCATCCTTCTCCATCGCTGCCATGACGGGTTCCGTGCTTCCAGAAGTCGCTTCAATGGCTTGTGCAGCTTGTGTACCATTGATCGTGAAATGGCGAATAGAAGGACCAGCAATGGTGGCTTCCATCGGTGCGATGATCTGAGCAGATAGTGTGGCGGGATCCAACCCAACTGGGGGCGTTCCGGCAGAGACTCCCGTTGAGAGGTTCAATCTAACGTCTGGACGCAGCACGTTCGCATTGGGAGTTCCTTCCCCATCGGCTTTCACGCGAATGCTGCCTGCTTGGGTGAAAATAGGAGCTGCCCTCATCTCATCATCTGCGGGCTTAGGAGACAAAGGAATGGCGAAGGCAGAGCTTGCGCTTGCTGTTGCTGCTACCTGCAGACCGCTTTGGGTATCCATCAAAATGTCATACAGCTGCTCGGTGAAAAAGCCCTTTAATGTCCAAGGCAATAACACCGCGAGCAGCGTGAAAATGAAGAGGGTTAACGCCGCGAAGGCTCCCCATAACTTCATAGCGAGCGGCCATCGGCCTAGTTGAAGTTTCATGCTTTCACCATCCTATACCCGTATCCATATACGGTTTCTAAACGCAGTTCAGGCAGCTTGCGGCGCAATCTGCGCACCAAATCATCGACGACGCGGTCCGTGCCGAAATAGTCGATTCCCCAGACAGCGCGAAGCACTTGCTCGCGTTCCAGGACTTGCCCGTGGTGCTGAACGAAGTACAGCAGCAGTTCAAATTCTTTGGACGTTAGGTCTAAGGTTGTGCCATCATGATCGGCTACCATACGGCCTGGCTCGTCGATGGTGTAGGAGGCAAAAGTGATGAGTTTCGCCCTGCGGGGTTCGGTGGCAGTCATTTGCCTGCTGTTGCTGTGACCCGCATAGACCCGCTCAAGCAGCTTGCGGGATCGAATGACCAGCTCTCGCGGCAGGAAGGGCTTGGCCAAATAGTCATCGCTGCCAAGCTCAAGCCCAATGATGCGGTCAATATCAGCATCGCGAGCCGAGATGAAAATCACAGGCTGCGACGGCTGATCCGCTTTAATCTCACGCATGAGCTGGAAGCCGTCTACGCCCGGGAGCATAATATCGAGGACCCACAAGTCCGGCCGCTCCGAGATTGCTTCTCTCGCTGAGGTCCCGTCAGGGAACGAACGCACTTGCCACCCCTCTTTCTCCAAATAGGCGGCTAGCACGCCTCGTAAATGTTCTTCATCTTCTACTAGATAGATGCTATACATCGTATATCTCTCCTTTAACGCCTGATAACATGGGGAAAAGTGGAGCCGAAAACGCATGAATGCGATCGGTTCCACTTCTCTTGCAGGTATAGCCTTCCGTTCCTACATAGAGGACGTGCAGCTGTTTATTTCGACTCCGACTCTGTTTCAGTTGGGAGCTTTTCTTTAATTTCCTTGGCAAATTTCTTAATTTGTTCGGATTGCTTCACATATTCTTTCAAGTAATCAGCAAGGGCAGCACGAATCGATTCAGCATTATCGGCTTCGATCGCTTCAACGAGTTTTTGCTGCAGCTTGATAGATTCGGGTTGCACAGGTTCGCCTATTATTATACCACCAGCGGCACCTGGCTCAACTGGAAGAACTCGGTTACCTGATTTTTGCACCTCATCCGGAGCCGAACGTTGGATCATAATCCGTTTAGGCATGACCATTCCCTCAGCGGCTTCTGGCAGTTCAGGCAGCTCTTTCAGCTCAGCAAGAGGAGGCAGGCCTTTTACTGACTCAGTGGAACCTACAGCAGAGAAGAACATCGTGCCTGCTGGCGCATTGCCTTCGATTGGCTTTGCAGAACCATCCGCAGAGAAGAACATTGTATCCGCTGGCACAGCGCCATCAATTTTCAACTGCTCGCCATCTTTCAAGGAGAATCGTTTCGCAAGCGTTGGTTTCGGCATTTCCGCCTCAGCTTGCTTCCGATCCTCTAGCGCTTTCTGCCAATCAGCGAGGGAGTCTGGTGAATAAGTGGTCACCAGCAGTTTCAAGTAATTGCGCTCAACGGCAGGGTTATTAAGTAAGCCGCCAAATGTTGAACCGATGTGGAAAGCAGGCGCTGCGACGGTAGCGCTAGCACTACCAGCTTTCACCATCTGAAAAGATTTGACTGGTTTCGTTGTTGAAGTTTCTGCTGCAGAAGCACTTACAGCGCCGATTGCGACTGTTGTTAGAAGGGCGAGCATGCTCGTTTGAAGGGCGCGTTTTTTCCAAGTAGGGTTCATATTGTGAAAACTCCTTTCGATTTATGTAGCGTGCAGGGATGATTAATTTCCCTTACACCCTTACTGTACCGAAAGATTATGGACATCCTATCGTAAGATTGTGGGAAATTGTGTGATTGGCGGGGAAGTTTGAATGGTCTCAGGATTCCCCACATCCGCCCCCCAAAAAAAAGTGACCCACAGCAACGGGCTGTGGGTCTAAGTTTATATTTTAAAGGGGGGTTGGTCTTTATTATAGGCACTTTACATTAAAACAACATGAAGGTTAGATTTCATTTTCATTACAAATTTGCCAGTGGTAAAATAAGTTGGAAGCTAAACAAATGATTGCGATGGAGAGCGGGGTATTTTCATATTGAAGCATTATTCCATGAGGTCACATTTAACGATTACATTTGCCCTAATGGCCTTGATTCCGATCCTAATTCTAGGCGGCTTCCAGGTTTCACAAATTAAGCATATTACACAAGAAACGAATCAGAACCAGCGGCAGACGACGTATCGACTCGGGGACGCGGTAGAAGCATATATGTCCTATCATCGCAACGCCGTTGAAACCTTAGCGGCTACGATTTCGGCTTCGGATGCGGCTTTCAGGAACCGTGAGAGTTTGACGTTGAAGCTGCAATCGCTCCAAGAGAATTTGGAGGGGTTCACGGGCATTTATGTGGTGGATGATAAAGGAACCATCAAAGCGACACATCAGATGTCGACGGATTTGATTGGTACGGATGTCAATGACCGGGACTATACAGCACGTGTGAAGGCTGCACAGAAAGCCATTATTTCTTCCTTCGGAGTGGGCCTTTAGCTTCTGCCGAATCCGCGCGATCGTAACGCGTAAATATTCCACCTCATCGCGATACTCACTTCCCCATATCTCACCCAACAGCTGTTCATGCGTCATTACTTTTCCTTCATGCTGCAAAAGAAGAACGAACAGATTATACTCCGTCTCCGTATATTTCACTTCCGTACCGCCTAGTCGTATCCGTCGCTGAGCTAAAAGGTCACCGGCGTTTTTTTACACCTCGAATAATTAACACATATTGGAACTAAGCTGCCCGTTCGTGTTCTTGTTCTCTTACAGGGGTTATTGTAAAATGTGGTCTGTGACTGTATTGTTTTGTGGTTTCTTCTTTATATTTATCCAATAAGTCACTCGATTGATCTCATACTTTTTGCGTATTTTATCATCTCATTTTCATCTATTGTAAAAGATGTCATTATACAACGTGTTTTACCTTGTATCCACACAAGTTGGCCTCCTTTTTGACCTTTTAAAGGGGCACCCCATTTTGTGCAATATCCTTTATTCCCATTAAATCAAATCATACCGAGGGAGCGGAATGACCTTAACTCCTTTATGATACGGTTCACCATATCAGGTCTAACGGCGAATTTCTAACCTCAAATAGAATCACTCTGAGGGATAGCGCAATTGTAGACTAATGACTGCCTAAAGGATATCCCTTTATTCATTATGCAACTCGTAGCAATATGGATTTTCAACCCAATTGACAATTTTCAAACAATTTTAGGTGCCATGATCGGCGCCTATCTTACCGCTTATTAGATCGAGTCTTATCCTTGTTTCTTAAGAAATTCGGTCTTAAAAAAGACTTGTCTCTTCTAAAGAAAAACTGGTTCTTAAGATCTTGCCAGTTAAAGGGCGCCATTGGGGCAAAATAGGGTGCTCCAAATGAGTTTATGGAAACAAGGTTTGTAAAAACGATGGTAAGTGCTAATGTAAACCCGATTAAACCAAATGAAGCAGACGCAAATAACATGAAAAATCTGATGAGTCTTAAGGGGCTGGTCATCGTATAATCCGGTATAGCAAAGGCTGTAATCAGTCCAATCGTGACTACAATCAGCAATAGCGGATTGAAAATATTCGCTGAAATTGCTGCTTGTCCAATAATGATACTTACCAGTACACCTACAGCAGAACCGATCTGTTTAGGTACTCTGATCATGGCTTCTCTAAGAATCAAAACGAGAGTTTCTAAAATTAAAGCCTCTACAAATGTGGAAAAGGGTACATGTTGAGAATAGGTGCTGAGCGAATCAATGAAATCAATGGGGAGCGCATCGATATGAAAGTTCAAGATTGCCACATACAAGGCAGTAGTAGAAATGGAAAGAAAGCCTGACATTAATCGGATGTACTTTAAGAGAATCGCTATAAACGAATTGTCAAACATGTCATCTCCTGATGCAAAGAATTCCAAAAAAACTTTTGGCGCTATAATGCCCAAAGCGCTTCCTTCGACCAAAATAATGACTTTGCCATCAAGGAGTGCTGTTGCCGCTAAGTCTGACCGTTCCACGATTCCCGTCTGGGGAAATAGGTGATACCATCGGTTCAACAATAAATTTTGCAACTCTCCAGAGCTAATAATGCCATCCACATCAATTTTTTTAATTCGATCAGTAACCTCTGCTACAACTATTTCATTCGCGATATCCGCAATGTAAATAACAGAAACTTTTGTTTTTGTCCTTCTTCCCACATTAAGATTAGTAAACCTGAGCTGCGGGTCCTTAATCCTGTACCGGATTAAAGACAAATTATCATCCAAATTTTCGATAAAGCAGTCCCGTGCCCCTCTTACTGTGTAGGTTAGTTCCGGGCCTTGGATTGATCTCTTCTCATTCTTCTTTGTATTCAGGACGATGTATTGCCAATCATTAGAAAATATCGCCACCGTCATTCCCTGAAGAATATACTCAATGATTTTGCTTATCTTATCATCGATACTTAAATCAATCGCATATATAATCGAGTCATGAACTTCCTGAGCTTTCAATAAAGCGTCCTTCTTTTGCGAGAACAGCATGCTGATTGGCTGTATGGCATCAGTTGATAGCATTTTCTTGTCTGTCAGCTGGTCTACAAATAAGAAAGTAATTTTACCTTTTTCGTTTTTTAGCTCTCGCTTTTTAATGTCATGCTTGGATAATTCACCATCATTGAGAGCATCCATGTAGTTAATATTTTTCATCATATCCCCCCACTTGCATCTACTCTAAATTTATTAAATTGGCTGTTTTCACTTCTGTCTTGACTATAACATTGTAGTTAGCCTGCATATATTTCTCATTCCAATTCATATTTCTGAAATCGCTGTTATATTTCTCTCTGAATGCTCTATACAATTGCAAATAATCGCACCCGTATTTTTCCTGCGATGCTTTTATGGTGTCTAGCATTTCTTGTTTTACTAATTCTGAAATTATATTTTGCAATTCCTTCTTTTTTTCATAGGAAAGATTAATCATCTTGGAAAAATTAATGATCTCGCAGCGAAGAGATACTCGAATCATAAAATTTATGTTTCTGCCATCGTAATAGGATTCGATTTCTTTATGCTTCACGAGTGCGGAAAATGCTACACTTACGCCTTCAAAGTCAATTGTATATTCATTATAAGGCTTTCTTAAAATGAAATAGTTAATGCCTCTAATTCCACTTTCAGGAATAAACCCGACTTTCTTGTTATCCTTAAATATGGAATAACCGTTCACCTTAATTTTTTCGTTGATTTTATCTATATTGTTCAGCACATATCCCGTATGTTTAACCAGTGCATTTTCCATCTCTTTAGTCAAAATTGAATCATCCAACATTCCTTGTTTAACCAACCCTCGCGTCAATTCTTTAAGTTTATCGCCAATATTCGTTTCTTTGGCTTGACTTTCAGACAGTAATTTTTCCAAATTCGTATTTGTAGTAAAGATGTAAATGGGGCTTTTATTGAATTCCCTCGATCCCCTTAGTCGATTGAAATATTCCTCTATTCCACCTTTAGAAAAATTATTAGAGAAAACGATCGCTCTAACTGAACCAAGATATACACCCTTCTCCGCCCCTCTTAAATAGGAGGTTCTTGCTTCCGTAAAACTAGTTCCTTCTGAAACTAGAATTTCCGATTTATTACTTGCTCCGCTTTGAGAATCTGAAGATCTACTCCTTGTTGATCGTAATTGCAGGTGGAACTTTATGTTATCGTCAACCTTTTCAATGCCTATGAGAGAAACAAACGAATAGTCTTTTACTTCACGAACATCCCAACATCCGACCAAAAGGAACAGCATCACTACACTGATTAAAACAGCCGCAATCATTCTAGTTCCCATATTTTTTCGCCTTTGCTAAAACAAATAAGATGATGGGAATAATGTATCCTGTTAGGATTCCGCTGATCGGCAATATATTTTTCGACAAATAGGTAACTACTTCGGGTTTATTTAAGAACAAACACAAAATAAAAAGAATCATTCCCACCACAACTAATACAATATTTCTTTGATTCATTGCAAACAGCTTTAGTGTATTTTCAACAGTTGCAAACAGGACCGAAGCCATGCCAGACAATATCGCCATTATCCCAACGGTTAGAAAGGCGGTATCAAACCGTTTTAGAAAAAAAGCGTAAGGAAGGTTTACTTGCCGTAATGCCTCAACAAGAGAAGCTTTATGTAACAAAACTTGGTTGATTCCGAGAATCATCACGGAAGTCTCTGTATTGATCACATAATAAAGTCCCACATACAGAACGGAAATCATGGCATACCACACACCACTTTTGAGATTGATTTTGCCAAAAGGAATGATGGTCAGAATCTCAATGCCTACAAACGCGTATATTAAATCCTTTGTACCAAAAATATATTCTTTCACAAGTTCAGGTTCAAAAAACGGTTTTATATAGTTTAGATCTCCCACAAAGAACATAACTGTGTGGACAGTTAGCGGAACAACAAGAAAAATAAATCCATAAAACTCCAGCAATCGTCCAATTGTCGTTATTCCCTTGTAGACCATGTATTGCGCAACAGCCATAAATAACGCCAATATTACCCATTTAGGGGTAGTAGGCAAGAAAATTTCTTTAATAAATTCTGCAGAACCTCTGAAAAGGAGGATTGAAAAGAAACTAAAGTGGATGATATAAATAATACCAATGATTTTGGTCATTACTTTTCCAACCAATAGCTCTGCATATTCATGAATGATTTTGCCTTCGAACATTTGGTTCAGACTTGCAATAATAAAGATTCCAAACGCAAATACAATAGCCACTATTAAGATAGCAAGCCATGCACCGGTCCCCGCTGCTTTTATAGCATTTCCAGGCATACCCATAAAAGCAGAAGCTGTTATTGAGAAAAGTACGATAAAGAATATCTGCCTGTTTGTTACAACGCCCATCAGATCACCCTCTTTCCGCCATATTTTTCCCATTTTGGGTATTTTAATCCGTGGATGCATACCAAAATGCATCTAGGTACTAGTGTGCAAGAAAAGCCCTGCTCTCTGAACACAGAATTGAGCAGGGCTTTCTATTTTGTCCTAGCCTCATGTACCAAAAAATTTGCGTCACTTGTGGTAATTGATCTTCAATTATTCTGCACGTTGAGCGCTGCCGAGTGAGTCTAATAGTTTATTTTCTCAGTCTACAACTCTATTTTCCAGTCTAACACTTTGTTTCCGCGAACATTTGGTTATATGGTGAAGGGGGATTGATCTGCAGCGACTATTGCTTCGTCAGAAGCTGCACATCAAGCGGATAATCAGGCAGCTCAAATTCGCGTGTTGTACCTGCTGCGAGATCAACCACGGTCATGCCATTCCAGCCCGTATCAGCATAGGTGACGCCACCTGTGAGATAGGCATACCGACCATCGGCGCTGCTGGCAACCATTTGGTGCATGCGGGTTAACGGAAGGATCTTCTCTTTATAAGTGTTCACATCGAGCACGGTCAGATTCGGCTTCCCCGTTGCGCTGCCTGCCTCGCCGATGCCAACGATCAGCAGCTGCTTGCCGTCCGGGGTAAGTGTGACGCCTTCCTGATGGGTGTTGCCCGTCAAGGGTTCGGTTGTATAGCTGCCGCTCTTCGGGTCAAGCACCACAAGACCGCGTCCTTGGTAAGGCAGAAGTAAACGGCCATCAGCACGGACGGCGGCGTAGTGCGGCTTCTCGAAGCCGCCTTTACCGAAAGGTGCAGCTTCTAACGTGCGGCCTTTTAGATTAAAAGGATCGACAGCCGTTACCGTGTATCCATCGTGATCTATACTGTATACTTCACGGCCGTCCAAGCTAGTCACAACATCAAAAGGTCGAACGCCGACAGGGACTTGCCCCGTCATAGTGAGCTTTTCCGTATACAAGATTTCTAGTTGACTCTTGCCTCCATCGGAATAGACACCGACATAAACAAATTTACCATCTGGCGATACTGCAATCCCCATGCCTCCCGAGCGATATTCACCAAAGCGTGGTTTACCCACATTGGTTTGATATGGTACTAGTGCAATCCGCGTACGGGCCTTCGTATCGATGACAGCAACACCTTCAGCTGTCGACACATAAGCGCGATGATTTGGCCCCTCTGCGATAGCAAAAGGGGCTTTACCGACGACCAGCTTCTCAAATCGGCCTGAAGCGGGATCGAGGAAGGACATATAGTCACTTTTCGAATGAGTCACCATTAAAGTCGTAGTAGCCGTCGAAGGGGAAGTGGTCGTATGTGCAGGTGATGAACTCGTCGCGGGAGTTTGTGTTGCAGCTGCTGCAGCTGCTGCGGTAGGAGCTGGTGTTGATGTCTTCGTCGGGTTGAGGCTGTTGACGGGGTTCGGTTGTTGGCTGCTACAGCCAATTAAGACAAGAAACAATGTGAGTGGCGTTAAGCGTGCGAATTGGAAAATATTTTTCAGTAACATAGATGGTCACCTCTAAATTAGGATGTAAGAATTTTAGAAAACAGCAGTACCTGTGGATAAGTTTAGCAAACGAAGGTAAGGAAGAGAACCTGATCGCAGGTCATCTTCCTTATCTTTTGTCATTCGATTATATAGTAAGTGATTACTTTTTCAAGTTTAAAGTGACACCTGAAGCCGTAGCCCAAGCACCCACTGGAGCAACCGTATAAGTCGTATCTGGAACCAGTTGAGCATTATTCAAAAGCGTGAACGTACCAACAGCACCTTTGCGTGTCGTTAAGCTGTATTCAGCAGTCAAGACTGTGCCATCGGCAGCAGTTAGGGATACGCGGCGTGAAACGAAGATCTCATCCTTCGGATCTTGCGTCAGCGTGACTGCAATCGTCTTCGCATCTACTGCGGCAGCGGATTGAAGCTTATTCGGAGCGATTTCTTTTGCAGTAAAAGTAGGGTTCGTAAGTGTCGCCCAGTCTGCGGAAACCGTATAGGTTACACCAGGGCGGAAGGTCTCGCCGTTAGGCAAAATGAATTTAGGCGCTTGGCGACCATCCGTTGCTTGCGTGAAAGGCAAGTAATTAGCCGTCATCGCTGCACCACCCTCAGGGGTGATTTGGACTTGGCGTCCCCGCATGGAAGAAAGGATTTGGTAGGTCGTTCCATTATAACGATTCCATGCGTCAACGATAAATGAACCAGGTCGGCCTTTGCTGTAAGCAGCAATGACATAACCGTAATCCGCAACACCGTCAGCTAGATGTGATTCAACTTCAAATAGATCATTGGCAACCTGCGCTGTGGAGTCCAAACGGATGCGCTCTGTGCTAGCTGTGAATTTGAAAAGGACTAGCTGTCGTTGCATCCACGGTAGTGTTTACGTGGAAGGCGAGGGCTACCATTTTGGCAATCTCGCTGCGTGTGACCGCTTGATTGGGCTTGAAGGTATTGTTCTCATAGCCTGACAGCACCTGCTGCTGTGCTAGTTGCTTAATAGCAGTCTGGATTTGTGCAACACCTGCGGAATCCGTAAAAGGATTTGCTGCTAGAGCATGGTAAGGAAGAAGGGCGGATAATCCGACAGTTGCTGTGATAGTTAGAGTGGCTAGAACTTTATTGTTATTTTTCATCGAGAAACACTCCTCAAGTTTATTGGATTTGTTATTTGCGCTGTTGTCTACAGGACTAAGCTTACTTGTTCGCGCATAACAATCGCATAAAAATGAAGGGCAAGACATTACAATTTCGTAAAAATGCATAAAAAAGAGCGACCCTCAAGTAGTTGAAGCTACTTGGAGGACAGCCCTTAGTTGGATTGAATGAAAATGGCAATGATTAGTTGACGATCGCATCCTGCTTCGTATCATTTTGAATGATGCTGTGTGAAGATGAACCGGTAAGGCGTTGCGGAGGAAAAACTTGGCGAACTGGCGCAATGATGAGCGCAGCTACGACAGCTTTAATTGCATCCCCAGGAAGGAATGGATAACAGCCTTGTGCCATTGCTTTTGCAAATGTATAGGTAGGAACCTTATACATTAACCACGGTACGCCAGCCAAATAAAGAAAGAGGGAGCCGAAAACTTCAAGAACAAGGAACGCAGCGACATAGCCCATGATGCCTTTTAATCGAATACGAGGTAAAATGAGACCAATGAGCATCGCGGATATCGGCCAGATCATGATAAAGCCGCCGGTAGGTCCGAGTACTTTGGCAATACCTCCGGTCCCAGCGAGAAGGGGAAAGCCCAACGCAGTAAGAACAACGACAAGGGCCATACTTAGGAATCCGTAACGCGCGCCCAGTAAACCTCCAGCGAGCATAACAGCTAATGTTTGCAAAGTAATCGGAACTTCGGAGCCAACTGAGATTTTAAGGAAGCTGAATAAGACGAGAATAGCGGCAAATAAAGCACTGAAAATAACACCACGTAACGTAAGTTTCATATTGTTGACCACTCCTGTTTCTGGTATTGTTAATTCATTGTCAACCGAAACATTGCAACTAAGTTGACAATACAGATGATAGCACAACTGCTAGAAAAGTGAAAGGAACTTTTTTACATATGCCTACGAGAGAGAAATTAATGTCATTAAATAATGCTTCTATCGTCTATCGAATGGAATCGGGTGAAGGGCGGCGTGTGTGGTCGGGCGTCTCGCTAGACATTCATAGAGGTGAGTGGATAGCTGTTGTGGGCCCAAATGGAAGCGGGAAAAGTACGCTTGCAAGTGTACTATTAGGCTTGAACCCGTTGTCGGAAGGGCAAATTCAACGTAGAACGGATGATGTGAATTCAACGACACGAGGCGTACTCCAATTGCCAGAAGCACAGTTCATAGGAGAAACGATCGCGGAGGAACTGGACTTCCTATCGCAAGCACAGCAGCTATCGGCTGGGGAACGCAGGAAATGGTATGTGGACGTCCTATCCGCTGTAGGCTTATCACTTTCGCCGGAGCGTACGATGGCAACATTATCAGGTGGGCAGAAGCAGCTCGTTAATCTGGCAGCCGCACTTGCTATTCAGCCAGAGATTCTATTATTGGATGAACCCACAGCGATGCTGGATCCTGCTTCTCGTAAAGAAGTGCGCGAAGCCGTACGTCAAGCACATCAACGTGGAACGACGATTGTTTGGATATCACATCGGCTAGAAGAGGTGGCGGATGCCAGCCGTGTGATCGGTTTTGGAGCGGGTAGGATTACTTTTGATGGGGATCCGCGCAAGTTCTTTTATGGTGAAGCCGAAGGTGCTGGGGAGAAATCTTCGCCTTGTGTGGAGCTTGGCTTTGATCCGCCTTTTGCCATTCAAACGGCGATGAGTTTGATCGAGCAAGGACTCTCCTTACACCCCCTACCTCTAAATATGGAAGAACTGGCGGAGGCGATCTTATGTCGATAGCATTGAAGGGAGTAGGAGTAATAGCTCCGGATTCACCGGATGTGACTCTGCTACAAGATATAAGCTTCACCCTGCAAGAGGGAACAACGACGTTGCTTATCGGCCATGCAGGATCAGGGAAATCCACGTTGCTGCAAGTGATGTCGGGTCTACTCAAGCCACAAGCTGGAACGATTACGCTGGACGAACAGCCTATTTGGCTCAAGCCTACGAAGGTTGATTCCAAGCAAATGCTTCGATTCGGTTTAACATTCCAGTTTCCGGAGCAGCAGTTGTTCGCACGCAGCATCCGTCAAGAATTCGCCTATTCGCTTAGACCTTACAAGCTCCCGGCAGAAGCGCGCGAACGGCGCATCCGCGAGACGACGCATGCGCTTGATCCCCATGGCGTATTCGCCATGGATCGCTCGCCCTTCGCACTCAGCGGCGGCGAGCAGCGGCGGCTCGCGCTGGCGACCACCTTCGCCACGGCGCCGGATTGGCTCCTCATGGATGAGCCAACTGCCGGCCTCGAGGCGGCCGCCGTGCGCGAGCTTCTGCGCATGCTGCGCGAGCGAACCCGTGGCGGACTCGTCGTCGCCACGCATGATCTGGACACGTTCTTTCCGCTAGCGGACCGTGTCCTCGTTCTAGACCATGGCGAGCTCGTCTTCGACGGCTCGCCGCAAGAGCTCTGCCGCGCGCACGAAGTGCTAGCGCGCGCCGGGGTTGGCCTCCCGAGCTGCGCGGAGGCCGCTGCCGAGATGGCGCGAGTTGGCATCGCCATCGCGCCGGATCGGCTCACGCCGGCGCTTGCCGCGTCGGCGATCTTGGCTGCGCTGTGCGAAGGCGGCAGCGCTAGCGCTTCGGCGCCTGCGGAAGCGGCGCCGGCTGCCGCGCGCGTGGCGCAGCCACCGCAACTGCAGCCACCCTCGCCGATGGCGGGGTGGTTGCGACTGGACCCGCGGGCGAAGTGGCTGCTCTACCTGCTGCTCGCCATCGGGACGATGGGGCAGCAGGGGTGGGGCAGCCTCGCGGTGGCCGCAGGGCTCGTCGGCTGCGCGTTTCTGGGCCTCCCGCGAAGTGTCCTGCGCGGGATCCGAAAAATCGCGATGTCCTATGCGATTTTCTTGATCTTCTCCGTCGCTCTAGCAGGGATTGAGTTCTCACCGCTAGGCTACGTGGTCGAAATTGGCTGGAGCACAACCTTCATTCTGACACGTCTATTTCTCGTCCTAATGGTCGGTTACTGGCTCGCGATGTCGACCCCATACGGTCAGCTTGTACAGGGACTGAACTGGGCATTGCAATACTTGCACAAGGTGAAGCTGCCAGTGGCGTCCTTCTCCTTGGCTGTTTCGTTTGTTTTTCGCTTCATCCCGCTCATCTTGCGGGAGTGGCAGCAATTCTCAACAATCGTACGTGCCCGAGGCAAAGCATCTGTCCGTCCAGGCAGTGTTCGTGTGCGCGACATCCCGGCACTGGTTGTTCCACTATTACTTGCGATGTTCCACAAAGCGGAGCAAATGACCGTCGCGATGGAAATGAAACAAATCGACGGCAAGACGTTGCTTCTACGGAAGAACACGCTAGAGTGGCAGCGGGGGGACACGATTTTGGTGGTGGGTGCTCTATTAGCATGGGGACTACTGCTTTTCACATAATTTCATCGGCTAACGAAAATCTAACGGACGTCACTGCCGTTATTTCCACTCGAAAGGTACATTGGAGCACACAAATCAGCAAATAGCGCTCCTTGTGTCCGTTAGAAATCGAAATTGTCTATATTCTATGTAATAGAGGCTGTCAGGTCCGTTAGGCATAACCGAAGGGATAATCACCTTTGAAGTAGCTCGTGCGAGTAGGAGGCTCAACGAGTGAAGTTCCTCTGGAAACTCAACCATCCATCTAAATCTAGGAATAATTCTCTCAACCATTGCTTACAAATAGAGTGATAGACAATTACTCTAGAAATGGTTGGTGAGTTATGAACATCCAAAGAAAGAGATTTCTATTTTACTCGCTGCTAGCTGGGCTGTTTACCCTGCTTTTTCTCCTTGTCATCATTGGACTCAATCCTTCATCAGCACCGATCGACATAGAAGTACAAGCCGAGGAATTGATCGAATCTCCTACACCAGCACAGATTGAGGTTCCAGCTTTTACACCGGACAAGCTCGAACAGCCGGTCCAAGTTCAGCCGGACACAATTCCAGCTTCGACATCATCCGTTCAGGTGGACACAGTGCCAACGCCAACATCATCCGTCCAAGTGGACATACCCCCAACTCCAACACCATCCGTTACAGCGGTCACTTACATGCCCGTTGTTGTTGCCACTCCTTCCCCATCCAAAGTCAGTATCCCAGTACTCAACTACCACAGCGTCACAATTGACCCAGGAAATGTGGTCGTTATTTCCCCAGCGAAGCTGTTGGAACAGATGAAATATCTGCATGACCACGGGTACAATCCCATTTCTCTCACAACATTCATAGGCCTTATTGAAAATGAAAGCGGGCTCACGGTACCCGAAAAACCGGTATTGCTTACTTTTGATGATGGCTATGTGGATAATCTGGAGGAGGCGATGCCGATCCTGGCCAAATACGATTTCCCTGCTACACTTTTCATGTCACCAGGTATGGTCGATCATGATGGCTATCTGAATTGGGAGCAAGTCGAGAAACTACATGAAGCCGGCTGGGACATTCAACCTCATGGCATGACACACCCTCATCTGCCCCGGCTTTCAGCGGAACAACAGGCTCTCGAGATCACTGAAGCTAGAAAGCTAATCGAGGAAAAGCTAGGCACACAAGCAGACGTATTCTGCTATCCCTACGGTGAATATAACCAAACAACATTAAAGCTCTTACAAGACCACGGCTTTCGCTACGCTTTTACGATCGAACAAGGTTACACGACCAATCATCAGTCTCCTTATCTGCTCAAAAGGCTTTTTATCAACGGAGAAGAAAACCTGAAAGCGTTCATTCACAAGCTCTCAAAAACCAAGTAGTGGGCACCCATTTGACTCATCAGTCCACCCCCACCAACACCACCAATCACCTTGAGCCCATCTCCACGGTATACTATACTTAAACGAACGATGACAAAAGGCGGCGGTGGAGCAATGGATCAAGCGTACACGATCTACGAGCAGCAAATGCAGAGAAAGCTTAAGCGCTGGGAAATACGTCTGCAAAAGCAACCGAACCTAATAGAGCGTGCCTCCAAATCTGTCCAAAACCGCATCAACCAAGTGATCCCAGAGAAAGTCCACAATACGATCACCGCGACGGTCAAAGGGATTGTGCAAACGACCCTGTTCGGGATGAACTATATGCCGACAACGGATCCCTTAAAGGGCGTGTCTTTAGCAGATCGTGATGCCAAAGCAGAGGAATTGCTATCTCTCTACAAAAAGATCGCGGCCGCCGAGGGAGCTGGTGCGGGTGCTGGCGGAATTTTGCTTGGGCTTGCTGATTTTCCGATTCTGATCGGGATTAAGTTGAAATTCCTTTTTGAATTAGCGCATATTTACGGGTATTCGACCAAGGATTATAGAGAGAGACTGTTCATTCTATACGTGTTCCAGCTGGCGTTCTCTAGCTCGAAGAAGAAGCCGGAACTGCTTAACACCATTAAGAATTGGCCTGCCGTCTCGCAGTCCTTTCCGCCTGCCGCCGACTACATGAAACAAGTGAATTGGTTGCAGCTCCAGCAGGAGTACAGGGATACGATTGATTTTCGTAAAATGCTCCAGCTCATCCCCGGCATCGGGGCCGTCGTCGGCGCTTGGGCCAACTTTGGCTTGCTCGAGGAGCTCGGCGTGACAGGCATGAACAGCTACCGGCTGCGCACTTTGCAAGACAAAGCGGCAGAATTGGACGCTAACTTTGAGGCGTAGTAGGGACGAATGATCAGTTGCCTTTCACGCCTTATTTTCATAAATAGTCAAACTCATAGTTATTTCTTGGAACCTCACGCATACACTAGTAGAGAGTCGGATACCGGCTCATCTTGTGATTAATTGTGATTATTTTCACAAGCATATATGTGATTAATTTCACAAATGGAGGAGTGTTGAGGCAATGAGTAAACCCAAAATCGTTATCCTGGGCGCAGGCTATGGCGGACTTGTCACAGCGATAAGGCTGCAGAAGAAGATGAGAAAGAATGAGATGGACGTCACACTGGTCAACAAGCACGACTATCACTACATTACGACACACCTGCATATGCCGGCTGCCGGTACGGATCATCATGAGAACGCGCGCGTGACCATTTCGGATTTGATTGATGAACGGAAGATACGGTTCGTGAAGTCGACGGTTAGAGAAATTTTGCCTAATGAAAAGAAGATTGTGCTGGAAGATGCTACGCTCGACTATGACTACCTGGTGGTTGGTTTAGGAAGTGAGACGGAGACCTTCGGTATTCCGGGCTTGAATGAATATGCCATGTCCATCAAAAGCATTAACAGTGTCCGCTTCATTCGGCAGCACATTGAATATATGTTTGCTAAGTCCAAAATGGCACCGAAGCGCAAGGATTATTTGACCTTCGTCGTTGGCGGCGCGGGGTTCACGGGTACAGAATTTGTCGGAGAGCTGGCGGACCGCATTCCCGTTCTGTGTAAAACCTATGATGTCGATCCTGCGGATGTCCGCATTTATAATGTGGAAGCTTCCCCATCGGCGCTGCCGCCCGGGCTTCCTGAGGATCTGATTGAATACGGGATGGAAGTAATGCGCCGCAAGGGCGTGCAATATAAGCTATCGACCGCGATCAAGGCATGCACACCGGAAGGAGTTATTCTGGGCAATGGTGAGTTCATTCGCGCAGGAACGGTAGTCTGGTCAGGGGGAATACGCGGTAATTCCTTGCTGCAGCAAGCGGGGTTCGAGGTTCAGCGGGGGCGGGTAAAAGTGGATAGCTGCTTGCGTTCGCATCAGTTTCCAGAGATCTTCATTACCGGTGATTGCTCGATTGTTACAAGCCCAGAGGGTACGCCATATCCCGCAAATGCCCAAATTGCTGTCCAACAGGGCTATAATGCAGCTAGGAATCTCATTCAGACTGTTCGAGGCAAAGAAATGAAGCCTTTTGTATATGATTTCAAAGGCACAGTTGCATCCCTAGGCCGCGGTCAGGCTGTTGGTCTACTCAAAGTCAAGAAAGTGAAAGGCCGCATGGCCTCACTTATCAAAAAAATGATCGATGCCCGCTATTTATACCTCATCGGCGGCATTCCACTCATTTGGAAGAAAATGATTTGGAAGCAAAAATCCACAACCCGCAATTATCATGTGCCGAATTAATGCTGCTAACTTTTCCATCTAAACACTAATTATTACTAGGTTTTTAGATCTCAAAAGGATTTCCTCCAATAAATATCCCCGTAATAAATGAATTAACCAATGTTTGAAGAATGCAACCCTCTATTTTGCCCGAAATACCTCGAACCACTACGAGAATGGAAGATAAACAATGAATCAACTGAATGTAAGCGAATTATTGGAGGAATCGGGTACTGGAAAAGACCTTTTTACGTTTTTTCCCTCCTTTACTATGTTGGAAGAAGAGAGTAGTATTCAACTCGTACCTGAACAGTTGAATATTTCGCTTAATTTTCTGTTAAGAAAAGCGGGGGAACCACGAGTTTCATGGGGTGAATAATGGTGCTGATACCAAGTACCTTTTAGGGCGGATTTCTCGCGGCCCGAACCCGACAGCTAACCTCGTAAGCGATCGTGAGAAAGGAGAACATGTGTCTAATACACAAGGTCAATCCTTGTGTTTTTTTGCGTCAATTTTACGGGATTAGATCATTGAGATTAGCTTTAATTGGAGGAACGACCACGAAATGACAAGTGATTCATTAAAAAAAATTGTGTTTGGGAAGCCGCTAAAGTCGAGTGAGATTGAGTCGGAGAAACTGCCTGTCTGGAAAGCCCTTCCTATCCTGTCTTCGGATGCATTATCCTCTGTATCCTACGGGACGGAACAAATTCTGTTAGAGCTCGCAACAGTTGGGGTTGCCGCATTTGCGTTTTCCTTGCCCATTGCCATTTCCATTATCGCGTTGATCCTACTGCTCGTGTTGAGCTATAGACAAGTTATTGAAGCCTACCCCATGGGCGGCGGCGCTTATATGGTTACGAAAGAAAATTTAGGTATGGTGTGGGGACGACTTACAGGGGTCTCGCTCCTGATCGATTACACCTTAACGGTTGCGGTTTCGATCTCTGCCGGTGTACAGGCGATTACGTCGGCCTTTCCTTCTACGGTGCCCTATATTGTGCCCTTAACGCTAATTCTAGTTTGGATAATGGTGTGGCTCAATTTGCGAGGTACTTCCGAATCAGGGACTGTATTCGCGATACCAACGTACTTTTTCATCTTTTGTATCCTGTTGTTAGTTGGTAAAGGCGTCTTCGATTTACTGACGGGCTCACTCAATACGCATGCGATCGAATTCGCACCAAGCGCTGCGACGAACTCATTAACCTTATTCGTACTTCTTAAGGCGTTCTCATCCGGTTGTTCAGCTGTAACGGGAATCGAAGCGATTTCAGATGCTGTCCCACATTTCCGAACACCTTCCGTCAAAAATGCAAACCGTACGCTCCTCTCCTTAGGCGGCTTATTGGCCATCGTGTTCGGCGGTGTAACGCTGATCGCTTTAGGCTATGGGGTTGCACCTGATCATAACGGGCATACATCGGTTCTATCGATGGTGACGGAGCAAGCTTTTGGCCGCGGAGTCATGTACTATGCGACCCAAATCGCGACGATGCTCATTTTGGTGCTAGCTGCGAATACAAGTTTCAATGGTTTTCCGATTTTGGCATCGATCATGGCCCAAGACAAAAACTTCCCGCGTATGTTCTCTTTCCGTGGGGATCGACTTTCCTATCATTATGGCATTATCACGCTAGGCGTATTGGCCAGCCTGCTTTTGATTGGCTTTAAAGGTAAGACCGACGGACTTATTCCACTTTATGCGATTGGCGTATTTTTATCTTTTACATTAGCTCAGGCTGGTTTGGTACGTAAATGGTTAAAAGAACGCGTACCCGGTTGGATCGGGAAGCTGATCATTAACGGTCTAGGCGGCATCGTCTCCTTTGCGGTTCTTATTATTTTCTCTGTGACTAAATTTAGCGAGGGTGCTTGGATCGTTATTATTGTGACACCGATTTTACTATGGTTAATCACGAAGATCGCTCACCATTACGACGATGTAGCCAATCAGCTGAGAATTGATATTACACAAGACCGTGTTTGCACCAAAGAACCCGTGATTATCGTACCTGTGGCCGGGATTCATCGCGCTGTCGAGCAAACACTGAACTATGCGAAATCACTTTCGCCAAACGTCATCGCTTTCTATGTTTCCTTCTCGGATGAGGACGAAGAATCGATGCAGGAGAAGTGGCAGATCTGGGATCCAGGCGTACGACTGGTCGTGTTCAAATCACGGTACAGGACGATCCTGAAGCCGCTGGCAGAATTCATTGATCGCATCGACACTCACGTGTCAGAGAAGCAGTCTATCATGGTTATTCTCCCTCAATTCATGCCGAAGAAATGGTGGCACCGTCTGCTCCATAATCAGTCTGCAGCGCGTATACGCTCGAAGCTTCAAGCTGATAAGGATATCGTTGTTGCGACGGTACCGTATCATTTACACCAGTAGACGTGTACAATAATAGGGAGAACATGTAGACGAGGTGACCTTATTATGGTGAAAAAGAAAGCTAAAATGACGCCAGCTGCGGCTAGCGCGCAAGATAAACCCGCAACACTTAAGGATCTGCTGCGTCCGGAAATTTTGGAAGGACTCAAAGCCCAGGCTGACGCGATGAAAGCGGAAGAGCAAGCGAAGAAGGACGCCGAAAGAGCCAAGGTAGAGGCGGCTCGCAAAGCGGAAGAGAAGCGGCTTGAAAATGATTTTGCATATCAGCTGGAGAAAAGTAAATTAGATTGGCGGAAACACAAATGAGGGGGCGCACGATGTGCCTCCTTTTCTTTGTGATCGCGATGATAGCGCTTGCAGGTTGTGAGGTGGAGCAGGGTGCTGAAGGCGTACAAGTTACAACAGCAGTTACAACAGCTGCGCCGCTGAGTGCAACGGCAACACCACCAGCTATCTCACCAACCCCTGTGAGCATCCCAACAGAGTCACCTGTCACGACGAACTCATCCCATTCGATATCAGATAGTCCGACAATTACAGCAGAAATCGAGGCCATCCCAGCCTTCGCGTCGGTGGAACAATCCTTAATTTCTCGTTATGCCTCTGCCTTACCGACGAAGTGGGGAGAGCGTGTCCCTGGTGTGAAAACACGTTTACATACGAATGACAAAGTAATAGCCCTCACCTTTGATGCCTGCGGCGGGAAAGAAGGCAGTGGTTACGACGAGAAGCTGATCCAGTATTTGATTCAGGAGCACATTCCGGCTACGTTATTCATCAATGCGAGATGGATAGCTGTGAATCCAGCCATCTTTGCCACGTTGGCTGCGAATCCGCTGTTCGAGATCGAAAATCATGGCACCGAGCACCGGCCATTATCGGTGAATGGCAAGCCAGCCTATGGTATCGCGGGCACGAAGAACGTCAAAGAAGCCATTCATGAAATGAACGACAATGCGGATCAGATTGAGAAGCTGACGGGAAAAAGACCAACATTTTTCCGCTCGGGTACGGCTTTTTATGATGATGTCGCGGTGTATGTTGCCCATGATCTTGGCTTTGAGTTAGCAGGCTACTCTGTGCTTGGTGACGCAGGAGCTACTTATAACACGGAGCAGGTGTACAAGGCCATAACCAAGGCCACGAGCGGTTCCATTGTTCTTGCGCATATGAATCATCCCGAGAAGGATACCGCTGAAGGTGTCATCAGAGCGATTCCTGAATTACGTAAATTAGGCTACAGCTTTGTACAGCTTGCTGCTAATGAACTTAATTAAGCACGAAGTCATATTTTCTTGCCCCTGAGACGGGGAAAGCATTGTGTAATAAAAAGTTTACAAGAAAGCGTTTTCATGATACTATCTTCCTAATTTGTTATATTCTCATCTATGGGGTTGTTGTCCGCATGAATAGACCGAAATTGGAAAACCCAACGAATGTGGCGTTTACTGTTCTTTTAGTTTCTAGCTTTTTATTTTGTCTCTATGTATTATTGCCTACGACATCGCAGAAGTCCTTAGAGCAGACAATCATGCCAGAACAAGTAATTAGCGAAGAACAACTTGTGCCTTCTTATGAGCAGCCAGTAGAACAAGAAGCAAGACAAGTAGAACAACAAGTAGCACAACAATTAGAACTAGAAACGCAACAACCCCAACAGCATCAAGTAAATACGCTATCTTTTATTCAAACAGATTATAGCAAACAAAAGGTCCATTATACCGACAAAGTCATTGTACTGACCTATCATCACATTGATGAGAAAGAAAATGGCATTACAATTTCCCCGAAAAGATTTAAAAGTCACATGCAAAGATTGAAGAAAGAAGATTACAATGTAATCAGCATGGAACATTTTATTCATTTTATGAAGAATGAGGCTCAGGTTCCTCAAAATGCGGTTTTAATCACTTTTGATGATGGATATGAATCTTTTTATACCCACGCGTATCCGGAATTACTTAGCTTAGGTTTTCATGCTACAAAATTTATTGTGGTCGATTCAATAGATCATCCAAAGGCACCGCGTCTAACATGGGATCAGATGAGAGAAATGAAACAGAACGGGATGAGTTTTTACTCTCATACCTATGATCATCATGACAAAGCCAAGGCGGGTTCAAGCAACGCACTAATGCCTATGCTTACAAACCCCATTTATTTGGAAGCTGAAAAGAGATTAGAGACCGAAACTGAGTACCTAAAAAGAATTAAACACGATCTGATCACGGCTGAAAACCGTATTGAGGAAGAGCTTGGACCTCAGTACCGTCTACTTGCGTTTCCTTTTGGTGCCTATAATGAAACTGTAATTAGGGTAGGAAAGGAATTGGGAATCGAACTTTTCTTTACGACCAAAGAGGGGATAAATAGCAAAGGGAGTAATGAGATTTTTAGAGTCCATGCAGGCGCAGCGTATATGTCTGAAGATGATTTGATGTGGAGAATGAAGTTATATCATAAAAAAGTAAAGTAAAACTATAGTAAGGAGCCGCATTGAAGCGGCTTCTTTTTTGTTCACGAAGCAGGAACTCTATTTTCTTTTCATCTCAAAAAACTCACATGCTGCTCGATCATAGTAGGTCAAATCGCTAACGCGTGTCTGCACAACCACTGTCGTATCACTGAATCGCAGGACGACCGCATTGGAATCGACGATATGGTCATCTTTAAAAATTCGAACAACGCCCTGTCGATCAATGACCTCCTGAAAATCTGAATCTGAATGTAATCGTTGATTCCTTGCCATGTATGTACAATCCCCTAACTTCATTAAAATAGTTATTTTATTGTACCACAAGGTGGCGAAATGCCCGAATTTAGACGAACGCCTATGCCTAGCCGAGCATACAATGTAGCACCAATTGCTGCTTGGGCTGAGAGGGTGTGTGGTGCAGGATGGATATTCAACTTTTACCGATTCATTGGGTCTATTTAGTGTTCATTGGCTTTATTCTTACACTTCTTGTTAAACGCAGAGATACGACGATGATATGTGTGGTGGGTATTTTTACACTAGGATTTTTAGCTACGGAAACATTGAGCGGCTCTGTATCTGGTGTATTTAACAGCTTTATTTATGCAACGAAAGAGTTGATGGGGACGATTATGATCATCTCGATTATCGTTGCCATGAGCCGCGTTTTAATTCGTACAGGGATTAATGAAACGATGGTTGCACCGCTGACGAAGTTTCTGAGAACGCCAGCATTAGCCTTCTGGGGTATCGGCATCATTATGATGGTGACGTCTTGGTTTTTTTGGCCTTCACCTGCGGTTGCGTTGATTGGTGCTGTGCTTTTGCCAGTTGCTGTTCGTGTTGGCTTGCCGGCACTCGGTGCCGCTATGGCGATGAACCTATTCGGACATGGGATTGCGCTGTCTGGGGATTACATTATTCAAGGAGCGCCCAAATTGACAGCGGATGCAGCCGGATTGCCGGTTTCCTCCGTGATGGAAGCAAGCATTCCGCTCGTTATTGTGATGGGTCTTGTTACGACCATTACAGCGTTCTGGTTTATGCGGCGCGATATGAAAAATGGGAAATGGCGCAGCGGTCTCATCGATACCCGTTTAGAGGAAAGCGGCGGTCTCGTTCCTGTGGAGGAAGACGGCAAAGTGCTGATCGGCGAGCGATTAAAGAGAAGTTTAGCCATTGCGATTCCCGTGTTATTTGCCTTAGATGTCATTGCGATGTTCGTCTTGAATCTGCAGGGTGGCGATGCAACCGCTCTCGTCGGCGGTACGGCGGTGTTCATTTTAATAGCGGTCACATTGATCGCTCACCGAAATGCGGGTGTGGAGAAAATTACCTCCTATTTAATCGAGGGCTTTGTGTTTGGGTTCAAAGTCTTCGGACCCGTTATCCCGATTGCGGCTTTCTTCTATTTAGGTGACTCCGCCATCTCGGAGCTATTTGGTAAAATACTTCCAGAGGGTTCACATGGCATCGTGAACGATCTGGGCGTGGCACTCGCAGGAGTCGTGCCGCTGAACGGGGCAATTGGTGCCGTGACGTTAACCGTCGTCGGCGCCATTACAGGCCTCGATGGCTCCGGCTTCTCGGGTATATCCTTGGCGGGCTCCATCGCGCAGCTGTTCGCGACCGCCATTGGCTCTGGCGCAGCGGTGCTGACCGCGCTAGGGCAAGTTGCCGCCATTTGGGTCGGCGGCGGAACCTTGATCCCGTGGGCGCTCATTCCGGCTGCGGCCATCTGCGGTGTGAGTCCGTTCGAGCTTGCGAGACGGAACCTGAAGCCCGTGCTCATTGGCTTAGCGGTAACGACGATTGTGGCGATGTTTTTGGTTTAGGTAGTGGCAAGGAAGAGGGGTATGAGTGTGGAGGGGGTCCCGAACGCCATTGGATGTGGCGGGGACCCTTTTTTCTTTTTTTAACCGAAATCGCTCCACATTTCTCCAAATTGCCCCTGAAATTCATGCAAAAGTACAACAATTTCTGCCGACTCTCAGCAATTTGGCACCTTTTCGGTCCAAGATGATGTACTTTCGCTTTTGCATTAATTCGTCTATGATTGCTGCTTCTACCGAAAAATGATGTACTTTAGCATCTTTGACATGGATCGTCTTGAGGAGCATCTGGTAAGTATATCCTTTGTACTTAGTATTGCCTATTGTCCATCTTTCGCAGTAACATTGCATATAGATGATTTAGAGGATAGATGATCCAAAGGGAGCTGAGACAGATGGAAGTCAAATTTTGCATGGGCTGCGGAGCTGCCATGGAGACGCGTGATGTGGATGGGACGGAGCGAAGAGCCTGCACAGCGTGTAGTTTTGTTCATTGGGGGAACTACAGCATCGGTGTCGGTGCACTGGTGATGAAGGATGAGAAGATTTTACTTGTGCGCAGAGCGCAAGAACCGGGAAAGGGCCGTTGGACAAACCCGGGTGGATATATCGAGCAGCATGAGCTGATTCAAGATACCATTGTGCGTGAAGTCTTGGAAGAATGCGGGGTCGAAGCGTCCGTTTCACGTCTGGTTGCTGTGCGTGATCAGCCGAGAAGCATACATAATGTGTACATCGCTTTCGAAATGGCTTACATCGGCGGAACCCCACAGCCAGATGGCGTGGAGGTAGATGCAGCAGGCTTTTATAGCTTAGAAGAAATGGCTACCATGCCTGTGGCTGATTTCACCAAATGGCTCATTGATGTTGCCTTACATTCCAAAGGGGACGGCCTCGTCGAGGATAAAGTACCCGTCATTCCTATGGCCGGATACGGATTGTACCGTGTTCCGAGGGTTAACAACGTATGATCCAACTTCGCGGGCATCACCTGCTCTGTTTATTAGGCTACCGAGGAATGGGCTATTCACCAGCGTTTTGTGAAAATATGACGACGGTCTATGAACAGCTGCGCACAGAGCCTGAGACGATGATTCATGTTGTTCTTGGTCCTGATGATTTATGCGCGGTGTTTCCGCAGGATCAAGTTGCGCATTGTGAGAATCGTACCGTGTACCAACGTGACGCAGAGATTGTTGCCAAGCTTGGTTTGGAGGTCGGCATGGAGCGGACATGGTCCACCATTTGCGGGCAAGTTGCTCTTGAAGTGAAACCGGCAGATATCAGCAATCTCTGCGCGACCTGCCGTTGGGAGCCTTACGGTGTTTGCGCGGATGGTGTACGTATCATTGGGGAGGGTGGCGCTCTGCCGCCTGTGCCTAAAAAGTAAAAGGACCTGCGCCTAGTCGCAAGTCCTTTTTTCTCGCTGTATTTTTCTTATACAAAAATACTCACATCGGAACCCATCTCCAGCTTCTCTGAAGGGGATGTAAGAATATTAGCCACCATCCGCATGTCGTCAATGGGTTGCAGATAAGATCTCAACTGACGACTGTCCTTCTGCTCGGGCTGCAGCCATTTCTCCATTTGTTCCTCGTCCAGAATGGCTGGCATACTGGCGTGGTACGGAGAGACGACGGAATTCGATTCCGTCATGAGCATCATACACGTACGCAGCTCCTCTTCACCAGAGGGTGCCTGCCAAATGTCGTACAGGCCAGCAATGCCGAACGTGCCGCTTCGCATTTTGAAACGAATCCACTCCGTCTCCTTGCCCTCCGTCATCCCCACATAGAAGCTGCTACAGGGAATGACACAGCGTTGCTTTTTGACAATGCGATCGAACACGATGTTTGAGAAAATCGAGTTGCGCTCGCCGCATACCGCATCCTTCGCCCAGAAGGGCATCAGCCCCCAACGGAACTCATCCAACAGGCGCTCGCCCTTGCGATTGATCATCACAGCAGACACGGATTCAGTAGGGCGCACCTCATAGCGATTGGAACTATAGGATAAGAGCCGATCGACGCGGAATTGCTTCATGACTTCTTGAACATCAGCCAGAATGGCTATGGAATGACACATGATTATCACCTCATTTGAATTTTGGTTACCACATAAGTAAGCTCTAAGTTTTCGGATTCCGAATACCGCTTGCTTATTGGCGATAATACCTACCTCTATTCGCGGTCGCTCATCTTCGAGTTGCCTCGATATAGGTATTCTCATTTTCATTATTTTCCTAATGCAACCAATTCATGTATGAGGCTTAACACTTTTTTCCACAGAAGATTTCCAAAATAAAAAAACCAGAAGCACCTCGCTCCTGGTTTTGACTACTGCCACATGGGTTTACCCTTCAGCTACTTACACTTGAATGTCTGCAGTATGCACATGTATGCAGTTCTTGCCGTTACGTTTGGCTGTATACAAGCATTCGTCGACAAGCTGAAACCACGCCTTTTTCATCGTATTTCGATTATAGGTCGCGAGTCCAATGCTCATCGTCAGCTTCTGGTCCGGCATTTCAGGAATGACAGTGCTGCGTATCGATTCCATAATTTTTTCGCAAATGGCTAGCACATCTTGATGCGATTTCCCCACGAATAACACGGCAAACTCCTCGCCGCCATAGCGAAAAGACATATCATCCGGGCCGAGCAACTCTTTGAGAAGGGTACCGATGGTTTTGAGAACAACATCCCCGACCCAGTGACCGTAATTATCATTAATCAGCTTGAAGTTGTCGATGTCCATTAGCGCAAGCTCCAGCGATGTATCATGGGGCATATGCGAAATAAGGTGGTCCGTATGTTCTTGAAAGGAACGATGATTAAAAAGCTCAGTGAGCGCATCAACTTTGGATAGACGGTCAGTCATGACGTTGCGAATCAGCAAATCTTGCTCGCGTACAACCGAATTCTTAAGCTGAGCAAGCAGTTCAAGTCCTCTACCCATGATTGCAAAACAAAGCACCACAGTCGCGGTTAGGATGGCAAGTGATACGATAATTTCATATAAGGTGGTCGTTTGTTCGTAAGCCATCTGGATAAGAAGTAAAGAGAAGAAGAATCCAACACCGAGACAATAAGCGAAAATGATATATTTTTTCTGGAAATAGACAGAAGACATAAGTATAGGCATGCAGATGAGCACATAGCTGTGTGTCATTTCAGGAATACAAAGGATGAATATACTAACCATGGTCATGGTCCATGTGATCATGATAAACTCTCTATAGAACTTCAAATAATGCATCGCCAAATAACCTATGCCCATGAGAAGAAGCTGCAAAATCGTAGGAACAAGTTGAAAACGAATAAAGCTATTAAACCAATCCACCGGCTGCTCATTAATTCGAAAGAAGAGCGTAGTCGTAGCAGCTACTTCATAAACGATGAGGATCCACCATAATGTTAGAATGAGTTTTCGATTCCAAGTTGAATCATGTGCTGGAAATTGTTCCATCAACAGGTGGCCACTTTCCTTTCAGGGCAGTAGGTATCGAAATGATTTGAGCCTTATCCTGATATTGTAAAGAATAACCCCCTGTTTAGGCAAGCTATTAAATTAAGCCCCTTCCATATTTTTTCGCAAATTGATACACCGAATCGGCAAATATTTTTTTCTGTACGATGAGATAAGTAATAAGTGCCTCTCTGTCTTGAATCGACACACTCCAATCCGTAGGAATTTCCCGAATCACTTCTTCAATAAGGGCTTCCGGAAAAGCAAGGATCTGTTCAATATATGAAGAGAGTATCGATGTATCCTCAAGCATGCCCACAGTCCAAATATGAACGATAGAATCCTTTTTAAACTTATCGTGCTTTTGCAATGTTGCTTTGTTCCATTTGTATCCTCCCGGAAAACATTTTCCGTGATCGATCATATGAATATCATACTTGCCTTCCGGCAGCCGCTCTAGAAGAATGTTGCTTTTTGTGCGGTCAGCGTTATGCACCCAATGGTCGAACACGAGGATTCCGGCCAAAACCTGGCTATTTTTGATTTCCGTTTTAGTCGGATGAGGAGGTTCCTTCGAGAGGCCTCTGCAATTATCTATAAATAGGCTTGCAAATTGTGTCCCCGGCACGTATTTGGAAGAAAACTTTTTTGGTATATATTGAATCTGCTGCTCTGTCATATTCACCATTTTAAATGGTACTACAGGCAAAGAAAGGTGTTGCCCTAATCTGGCGATCACGAATTCATTCACCAGTTCCCTTGTTCCGTGGAAATTGTTTTTACATTTTACCGCATAACGGTTTCCATCATTAAATGACAACAAATGTGCGGCTTTTCCAGACAGCGTCTCCAAATATTTTATCGGTTCTAAAGATGTCACTGCTCCCCAACCTTTCTTTGATAGCATCTAACATTACAATATTCAAAAATGATTGAAGAGCCTGTATGTTAGCTGAATAAAGATACACCAATAAAGCAGGCGCGCGGCGACCTGCTTTGTTAATTAAGGTGATATGTAGTTGAGTAAGAGATAGGAAATCTAAAGTATGTATTTCCAAAGAACCCAAGAAATAAATGCTGATATCCAAGATATGAATCCAAATACCATTACTATTTTATTCTCGCTCCAGCCATACTTCAAACTAAAGTGATAATGAATAGGTGCCATTCGGAATATTCTCAATTTGGTTTTCTTGTAATACCAAACTTGCAAAATGACAGATAGTTGCTCTGCTAGATAAACAAAAAATAATATCGGAATCAAAATTTCAACCTTTTCAATTACTGCTAAGAAAGCAAGAGATCCACCAATTGCAAGAGACCCAGTATCCCCCATAAACGCTTTTGCTGGATAAATATTATATATAAATAAACCTAATAAGCAACCAATCATTACTAACGAAAAAGTCTGTACTTCAATTCTTTCCGAAATCACAAAAAAGAAAAAGAAAGTTGGTATTGCAACGTTTATTAGAAGTCCATCCAGCCCATCAGTAAAATTTATTGCATTGGCTGACCCCACAATAAATAACATCATTAGTATTAGATATGCGAAAATTGGTAAGTGGAGTTTAAAACCTTTAAATAGGGTGATTTCTGAATTTAAATTGAACTGATAAAGTAATGCAAATAACAATATGATAGTGAAAGCAAATTGAAAAATCAGTTTCGTTTTTCCTGAGATACCGGAGGGGTCTTGAAATGCAGCCTTTTTAAAATCATCCATGAACCCCAATATGCCAAATAAAACAAAGGTTGCTCCAAGGAAAAGTACCAGAGGCTTAGGATGGAAATATGTTGATGTAATTACCCCTATAAGTAGGATAATGCCTGCCATCAGCGGAGTACCACGTTTTGCTTGATGGTCCGGTGGCAACTCTACCCTGATAGGTTGAGTTAGGTTCAAACTACGCAACGCCCATATTAAAATAGGTGTTAACATGGCAACAAGCAGAAACGAAATACTTATAGCACTAAGTAATGAACTCTCCATTGGATTGGTTCTCCCCTAACGATATCATTCAGTTTTATTATACGACTAGTATGTGGACAAATATTCCTTTTGCTTTATTTATGAATAAAAACACCATCTGATAAAATGGAAGCATAATAATTCTATCATTTTTTCTGCGTAGAGAGTTGAGTTGAAAAAAGATAGCTCAATCAAAGGCCTGCCGAAAGTGATCGGCGGCCTTTTCTCAACTAACGGGTTTACGTGTCAGCTGAAGAAAAAAGAGTTTGGAACAACAAAAAAACACAACTATAACTAAAATGATTCCATTGCTGGGAACGTTTGGCTTCCATATAATACAAATGAAAGCGATTTCGCAAAGACTTTGCTTGGAGCATTGTGTACTCAAAATAACGCGAGGAGGAGAAATGATGAAGTTTGGTTCAAAGAAATCTCCTAACAGAGTGGCGCTTTCCACAGCAATTGTTTCACTTGGACTTTCAATGATTGTCGGAAGCACCGGACTTGCTGCAGGCAACGAAAGCACATCCTCCGAAACCATCAAAACCAGCGTGACAAAACAAGGTCATAGCGGAAAGGACTTGTGTACGTCCTGTACGCCATCGGACAATTTCGATCTGACCAAGTGGAAGATTACTCTTCCGAATGCGATCGAAATTCAGCCTCCGGTGCTCAGTATGGGGTTTACGCACCCTAACTGGTTTTTTACGGACGAGACCACAGGAGGAATGGTGTTCGTGTCGCCAAACCTTGGAAGTACAACGGTGAATAGCAGCTATACGCGCTCAGAGCTTCGGGAAATGCTCAACCCGTCAGCCGGCACAACCGCCCTGGGGAATAACTGGGTTACGTCGACTTCCTCGGAAAGCACCAAATCTCAAGCCGGTGGCGTCGACGGTTCGATGAAAGCAACACTGATAGTTGACCGCGTTTCCACTACAGGCGACAGTAATAAAGTCGGTCGCGTCATCGTGGGCCAGATCCATGCCCCAAATACAGAGCCAATCCGTTTGTACTTCCATAAGCGTCCTTCAGACGCCAAGGGAGCTATCTACTTCGGTACGGATGATTTGGACAATAAAAATACCTGGGTCGAAGTGATCGGTGGTCCGAACAATCTGAATCCTACGAACGGAATCTCACTTGGGGAGAAATGGAGCTACAAAATCAATGTTGAAGGCCTCCAGTTGACGCTTCACGTCACCCCTGAAGGAGGCAAAACTACTACTGTGACATACACTCTCCCTTCTGGTTACAATGACAAGTACTTGTACTTCAAAGCAGGTGTGTACAATCAGAATAACACCGGTGACGCATCCGATTACGTGCAAGCGACGTTTTTCTCTCTTAAGCACTCCCATGATTAAATCTCGGTCACGTCAAAACTTATGGGAGATGATTTTGTAACGAACAACAGACTGCCGATAAATCGGCAGTCTGTTCAGCTATAGGCAGAATTAATTAGACAAAGGATAATAATGGAATTAATTCCACGGTTAATATATTATAATGAATAAGGCAACTATGAGAGGGGAGATAAAAATGTTGCAACAAATTTCAGATTATTTATTTTTGGGATCGTTAATTTTCATGGTAATTACTGTTATGATATTTTACTCAGGAAGCGGTGGTGAGTCCAACTATATCAATGCTGTAAATGCCACAGGTGCTTTAACAGACCTACAAATGAATCACGATCACAAAAAAATGGTAAATACACAACACAATCGGTTGGTTAGACTTCTAAAATCATACTTGTTCTGGATTCCTGTTGCTGGAATGCTTGCTTCGGTTGTACTCTCTAAAATTTAACGAGTATATATACAGATATGTAATTAAAATCAAGCATCATCATTTGATGGTGATTTTAATATTTCCATTGGAAAAATGACAAAGATTAGGTCGTTGCACTAACGGTGAACAGTTACTTAAATAGGGATCGCCGGCTGTTGTGCAGTCGACGATCCCTATTTTTTTACTGAGTATCGCGCAGTATAATTTAACTCTTAACTTTCTCCATGTGTGGGTGTGAATACTGGACTGAGGCTTTAGTGTATAGATAGGACAATTCACCTACTTGTAAATTTGGTTCTTTACTAAGGGGGTCAGATTCCTTATTATTGAGAGTAAATGTAAAATATTCCAGACGAAGCGAGGACCAACATGAACGTGAACCAAGATAATTATTATTACAAGAATTCATCGGACCTAAGGGAATTAGCGAGGTGGAGTCTGCGAGGGAACTGGGCTTTAGCTCTGTTTGTTACGGCGGCTGCGACTTTGTTCGGTCCATTGACGGGTCCTGAGGCGCACTGGTTCTTAGACCTTGCAGGCTTTCTAGTAGGTGGTGCTCTCCTGCTGGGCTCTGCGCATTATTTTCTAAAACTGAATCGAGATGAAAGTGCACAGTTCACCGATCTATTTTATGGATTCAAACAATTTATTTCTTCATTTCTGACTTACCTCCTGTTCATACTTTTCATCCTGCTTTGGACAGTCTTACTCATAATACCAGGTATTATTGCAGCCCTACGTTATGCCATGACCTTCTACATTTTGAACGATGAACCAGACTTAAAACCGCTTCAAGCCATTAAACGCAGCTCGGAAATGATGAGAGGGCATAAATGGGACTTTTTCAAGCTTCACTTGAGCTTTATAGGCTGGTATCTACTCGCGATTATTGGTGGGTTTATTGCTGTTGGATTACTCCCGGGGGTAGATATGGTGGACCCTTATTGGAGTAGTGTCATTATAGCCGTATTCATATTGCCTGTCGTTACCTATAGCTCAGCCGCTTCAGCTGCATTCTATGTCAATCGGAAAGCCATGCAGCAACAAGAAGGTGCATCTTTGCATCAAGCCCCAATTGAATAAAAGCCCTCATCACCTTGCAACTGTGCTACTAGTAGTAAAAATTTGACAGTAAGAGGAGCGCTGCTGTTATGCCGATGGGGTTTGATGGACCGCCGTTTATTTTTAAAGCGATGTTTGTGTTGATTCCGTTACTGATAATTGGAATGATCGTCTTTGCCGTGATAAGCGGGATCCATACCTGGGCGCGAAATAATGCGTCCCCTGTGCTGAGAAGGGATGCAACAGTTGTCACGAAACGAACGAAAGTTTGGGGCGGATCCGAAGATTCAAGCGCGAGTACTTCTTACTTCGTGACATTCGAGTTCGACGATCGTTCGCGCCTGGAGCTACAGTTGAGCGGCTCGGAGTACGGTCTGATCGCAGAAGGAGACAGGGGAAAGCTGACGAATCAGGGGACTCGGTTTAACAATTTTCAGCGGTGAATGAAGGTGTAATTCCAGGGAAAGATTAAATAAATTGGACGCCGCGACGGCGTCTTTTTTCGTGGAGGGGAAGGATTCTGTATGCAGGATAGCGCAATTGTACGGTATTGTTGAAGGATAATGATAATACACGACAAAACGGAACAATAAACGTGAATGCTTTTGGGAAATCGAAAATAAAATGTTGGTAAAGCCTGCTGATTGGAGAATGCTGGCATGAAGGAGGGATCCTGTGTTCGGCTTGATCAAAAAAAGGCGCAAGCCTGTTGAAGTGGTGGATGTGACGAGTCGTACGTTGAATTCATCTCGGGGCAAATATTTTTTCGGCCAGACCGACGCGCTCATAATGGAGGGTCAGCAGCAGAACGCTTGGGGTGGACTGTTCAATCCCGCAGAATCAGGAGTCATCCTGTTCTTAGACATTTTTACCATCACCAATTTTTCAAGCCAATTCTTTAATGTGGAAATATGGGTTAACCCCAAACTTACTGGAAAAGGCAATACGTCCTCTCTTGTTCATCCCGCAAATCTCACGTTAAATCCACCTACCCAGCCTAAAGTAAAGCTGCAATATGCTAGCCAAATTAATGAAATTCCAATAGGGGGAGTAAATGTGAGTAATCGAATCGTTCCCCCGAATTCAACATTTATGAGCGATTCTAACAAAGGCGGAATCATATTGCCACCCGGTGGGTCCTTTGCTATTTTCTTGAAATCTCCAGGCCCATTTATATATGAGTCTAGAATCGTATTCAGATGGTGGGAGGAAAAAAAATCAGTTGGAGGTCAGCAATGAGCTTTCAACACAGAAAAAGAGCAGAGCTGCCTGTTGAGGTCATCAATATGACCGAATCTGTTTATCAAACCCGGCTTGGAAATTATTTTCTCGGCCAGACGGGGTTGTTAACTTTTGGAGAACGTAATCACGCTTGGGGAGGATTATTCAATCCGAGTGATTCCGGTATCCATTTATTATGTGATGTATTTACGGTTACGAATTATTCACCCAATCCATTTACTGTTGAATTTTGGTTGAAAAACAACTCCCTTGGAAAAGGAATAGTCTCTCGGAATGTTGCCTCCGTCAATCAGGCGATTTGTCCCGTTCCGATACCTAAGGTGGAGCTGCGAGATGCGGATCGGCTAAGCGAATCTCCTGAGGATGGTCTATTTTCATTTGTCCAAATAGCGGAGCCTAAGTCAACCATTACACACGATTTACAGGGCACGATTATCCTGCCTCCAGGAAGCTCTATCATCGCTTTTTTACGCTCACAGGAGCGGGGGACTGTTCCGGCGCGAGTAGGCTTCGGCTGGTGGGAGGATCCTGCTCCATTGACTTAAAGGTTTTGCTGAAAAAGCAGTGAGGTCAAATATAAGAGAAACACAGTATCGACAAAACTGTTTATGCGCAGATTTTCGGTATTCAATGGGAGGTGTAAATTTATTTGTGAAATCATTCTTCAAATTTCGCTGGTGGAAATTACTTGTGCTCATTGTCGTCATCGCAGTTGGACTCGTTGCTGTTCTCATCAATCCCTACGATCCTGACGCCAAAGCACTCGAAGCCATGAAGAGTAATAGTAGCGTTGAGGTATTGAACACAAAAAATTGGATACAGTTCACTCCGCAACAGACGAAAAAAGGTCCTAGCATTATCTTTTACCCGGGCGGTTTAGTGGAACCAGAGAGTTATGCAACACTTGCTGGCAAATTAGCCGAGAGCGGTCACCCTACCTATATCGTTAAAATGCCCTTGGATTTAGCCGTATTAGGAGGCGATCGTGGCAATTTACTACTGGAGGAATTTCCCGATACTGCTTTTGTTATAGGCGGGCATTCGCTGGGTGGTGTCATGGCATCCCGATTTGCGCAAGCCCATCAAGACCGTATTAAGGGCATCTTCTTTTTGGCCTCTTATCCTGATGCGAAAGGCAGCATAAACTCCTCTTCCATCTCAGTCTTATCGATTATTGGCACAAAGGATGGCGCTGTAAATAAGGATACTTGGGAATCTGCGAAGTCCAATTTGCCTACTTCGACAACATTCAAAATCATCAATGGGGGCAATCATGCACAATTTGGCAGTTACGGCTTTCAAAGAGGGGATTTACCGGCGGACATTTCAGCCGACGAGCAACTGAAAATTACAATCGATGCAATTGAAAACTGGATAATATCCGTCCCTCGCTCCTAAAATCATAGTTATCGCAAAGAGCAGATGACGCGGCTATCTGCTCTTTGTGATATAAACGCCTAGCTAACGACGAACCGGACAAGAATCTAATGTCGTATAGTTGAAACACCGAAGGAGTGCCGAGCGGCACTCCTTCGGTGAGCTAGTGGAATAAACCTAGGGGTTAGACCTGCGGAACAGAAAGGGGAGGTACATGAAAATGAAGATAATCACCGCCACCACCTCCAGGGATAACAAGTACCATGGCCAAGGACCCAGATAATTAAGCAGTGTATCACCGGACGGTTTTTCTGTGACAAACAGGTAGTTCCCTTCTGTCAACCAGTTTACAGGAATGATTACTGCCAGAAGACCGTTCATAATCAATAGTACTCTCCAAATCGAACGCCACGTTGGCCGATAGCCATGCACCCAGGTCATATACAAGGCAACCCATACAATGGCGCCATGACCGATAAAAAAGTAAAAATAAGTGAAATGGGGAAATCCGGACAGGATGGCCGCCGGTGTCAGCAATGCCTGTATGGCACCGCCGGCACCTGCAAAGTATAAAAATTCATAAATCCGATAAAATGGAAAAAGCAGTATGACGATGGTTAAGATGTAGCTGATGCTGCATAGCTGGAGGGGAAGGGACTGCTCTAAGGAAAACTGCTCGAAATAAAAATACCATCCGTAAAGTAAGACTTCAAACACGATGAGGAGCGTGCAAAGTCCAAACCTGATTCTTTTCTTCCATTCATCGTGACGAAGCGAGTTTTTAAACCGATACAGCAGCAGAATCAGTAAAGCTATTCCGACAAGCGGCAGAATATGTTGTGGGGAAAACATGGCAAAAGGATACTCCGTTTCCGAAAACCAGTCCATAAAAACCCCCTCCCCTTTTATTATTGGGAATGAATACAGCTCTACCATTTCGTATTACACTAACAGCGAACGATATTTCAAAAAACAGCGAGACCGCCGGATGATCCAAAACGCCAACCGGCGGCATATACATCATTTGATATCAGAGTTACTTCGATTTCTTCTTAGCAGCAGATCTCCCCTGCTTCTTCGGATCATCCGATGGTGGTGCGGCAATTTGTAATTAGTTATATGCATATTTTGTAATCTCATCCAAAGGCGTCAATCTTAATACCAAAGAAGCCCTGCATCATAGGGCTTCTCTTTTTTGTCATTCAAGATCCTCAGTCCTTCTTGTAGAAGAACCGAGATAACAAAATACCGATGAAGCCAAGTCCGATAAATAATATTGCTTTGATGGTCAGAGAGACATTTGGCAAGTCCATGAAGATGACCTTCATTAAAGTTAGGAATAACAAGGCGATACCAGTAAGTCTTACTTTTTTGACTTCTTTCTTCAGTCCGTAGGCAATAACGCCAATCGCGTATACGACCCACGCCGTCGAAACGAGTAAATGTTGTATATTTGTGCTTAAATCGTATGCCAATGTTCGTGTGACCTCCGTAATGAAACACAAGAACAATGCACCGAGTCCGTACTTAAGAATGACTAAGGTGTTCTTAGTTGAGCTGCCCACCCCAAAATGGGAAACCATTTTGATCATACACGATAGTGTTCCTAATACGAATAACCATATTAACATCTCAACCGAAATAATTTTGTTCATACCCTCTGTGAGTGTATCTAATGCCGTTGCGAAAGCGAGTATATAAATAATGACTCCATTGATTTTTTGCAGTAACGACTTCACTATGAAACCAAGTAACAGCGCAATAATTCCCTCAACCAACAAGAAACCAGATAAAGCATCTGCACTGAAGAAGTTGGCCGTGTAGAATAACAGTGCATAGGATGCTAATGTCATAGTAAATGGCAGCTTCTCTTGTGCTTTTCTGCTGAACCAGTAGTAGGAAATTAAGGCATAGGCAATACAAGTAGCAACCATCAACATATTGAATTGGGCATCTGTGTAAGCTACTTTAAACCATATAGCGGTAAACGCGAAACTTGGAATCAGCAATCTCAGTTGGTGGTTCATCGTGGGGCTTTTAAAAAATATAGACGCAAGCAGAACTAATTGTTGCGCTAACACGCCAATTGCTGCAACCTTCACATCATCCCCATTTCCGATTAGGCCAAATAGGAACAATGCTACTATTAGTAAACCGAACGAGTTGTAAAATAAGCCGACAAATTTATTTCTTATCGCATAAATCATAAAACTTACAAACAATATCGTCTCATAACTCACAAAAAATACAGATGAAGGATTGTCACTATTCAATAAGAATGGCGTCAATACACCCGCTGCACTAGCTATGATTGCTAATGCTTGTGATTTAAATTTGTGTGAAAACCATAAACCTAATACGACCCATAACACATTCAGGGAAAACGCAATAGGAGCATGAATGAGTCCATACCAATTATGGCACGCGAAGGTGGTTAGCATGAACAATCCGATTGAACCGCCCAATAAAACCTGCGACAGCAATGGCCGATTTGCCGTGTGTTGTTTGAAACCGAAGAATACAAAGGTTCCACCGACCAAATAACCGATAGCACAGCGCATACCCTCTGTTAGGAATCCGCTATCAACTGCGGCTTTAAATCCCCATACGATGCCGATAAGTAGTACAAACATAAAAACTCTCGGCAGCCATACCCTTGCAATCAGGTGTTCCCAATCGGTTTCTTCTTGTTTCACTTCTTGTTTTGGAGGTACATTCTGCTGAACTGGATTTGGATAACTTATTTTAGTTTCTGTTGGTTTGCTTTGCTTTAAAATCGCGAGTTCTTTCTCTAGAGCAATAACTCTCTTCTCTAAGTTCTCAAATCGATGATCAATGTCCAAGACCAACCCTCCCCTTGCTTTTAGTGACAATTTTGGCGGTCAATGTTTTATATATTCAGGATAACAGTTAATGCTCGATTAAATAAGTACTATCCTATTGTAGTACCCTACATATGAGGTGGAAAATGTGACTATACATGCTTCACAGCGAGATCTTCGAGCTTAATGCACTTGGCATGTACATAGGAAGAAGACCCGCCTGGGCGGGTCTTCTTATTTTCCTTATCCCCACAAACTAATCATCAGAATGCCAATTAATATAAGAATGGAGCAAAGAATCCGCAAGGTGCCTTGCTTTTCCTTGAGCACGACGATGCCCAATATCGTTGCAAAAACAGTCCCAATTTCGCGCAACGGAGAGATTTGGGCAACGGGTGCGTATTTCATCGCGAAAAGGAATAGCAAGTATGAGGCCGGATTGAGAATGGCGCCAAGTAATATAATCTTGAAGTTCAATTTCCACTCTATACGAAGTTGTTTTGAAGCAATAACAATCGGCGTGAGTCCCGCGACGAATCCGATATTGGTCACCTCTAATAAGGAGACAGCGGAGAGGTGAGCGAGGTTTAGCTTATCGACAAGTACGTAGCAAGTCGTGCAAACGCCCACGCTAAGCGCCATTAAAAAAGGTTTAACGGATCCAGTAGCCAGCGTTCCAGCTCGGAAGCCTGTGAAGATACCGCTAAGCGTAATGAAGCCGATGACCATAGAAAGCAAACCTAACCATCCATAGATGGATAAGGATTCGCGCAGAAATAGGACGGCTACAATCGGAATGAGCAAGGTGTTGGTGCCTCTCATAATCGGATAAATCTGCGACAGATCTCCCATCGTATAGGTGCGAGACAGTAAGAGCGCATAAACGGCCTGTAAACAAGCGGATAACAGTAGAAGGCCGTAAGCGGATAAGGATAAAGGATGAAGCCATAATTCTCGAATCAAATACGGAAGAAGGAGTACAGTGGTGACCATGATAATGGACCAAAGGAAAACGCTTTTGTTGCGGCTGCTTTTGGTGAACAAGCTCCAAATGGCATGAGCTAGGCCAGAAGCTAAGACAAGTAAAGTTGCTACGATTAACAAATCATCATCTCCAACTCATTCGTACCGGCTAGGTAAGCCTCAGTGTTGATGCTCAGATGTTCGCTCTGATCAATCACCGGGAAGGTGCTCAGGTTGTTCGCTCAGGATGGTGCCATCAGCGAGTCGCAGCCAAGTTTCAAATGCACGCTCACCTTCGTGGAGGCGAATCATCCTCGCACCACGGTGAAAGCCTTCTTTGCCATACGTATTGTAGCCTGTCGCTCTTCCGTAGCAGAGACGGATCCCGTGAAGCTCGCCCCAGTAATCGTTGATGTGATCATGTCCGCAGAAGGTTCCTACTACATCACCCATTTCAACCATTGCTGCAAAAAGGCCAGAATTCACGCGAGCACAGCAGACATTCTCGTGTTTGTTACCGTAGCATGTTGCGCACTCCCATACTTGCTGATACTCCGGGAGCGGGATATGGAAGAATGCGAGTGCAGGTAGTTCGGCCTGTTCCTTGCTTGCTTGTTCGGTGTACCAGTGGATTTGATCGCTGCGAATCCAGTCATAGCCTTGGATCTGCGGAACTGTCGAGTGACTGCCCGAATCAAAAAAGTATAAGTTCGCTGCCATCTGTCCGTCACGGCTATAAAGGGAAAGGCGGCAATTACCAACCCCGCTAATGTCGGCAGGACCAGGTTGTGTCACATTGTAGGGCTGCTCGAGGATGGTGTCCATGAGCTCATCTCTTGTGATGTAGGCTTCTGTGTCATGATTACCGAATACCACAGCCCATGGAATACGGCGGACTTCCACAGCTTGAACCGCATCGCGGAATGCTTGGCTAGGCTGCTCGCAGCGCTGTTCACCCTCCGAAACAGGTCCCGTATAAATAACATCACCGGTAAAAACGACCAGATCAGGCTGCTCCGCATCAAGTACTTCCTCCATCAGACGAAGGGTTAGTTGATCCTCACTTCTGCCATCGATCCAGTGCAAATCTGTAAATTGCGTAATCGTAAATGTACGATCCTCACGAAATGTGAGTGGATGCCGATTGAACATGATCATAGCCCCCTATATGTAAATGGGTGTGGAATTGTGTTGTTTTAAATATAAATGTTGTTGTTTGTTGACAATTGTATACCCGTTCAGGCAAAGCTGTCAACGAACAAATTTCGGTGAGATGGGGGGATGATGTAAGCATGATTGACACACCTAGCACGAACCCCTACACTTATGAAAACAACATAAAACAACATCATATACAAACCATCGGTCATATTAGGAGGCCATTATGTCATTAACATACGAAGATCGCAGGATGACGATTCTGAATCATTTGGAGCTGGAAGGAAAAGTTCAGGTCCATCACCTATCGGAATTGTTGACGGTTTCGACGGAAACTGTTCGACGCGATTTGGATCGTTTGGAGAAGGAAGGCAAGCTGCGTAAGGTTTACGGGGGAGCTGTCAAAATGCGGATGGAGCTGGTCGAGCCGCCTTTTCTAAATCGCGTGCAAATGATGAAGTCAGAGAAAGCGGCCATCGGTAAGCTGGCAGCCTCACTCGTTCAAGATGGTGAAACGATCATGCTGGATAACGGCACAACGACGATCGAAATCGTCCCCTTTCTGAAAGAGAAGACGAACGTTACGCTCATTACGAACTCGATTCCGATCCTCAATCTGGCGATGGACATGTTCCGGGGGAGAATTATTTTTGCAGGCGGAGAGGTAAGCCAGGAGTGTCGAGCCGTGACAGGTTCCCTTACAGATCAACTGCTCGATCAGTTTAAGGTGAACAAAGCGTTTATTTCCGCTGGCGGCATTTCCCTGCACGATGGTATTACGGACTTTCATTTAGCTGAAGCCGTCATTTCGCGGAAAATGATGCAGCGGGCCGAAGAAACGATTCTGGTTGCAGACCACAGTAAATTCGGACTATCCACGTTCGCAAGAGTTGCCAAGCTGGAGGAAATCTCCATGCTGATCACAGATCCAGGCTGCCCGAAGGAATGGGTGGATACGATTGAGGCGCTTAGCATCGAGGTGCGAATTAGCGAATAATTAATTAGTCATCCTAGATCAGGCAAAGTTACGCTTCCTTAGCGATGAGGAGGCTTTTTTCATATCTGTTTCATTTCTGTATGGATGTATTTGGATAATCTTGACCAACTGGTAGATACTAACGGAAATGTAGTAGGGCGGGAGGGCACGGTAGTATGGAAACAGAACAGGATTCATTTCACATCTCTGAAGAGATTGAGACGAATATACGTAAACTTTTCCAGCTCTTTCATTCTTCCGATGATTTGCGTTCCAGGGAATTTACCTTGCAAGGCTTACAAGGAAGCCTCCTCTATCTGTCTACAATTACAGATACAGATAAGCTGCAATCGGAAATACTCAAACCTTTGCTGCAATCTGGGGAAGGCCGTCTTGAAGATATACTTCCGATTCTAGATATTGAGCTTGTCACCGATTTGAAGTCAGCAGCGGCAGGAATGCTTCAGGGCAAATGTGCGATTCTGCTGCAACAACGAACGGATATTATGTTGGTCGATGCAAGTGCAAGAGTCGCGAACAGCGTGGGAGAACCACAAAATGAACAAACGGTTCGCGGATCACATGTTGGATTTGTGGATGACGTTTATATCAATGGACAATTGATCCACCAACGGTTGAAGAATGCGAACCTCGTTGAACGGCATTTCACCGTAGGTTCCGAAAGCCCGACGAACGTAAAGCTATTATATATGTGTGATATTGCCGACATGACGGTTGTCGATGAGATTATAGCCAATCTGCTCACGAATCAGGCAACCTTCATTAAATCGTCCGGACAAATTACCGATCGATTGGAAAGCAGCCATCTGTCGCCATTTCCACAATTGCTTTTAACCGAAAGACCCGACACTACCGTTTCGCATTTAATGGAAGGACGAATAGCACTATTAATAGACGGAACATCGTCCGCGACCATTCTGCCAGTGACGTTCTTCATGTTTTTTCAGGCCGCAGACGACTTTAATGTCAGGTGGTGGAACGGAACTTTTTTTAGGTTCCTTCGGTTAATCAGCGTCATGATCGGCATTGCACTTCCTTCGGTGTACATATCCATTGTTTCCAATCATTTTGATGTGCTGCCGATTGACTTATTGTTTTCGTTGAAGGCTTCGTTGGAAAATATCCCATTCAATCCGCTCATGGAAGCGATGTTCATGATCACCGTGCTAGAGCTTCTAAGAGAAGCTGCAATCAGACTTCCTAAATCGATCGCATCAACGCTGTCTATCGTCGGAGGTCTCGTGATTGGAAGTGAAGTTGTGAATGCCAATTTGGTTTCTACGACGATGATTGTTGTCATTTCCTTGACAGCCGTCGCTTCTTTCAGTGTGCCATCACATGAAATGCGCCTTGCTATTCGGCTCATCTCATTCCCCATCATGTTTGCTTCCGCGCTGCTTGGTTTTGCGGGTATCGCCTTTAGCTTCTGCCTCTTGTTCATGCATCTAAGTAAACTTGAAACATTTGGAGTGCCTTATTTCTATCCGTTTACTCCGTTTAATCCCAGACGCATTCTGACTACGCTTGTTCAGCTGCCCAAACGAATCTTCGGCAGTAAAGCGTCAGATAGGAGGGCATCATGACTAGGGTTCAATTATTTGCATTCATTCTGCAAACGCAGATTGGTATCGCTGTGCTTTCCTTCCCTTATGATTTGCATAAGGCTGCGGGTGCAGATGGGTGGATTTCTGTTCTTGTGGCTGGAGCTGTTGTTCAGCTCCTCCTAGTGGGTTACGCCATGTTATGTCAAAGATTTCCGCGGCAAAATCTATACCAATTCATACCTCTCATTGTCGGTAAATGGCTCGGGAATGTGCTCAACGTGGTGTATATCTTACATTTTACATTTACGAGCTGCTTGATTTTATTACTGGAAATGGTGATTGTAGAGTTATGGATATTGCCCCACATGACCCCTGGGCTTATCATCGTTGCGAATTGTATCGTTTGCCTATACATGGCCAAGGAGAATATTCGGATTATTGCCCGTTACAATGCGTTAATTACCCTACTCATTATTGTGATGCTGGGGATCATGATGACGAGCTTTAGCCAAATGGATTACCGCTATCTACTGCCTGTTGGGCAAGGCGGGTTTCACGCCATTATGTTGGGGGTAAAAAGCTCTTTGCTTTCCTTTCTGGGTTTTGAAGTGTTGTTAGTGCTGAATTCCGATATACAGGCCAAAGGAAAGAGCTTGATCCCCCCCATTCTGTGGGCAAATGGAGTGGCAACCGCCTTCTTTATGATCATGGTTCTCGTCTGTTATCTAAATTTCAGCCCCGAATCACTTCGTTTCATTCCACAGCCCGTGCCGTACTATCTCAATGGGATTTCCCTGCCGTTTCTAGAACGATTGGATCTGCTCTTTCTTTCTATCTGGCTGGTCAAAGTAACGTCAACACAGATCAGTTACCTCTACAGCGCAGGGAAAGGATTAGGTTTATTATTTCATCGCAATGAGCACAAAAAAGCCATTTATTATCTTGTCCCGCTTGTCTGTTTAATGGGGACATTCTGGCGATCGGAGAATCGGATCCAAGTCTTGGAGAAAATCAGCCAATTCGATAGCTTTATCATACTCGGGATTCCGATCGTACTTTTAATGTTAGCCTGGCTGAGAGGGGAAAGGGGACGGATGCCGCCGGTATGAGAAAACTTGCGATTGGATGCCTTAGCCTCCTGCTACTTTCGGGATGCAACTATCGAAATGAACTTAAGAACCTACAACTCATTTATGCTGCCTCGATTGATACCAACGATCAAAATGAGATCGTCACTACCGCGACTATTCAATCTCCTGGGGGGAAGGAACGAACGGCGCCAGTCCATGAGGTGCTAACCGCATCGGGACCAACGCTGCAAGATGCCTTATTTAAAAAAATCGGATTGCAAATTGCCGGCCCCATAGGTACTTCCAAAAATCAAGTCATTCTGATCGGAGAGAAGCTGGCAAGAAAAGATTTAGCTCAAATGCTGGACGCTTCCTTTCGGAGTTCAAATGTTCCTATGCTTGCAAAAGTAGCGATTGTTCGCGGGAAAGCTGGCGAATTGATTCGTCTCGACCGTATTGGGTCTGCAACGGTAGGTGAATATTTACGGAAAATCCTTAGAAGTGCTAACTATGAAACGATAATTCCTTCAATGACGCTGCATTCACTCTATCCCATTCTACATGATGCAGGACGAGATCCCGTGCTTCCGATTCTGAGGAAGGAGTCCGATAAAGCTGTAGTTGACGGCTTGGCTCTTATGCATGCTCGCAAATATACAGGCTATTCATTAACGCCGGAACAATCCATGCTGTATTTATTAATGAACGGAGAGAAAGGTGACATTTGCGTAATCACAAGGGATATAGAGGAGGAATCTTCCAATAAGAAAGATGAACCCTCCGATTATTTAGCCCTTAACATAATGAATTTTAAGCGGAATAAAGAGGTCTGGATTGATGCGGAGGGGCAAGTGCAGATTCAGATCAACCTGAGTATGAAGGGCAGAGTCATTGAATATGCCAAGGAAGACCTAGCAGACAAGCATAAGATCGAACAATTGAATAAGCGATTCTCCGAGGTACTAACGGATGAAAGCAATGGGATATGCAAACTGCTTCAGCAGGCCAACTCCGATGCTTTGGGCATTGCGCGGGACGTGATGGCTTTTTATCCGAATGAGTGGAAAAAGATGGACTGGGAAACCGACTATCCGAAGGCGAATTTCAAAATTTCTATGAAAGTGAGCATTATCGCTCATGGGATTATTAATTAGTTCTTTTCAACTTTTGCATCCACCTGGACTTGAACGCATGTCGGTTTTCCCGTGCCTGGGACCAACCTTTCGGATCGGAAAGTGCGTCCATCATATGGCCGATTTCAATGGCAGATATGCCGAGACGTTTGGCTATTTGGGGGACCATAATTCTCCCCGGAACGCTGGCGCCGACCAGAACAAGATCGATGTCGTTGCGGTGTTTACTCAGCTTGTGCATCACCGAGCCAATTTCTTTATAGTGATTGAGGGGTATGGCCATAACAACGTGAATCCCCTTATTTCGTAGTTGTTTAGCAGCCATTGGGGCGGCTCGGCCAACGAGAGCTACACGATAGTCACTTATCAAGCGCTGCAAGTATCCCCTTTCGTACAGTTGATCGTTGATAAAGGCATCAGCTATGACCGCAGGGTGCCAACCGGATTTCCTCATAAACGATTGAATATGTGGAATGCTAGGCCCAAAGTGCGATACGCCAACAATATCAGCCTCTCGGACTGATTGATACAATTCCTTCATCATTTTACGAGAGGGCGGTAGATCAATGCCTAGAAACGCTGACACTTCATACAATGATTTGATCTCTCTGCGTGCGAGAAGTTTGGCCACCACATCGCCGATCCGAATGATGGAAATGGGTTTGCGCAACCTGATCGATTGTACCAATCGCCTATAAACGTAATGGGGCCCGACCGTTTTTCGTCCATAGCGTGCTTCGATAATTTTTCTCCGTTTCATTTCGTTAACTATCATTTCGAATACACCTCCTTTTCAAGACTAACCATGCATTCTATGATTATGCCGAAACAGGGTGCACCTATTTTGTCGAATTGCAAGACTTTCCGCTTCCTCTTATTTCACAGCATGATGCTTGGGCCTAAATTCACTTGGCGACTGGCCAGTCCAACGACGGAATTGTCGCGAGAAGTGGCTGGCAGATTGGAAGCCAAGCTTCTCCGCAATGTCCGTCATCGACATGTGCGTTGTGACGAGCAGCTCCTTGGCCAGCTTCAGCTTCATCTGGCTGACATACTGCCGCGGTGACAGGCCGTACACCTTGGCGAATAGCTTGGTGCACTGGCTGCGGCTCAGGTTCAGCTCCTTGGCAATCCCGGCAACAGAGGCTTCTTCGCCGAGGCCGAGCGAAAGCTTTTCTTCGATGGCGTGCGCGATATCTGTGGTGAACAAGGAGGCATCCCTGCTAGGGTCCGATTCAAACTGAATAGGTTGCTTCGTTTGCTTCGGGGCAGCCTGCTCTTGCTGACGCAGCAAATGCAGCACATCATGCAGGATGAGCAGGGTATACGATTGCAGCAGCAGCTTATCTTCGAAGCGCAGCGGAAGCTGCTGCTCTGGATCCTGCAGCTCCATGATCTCCGCAGAGCGGTTACGTTGCATGACAGCCTCTAGCTCACTTACATAGCACATAAGCTTGCTTTGTTCGGCCTGCCTACGAGGGATATGTCGATAAGCAGCCGCGGCGAGCAGACTGCGAATCTCGGTATCGTCGAGGTCAAAATGCACATTGAAATACCCATAGGGCTCGATGCTGGTATTGGCAGATCCATGCCTTATACTGGATTTGATCAGCAGCCAGTCACCTTCCCGCATCGTAATCACATCGCGATTCATTTCTTGAACAACCTCACCCTGCGAGCAGTATAGCAGCTCAAATAAATGGTGATGATGTCGCGGGTAGTGCCAGCCTGGAGGTTGCAAGCCGAAATGGCAGCCTACCACTTGCAGGGTATTTACTAGGTTGGGGAATCGATAAACATCTACCATTGTCGGATTCACATTCGCTTTCATGTTAAAGGTTAGTTTCATCATAACATCCATTGGCACATTTGGTATAGAACATGCACCATTTGGAGATTGAGAAGATAGGGCCGAATCAGCGATGATGAGAGGAGTAAACACCGCTTATACGCATAATTCGGAGGGATGATCGTGGCTATTTTAGCAGCTGCAAATAAACAATTTCTATTAGATGGCAAGCCATTTCAAATGTTGTCGGGCGCTATTCACTATTTCCGCGTGGTCCCTGAGTACTGGGAAGATCGGCTGTTGAAGCTGAAAGCCTGCGGGTTTAACACCGTGGAGACGTATTTGCCTTGGAATTTGCATGAGCCGAAGGAAAATGAATTCAACTTTAGTGGTCTTGCAGACGTGGAGAAATTCATCCAGCTTGCAGGCAATCTCGGTCTGCATGTGATCGTGCGGCCTAGTCCCTACATTTGTGCGGAGTGGGAATTCGGGGGATTACCGGCGTGGCTGTTGCAGTATCCGGCTATGAAGCTGCGCTGTATGGATGCGATGTATTTGCAAAAAGTGGATAACTACTACGATGAATTAATTCCTCGTTTAACGCCGCTTCTAAGCACCAATGGCGGGCCGATCCTAGCGATGCAAATCGAGAATGAGTATGGCAGCTATGGCAATGATACCGCGTACTTAACCTATCTGCGAGATGGGCTAATCAGTCGGGGTGTGGATGTACTGCTGTTTACATCGGATGGTCCTGAGGATGGGATGCTGCAGGGTGGAACGGTCCCAGGAACGCTTGCGACTGTCAATTTCGGCTCACAGCCGGAAGAGGCTTTCGAGAAATTCCGCCAATATCGCGCGGATGAGCCGCTCTTTTGCATGGAGTACTGGAATGGTTGGTTTGATCATTGGTTGAAGCCGCATCACACGCGGGATGCGGGAGATGTAGCGGATGTCTTCGACCGCATGCTTCGCCTTGGTGCATCGGTCAACTTCTATATGTTCCACGGCGGAACGAACTTCGGATTCTATAACGGAGCCAACTATCAAGAGAAATATGAAGCGACGATCACAAGCTACGATTACGATTCACCGTTATCGGAATGCGGGGATGTGACGGAGAAATATCGTGCCGTTCGTAAAGTGATTGCTACTTATTTGGGCAAAACGGAAGCGGAGCTTCCTGCATTGCCAGAACCCATAGCGAAGAAAAGCTATGGTCATATCGCAATGACAGAGCAGGCAGATTTGCTTGATCATCTGTCTTATTTAGCCAAACCTGTCGAGCGCATCTCTCCAGTACCTATGGAACAGCTCGGGCAAGATTACGGATTCATCGTGTATGCGACACACATATCAGGACCTCGTACCGGTGAAAGCCTTCACCTGCAAGAGGTTCATGATCGGGCGCAGGTTTTCTTGAATGGTGTCTATCAAGGTACGGTGGAACGATGGGATGCACGTCCACTCCAGATGGACATTCCTGCTGAGGGAGCGAAGCTTGCGATTGTGGTCGAGAACATGGGGCGCGTGAACTATGGGCCGAAGCTCAGAGACTGTAAGGGAATCACAGAGGGCGTGCGGATGAACAATCAGTTCTTATTTGATTGGACGATATATCCACTCCCATTAGACAACCTAACTACGATTCCATTTGCACAAATCGCGCCAGAGAGTGAAGTGCGTGACCGCCCGTCGTTCTATAGTGGGGAATTTACCGTTGAAGTGGCTGGGGACACATTTGTGAAGTTAGCGGGTTGGTCGAAGGGGATTGTGTGGATCAATGGCTTCAACCTAGGCCGTTACTGGGAAAAAGGACCGCAGCGTACGCTGTATGTGCCAGCTCCTTTGCTCAAAAAAGGGCGTAATGAGCTCATCGTTCTAGAACTGCATCATGCGGAGAAGCTAGTTGTGGAGCTGACCGATACGCCAGACTTAGGGTGATTTGCAACTATCTTGTGCTAAGTATGATAAGATAATTTAAACAACTCTACTACACAAAGGGAAGGATGTTTAAGATGGGGAAATTGACACCTTATCTCTCAACAGATGATGCGAGATCTCAGGCTGCGTTTTACATAGAAGCTCTCGGTGGTGAGATATTGTCCGTCATGACGCATGAACAGTTAATGGGGGCACAACATCAGTTTAAGGACAAAGTCATGCATTTAAGTATGGTCGTTGCTGGAGGAAATGCCATCTTCATGTCGGATTCATTTGAACCGTTTACGCGAGGGCCTGGTATTTCACTTAGTATAGCGTACAACACAGAAGATGAAGCTAGTGATGCATTCGCGAAGCTTGCGGTAGGCGGTAAGGTGAAATACCCAATCGCACAACAACCCTTCGGCTTGTTCTACGGAGAACTAGCAGATAAATACGGTGTAATATGGATGATTACCGCCGAGCCGAAAGTCGATTAATCCAGATCCGTTAAATTTGTAGAAATGCTATGGCTGCCGAGAGGATCGGTGGCCTTTTCATGTTCAATCAAATAATTATAAATTTACCATAGGTAAATTCTTGCTTGAACGGTTGCATCGTGCGAAAATAGGTGTTGGACAATCCATACTTATAAACACACAAGAGGAGTTAACTACCATTATGTTGCACTTGAGTTGGGAAATGATGATGTTCGTTATCATCGGCGGCTTTCTGGCTGCATTTATAGATTCCGTTGTCGGAGGCGGAGGGCTCATTTCGGTGCCGGTTCTGCTTGCAACGGGCATGCCTCCTGCGGTGGCGCTGGGGACGAATAAGTTGGCGAGCAGCATGGGATCGCTGACAAGCACCTTATCTTTTATGCGATCAGGAAATATCGATCTGAAGGCAGTTCGCGTACTATTCGTGCTTTCCTTATCTGGCGCGGTATGCGGGACGTTTGTTTTGCAGCAAATTCCTTCTGACTTTTTAAAGCCACTCGTTGTTGTTATGCTCATTCTGATTACGATCTACACGATATTCCGTAAAAATTGGGGTGACATCTCGACCTTCAGTCAATACTCCGCGAGAACGGCCTTTTTGATGGGGTGTGCGGCTTTCGTTCTAGGCTTCTATGATGGTTTTTTTGGGCCTGGAACCGGCTCTTTTCTAATTTTCGTTTTCCTCATGGTCGGATTCGATTTCGTCAAAGCAGCAGGAAATGCCAAACTCCTAAATTTCGGCAGCAACATCGCAAGCTTGGGGACGTTCATCGTAGTGGGTTCCGTACATTACAAGGTCGGCATCCCTATGGGACTAGCTATGGCTTGCGGCGCCTTTCTCGGCTCGCGCATGGCGATTCGCAAAGGCTCGGCGTATGTGCGACCGCTTTTTATCACGGTATGTGTGCTGCTGGTTGGTAAGCAGATTTGGAGTTTGTTGTAGGGGGAGGCTGCTAAGTGACGTGTCATGTATTCATCACTAGGCACGGGTCCATTGCGAATTGACCGATGGTTATGGTACTATTTTAGCAGAGTATAATTTGAAGGAGGTGAAGGTAGGATGAATCGAGAGTTCGTAAACAACCGTGTGAGCCAGTTACCCATTGCGATGGCTGGCATCGTTCATGCAGAAGTCAAAGACGCGAGAGGTCTGTCCACTTATGCGCATACGGTTAACCAACTCACGAAAAGACGCCTACCTTAACCCTCTACGGAAGCATCCGAAAGGTCGTGGGAATTTTTTCCTGCGGCCTTTTTGTGTCACCTGCGAACAGGTCAGGGTCTGTCTTCATACCAAGGAGGATCCTTTATTATGTTAATTGTTAATGGTCAAAATATAAAAAAATACCACGGTGCACAGCTGGTGCTTGAGGATGTTACGTTTGAAATCCATCAAGGGGAGCGTGTCGGACTTGTGGGTCGCAATGGCAGTGGGAAATCAACGCTGCTGCGTCTTATTTCCAAGATGGAAAAGCCCGATGAAGGGCAATTGACGGTGCGCAAAGATACAGGGATTGGGTATTTGGCCCAAATTCCAACCGCTTGGGAAAGCTTCACGGTGTATGATGTGCTGGCGGCTAGCTTCCAAGAGCTGCTTGCGTGCCGCACAATGATGCGTGAACTTGAAGCGCAGATGTCGAGTCCGGCGATGATGAACGATGAGAAACAGATGGAGCAATTACTGAAACGGTACGCTCAGCTGCAGGAGCGATTCGAACGAGAAGGCGGCTACGAGCTAGATGCCCGCATCGATCAGGTGGCGAACGGACTCCATATCGCAAAGGGATTTTACGAGCGAAGCTTTGCCACCTTGTCGGGGGGAGAAAAGACGAAGATCACTTTAGCTTCGCAGTTAATTGGCAAGCCAGACTTATTACTGCTCGATGAGCCGACGAATCATTTGGATTTGTCCGGCGTGGAGTGGCTGGAGGAGTACCTCAGGCATTACGATGGTGCCTGCATTATTGTGTCCCATGACCGTTATTTTCTGGACCTCGTCGTCACGAAAATTGTGGATTTGGAAGACGGTGAATCGACAACGTATCACACTTCATATTCGGGTTATGTGAAGGAGAAGGAAGTCCGACTTCTTCAGCAGTTCGCGGAGTATCAAGAGCAGCAGAAGGTAATCCGAAAGATGAAGGAGACGATCAAGCAATTGATAGAATGGGGGCGGATCGGCGGGAATGAGAAGTTTTTCCGCCGGGCGTTCTCCATGCAGAAGGCGCTGGATCGGATGGAAAAGCTCAAGCGTCCAGTGCTGGATCCGAAGGCGGCTGATTTCGATTTGAAGCCGGAGGACCGCTCTGGGCGAAGGGTGCTGCGCTTCGAGAATGTTACGAAGCGTTACGGTGAGAAGGTGCTGTTGCAGCAAGCTGGGGGTGCGCTCGAATACGGCGAGAAAGTGATGCTCGTCGGGCATAACGGCTCAGGGAAGACTACCCTGCTGAAGATGCTGCTCGGTGAAGTGCAGCCGGATGGCGGGGATCTCGAGCTGGGGGCTCGAGTCGACATCGGATATTTGGCGCAGCAGGCGTATCCAGCGGATGATAAGAAATCCGTATTGGCGTATTTCTGCGAAGAAGCGAAGCTGGAAGAAGGCGAAGCGCGAGGGCGACTCGCGGCTTACTTATTTTATGGTGCGGATGTGTTCAAATCGGTGAGCTCCTTGTCTGGCGGCGAGTGGACGCAATTGCGGTTAGCCCTGCTTGTACTGCGTAAGCCGAATCTGCTCATTCTGGATGAGCCGACGAATCACATGGACATCGCTTCGCGCGAAGCGTTGGAGGACGCGCTCGAGGAATTCCCTGGCACGGTGCTGGCGGTGACGCATGATCGGTATTTTATGAATCGGCTCGCACGCAAAATATGGGATTTAGACAAAGGGAAGATCACCGTGTATTTAGGTGATTTTGATGCGTATAAGGAAAAGAGCGGAGAGCTTCGCGTGCGGGAAGAGCTCGAAGCGGAGGAACGCCGGTTCGCTGCGGATAAGGCGAAAGTGAAAGTGAAAGTGGCACAGCCCGAGGATTCCGGGGCTAAGCGGGGCAAGACAGCGGCAGCGCCTGGGAAGGCAGCTATGGAGAAGGGGATCGCGAACGCAGAAGCGGAGCTGGCGGTGTTGGATCACCGGCTGCAGCAAGAAAGCGAAACGCTGACACCGGCGGAGCTTACTGAGCTTTGGGAGAAGCGGGAAGCTGTGCAGGGACAGTTGGATGCGCTGTATGAGCAGTGGGTGCTGCTGGAGGAGTAGAAGAGTTTCCCACGCGATACTCGCAAACGGACACAGTGGACCTTATTTGCTCCAAATTAGCGGCTTTGAAATTCTAACGGACACAGGTGCCTCTATTCGCCCGTTTTCAGTCATCTATCTAGAAACTAAGCCCGATTAACGGCTGGAGTGTCCGTTAGATTGTGAAAAGGCCAAATTCGACCGAAATAACGGCATCCATGTCCGTTAGCCGAACGAGTCTCCTACGTAACACCTTCGCCGTCCAGTCACAGAGGCAGAAGAGAGCGGTGCTCGGCAATTAATGATTCATGGAACTAGAAATCATTTTTCGTGCGATAATGTAGGATATCTGTGATAGGAACGAGGTTCGTACATGCGTAGGAACAAATTACTTTTCGGAATGATCTGGGTCGTGCTAACTATCCTGTACTATTTGGCTTATGGCATTGTGAATCAGGTTATAGATGTGAGGGAGAATGGATTTGACCTCGTTAACACAACGATCAGTTTACTGCCTTTTGTTATATCCGTAGGTATTACGTATGTGCTTATTCGGCTGATAGCTAGATGTCGAACGCATAAAGTACGGTGGATGATCATTCTGTCTATCCTACTGGCCGTTCCTACAAGTCTATCCGTCATCAAACTATTGGATCAGCAGTTGAAGAAAGTCGATCCGATTCAACATCAAACACTAGCTGAAAATTTCCAAAAACAGATCAATGCCATTCAAGGCAGTGGGATAACAACTACAAGGAATGTCAAAGAACTAACCCATTTTGCATGGGATAAGCTCTATCTGTTCAGTCCGTATACATCTCACACTCAAATCAATGAGCGACTAGGCTACACGTGGACCCATAATTCGTTACGATTATCTTACGATAATAGCTATCTTCTTGTTTTTATTTTGAATGGAAAAGTCGTGCAATATCTGGATCTCTCCACTCCGATTCAAGGCGATAGGAACACGAGTTACACCCCTGAGCGTGCCAGCATTCAGTTTTTCAACACGTCAACAGACAACAACCAAACGTATCACAAGCAAATACAACTTATCGAACGCAGCAATTAGGCTTAGTTGCACAATTGACTTCGTTTCGCCACTGATCTGTCATGGAAGTTAAGAAGCCCAGTATGATAAGCTAGAGGTACTAGTAGAAGGAGGCGATTGCTGTGATACAAGTTTTCCCGGCCCACACGCGTAATTCAACCGATATGGGGTGGCTCAAGAGCCACAAAAGTTTCTCATTCGGCGATTATTTTGATGAAGAGAATGTCAGCTTCGGTGTGATGCGTGTTTGTAATGACGATGATATCGCAGCAGGACGGGGCTTTGGCCCACATCCCCATAGCGATATGGAGATTGTCAGCATCGTGCTCAGCGGAGCGATAAAACATGAAGATAGCCTCGGCCATGTGGCCGTAACAGCGGCGAATGGCGTACAGCGGATGTCCGCAGGCAGCGGTGTTATTCATGCCGAATATAATGCATCGGAAACGGAGCCGATGAGTCTTTTTCAACTGTGGTTTATGCCAGCAAAACGAGGAATGGAGCCTTCTTTTGAAAATGTGACGTATGTGCCGGAGGCGATGGTAAACCATCTCTTGCCGGTCGTAACTCCTGTTGGTGGCCCTCACATTGCGAAAATCCATCAAGACATGAGTATTTACCTCTGTAAGCTGGATGCGGGCAAGGAGCTTCAGTTCGAGCAGGGCGAGAATCGCCGCATTTTCCTCATGCTCGTAAGCGGGAAATGCTCCGCTAATGATGCGGTACTGGAAGCGAAGGATAGCGCGCGTATGCAAGCGGAGTCAATATTGACCATTCGTGCACTGGAAGATACACATTTCATGCTAATCGATCTGCCATAAGGCGGTAACGGAGAGATAGAGGAGGTTGCAGCGATGAAGGAAACTTTTTTGGTGAAGCATGCGGTAGGCGGACGTGCATTTATTGATACGGGGAAGCACCCGATGTCCTATACATGGAAGCAGCAAGGCGAACAATGGTTGTTCAGCGTGCAGATCGATCAGCCAGAGCGAATTGCGGAGCTTTTGAAATGGAAAGATGAATTGAATGTATTTGTTTTCCAAGAGTTTGAGAATGAGCCTACACGGAAATTATGGTTCTATGTCGGTGATGATGCCGTTCAGTATTCCGAGGACAAGGGCGAGCTAACGATCGTCGCAACCTCCCATATCAGCTATATTCCCGACCAATTTAGTGTGAAGTGATAGGAGCAATACCCATGAAAGTTCAGGACCAACAACTAGAGAAAGCGATCCCTTTTATACAAGAATGCTACACCGAATTAGGCAAAAGTCAGGCCCAAATTGACGCGCGTATTGCAGAGATCACGCAAGCGATTCGGTATAAAGGGGAGTACGAGCACACGATTGAAGAGCTGACGCATGGTGCGAAAATGGCTTGGCGCAACAGCAACCGCTGCATCGGTCGCTTGTTCTGGGAGTCGCTTCGTGTATACGATGCTCGTCATATCGAGACTGAAGAGGCGGCTGCTGACGCGCTTTTCAGGCATATTGAGGAAGCGACGAATGGCGGGAAGATCCGCCCGGTTATCACTGTCTTTCCGGCTGCGCGAGATGGAAAGCCCGTCGTCCAGATTAAGAACGAACAGTTGGTTCGTTATGCAGGCTATGAGACAGGGGACGGCATCGTGGGCGATCCGGCTTCACTGGCCTTCACGAAAGAATGCCAGGCACTCGGCTGGCAAGGTGCAGGCACACATTTCGATGTGCTCCCGCTCTTGCTTCAGGTGGGAGAGCGAGCGCCAAGGTTGTTTGAGATTCCAAAAGCGTTGATTCTGGAGGTTGCTATTAGGCATCCGGAGCTGCAGGCGTTTGAAGAGCTGAACCTGCAATGGTATGCGGTGCCGATGGTCTCGAACATGTACCTCGAAATGGGCGGAGTGATTTATCCCGCGGCTCCTTTTAACGGGTGGTACATGGGAACGGAGATCGGCGCGCGGAACTTTGCCGATGAGACCAGATACAACATGCTGCCGCGGGTAGCGGCGATTATGGGACTCGACACGCGGCGCGAAGCGTCCCTATGGCGGGACAAAGCGTTGGTCGAGCTGAATGTAGCGGTGCTGCATTCGTTTGGGCAGCAGGGTGTCGCCATCGTCGATCACCATACGGCGGCGAAGCAGTTCAAACGGTTCGAAGACAACGAGGAAAAGAGCGGGCGTGACGTCACTGGCGATTGGACGTGGCTGATTCCACCGCTTTCACCCGCGACGACGCATATTTTTCATCAGCATTATTCGAACGAAGTGAAGCTGCCGAATTTCTTTTACCGTAGAAGTAAGCGCTAGTCTCAGTTCACGGAGGGCGTTATTCAAGTTGTAGAGTCTACTCACGTATGCACACATGGTGTGGGGCGGGGGTAGACTTTTTGCTGTTTAGGAAATACTTGCGAGTAACTCTATAGAAAGTGGCGCCCACAGGGTAGCTTAGCCACTCTGAAGCTGGAATTTCCAGCTTTAGAATGTCAGATGGAGTAGCTGAGCCACACTGAAGCTGGATATTCCAGCTTTAGTAGGTCAGTTGGAGTAGCCGAGCCACACTGAAGCTGGATATTCCAGCTTTAGAATTACTCGAAATAATCGAGTAACTCTATGGGGACTGGCACGCGCAGCATAGGGTTAGTCGTAAAGGTCCAATCCACAATAGTTTAATAGCCAAACTAACTCGTATGTAGTATGATTTGGCATATTGAAAGCACGTACTATACGCGAAATGGGGAACTCCGCTTGTGGCAGAAGGTAGCTAACTGGAATACATTGCGCAATCAGATGCTGGCGGGATTTATTGCCGTGATGATCATCGTTCTGGTCTGCGCAGGCGCTATTACGTACAACTCGGTGTCTACCCTCCTCAATACGAAGGCGGAGACGCAGATGAAGCAAATCGCCAGTCAAGCCAATGGCCGGCTGGAAGCGCTCATTACACAAATCGATACGCTAACGTTACAGGCTGTAAATGATGTGTATCTACAGCAAGTGTTTCTTTCGGCCGTTCAAGGGAGAACGATGAGCTTCAGCGAACGTCAGTCGCTTTTGAAAATCGCCAATCATATCCAAGGCTATAGCGGTGTTAGCAATGTAGAGCTGTATACCACTGACTTTGCGCGCATGTTCCCGCTGGATGAGCAGAAGCTTACGGAACGCGTCGAGCCGAACTGGATTGAGCAGGCGGATAAAGAAAAGGGCAGGCTAGTTTGGGTAGGGAACGATCCGAAGGATCCGGAATCGGTGCTAGCCATTCGTCGGATCAATTTAATTGACCGATGGTTCTCGAATGGCGGGTATTTAATGGTGCGAATTAATCGCAGCTATTTTGATTTCCAGAGCCAGCTGCCGGAATCGGGGCAGCGCGAGTTGATGCTGCTAGCCGATAGCTCGGCTAGACCAATTGTTTCGGGCGGCGAAGCGCTCGCCAACATTAGCGGACTGATGCATACCGACTCGCAACAGGTGACGCTGGAGCAGAAACGGTACATTCTGGTAAAGCAGCTCTCGGAGCAAACGGGCTGGACGTTGATGATTTTGTATCCGGTGAGTGATATTACCGATGGGATTTCCGTGCTGCGTTGGGCAATTATCGTATCTGGGGCAATCGGATTGGTTCTGTTTATTATCCTTTCGTTTCTTCTTTCCTCGATGATTACGAGGCCGATTCTCCGGCTGATGCGAGCCATGAGAAATACAAGACAAGGGGTGCTGACACCCAATCTGACGCAGTCTTACACCACGGAGCTGAACGATTTGAACATGACCTACAATCAGATGGTCGATAATATCAATCGGCTCATTAAACTCGTGTATGAGAAAGAAATGATCCAAAGCCGAACCGAGCTGCAGGCACTTCAAGCGCAGATTGACCCGCACTTTTTATATAACACATTAGAAGCACTGTACTGGTCTTTGCAGGAAAAAGAGGAGGAAGCGCTTGCTGATCTCGTCGTATCCATGTCTGATTTATTCCGCTATGTCATCGGTAATCCCAATAAAGAGGTATGGGTCGATTTGGCCGAGGAATTGGAACATATTAAGCGGTATTTGAGCATTATGAGTGTACGGTTCGGCTCCCGTTTAGTTTGGGAAATAGACAGTGAAGATACGTACAGTCATGTACATATCCCTAAGTTGCTCATCCAGCCCTTAGTGGAGAATGCGATTTTACATGGCTTAGAGGGAAAAATAGGAACGGGACTCATCACAATCCGTGTGGAGCCGTCACCGCTACAAGCAGATGAACTGCGGATCACAGTAAGTGATGACGGGCCAGGTATGAACGAAGAGACACTTCAAGCTGTGAAGGAGTCGATAGAGCAGGGCGGCGGCATGGGCATTGGTACTGGCTCTGGCACTGGCACTGGATCAGGATCAGGTGCTGCCCCTAGCACGACTACCCCATCAGCCAAAGGGAAAGGCATGGCCATCTCCAATGTGCAGCGACGACTTCAGCTTTATTACCCTTCACTTCCAGATACGTACCGCGGTTTGACGATCTCCAGCGTCCCTGGGCAAGGGACAAGCGTGAGCTTCGATATTCCGATTGAAGCTGATGCTTTCGAGGCTAGTTTTTCTGGCGAAAAACTTTTAGGAGGAACACGATGAACGAATCGGGGAAAACCATACTCATCGTTGACGATGAGCCATTAACGAGAGAAGGCATACGCAAAACATTAGAAGCCTGGTCGATCGGGCGTTATCAGATACTAAGCTGCAGCAACGGAACGGAAGCACTGGAGCTTCTCCAAACCCGCCCCGTTCATCTCTTGATTACGGACATCCGAATGCCTGAAATCAACGGACTGCAGGTGGTAGAGGGCACACGAAGTTTCGCCCACAAGCCTGTTGCGATCATTATTTCCGGACATCCTGATTTCCAATACGCACAAACAGCCATCGAGTTAGGTGTCGTTAACTATTTGCTCAAGCCCATCCAGAAGAGCAAGCTGATCGACGCCGTCGAGCAAGCACTGCGCATTGAAGAAAAACGGGGTCGCGTAGAGACGATGGAGAAAATGGTGGATACTCGCCTGATGCAGGCGAAGACCGCTGACAAAAACTATAGCCCGCCTGTCCAACAGGCAGTACTTTATGTTGAACAAAATATACAAGCGCCACTGGGCATGAGCGAAGTGGCTAGCCATATACACCTGAATCCGAGCTATTTCAGCGCGCTTTTCAAAGAGCAAACCGGCTTCACCTTCAGCGAATATGTCACGAGAAGCCGGATCCAGAAGGCTAAGGAGCTGCTGTTGCAAACAAGGTTAACGATCGCCGATATTTCGGAGCAAGTTGGTTATCAGACGTCGAAATATTTCATTAAGCTGTTCAAAGAGTACGAAGGGACTAGCCCAAATCAGTATCGGAAACAGATCATGGATGCCGAGGATCGGATAGATACCTCGAAATAGTGGAATATTACCCGATAGCTGTTACTCTCTGTGGCCTCTATGAAAGCGCTACAATAAAACACGTAGCACACAAATGATTAGGGGGAAACAAAACATGGTAAGAAAAACGCTTACATGGTCACTAACAACGATGCTCGGCCTATCCGTGGCACTGACGGGCTGCTCTAGCTCTACAGATAATGCGAGCCAAACGACAGCACCTGCAGCAACAGCGAAAGCAACCGAAGCAGCAAGTGCTCAACCTGCTAAAAAAGTAACAATTAAAATGATGCACCTTTGGCCAACAGGAAACTCCGCAACGCAAAACAAAATTGTAAACGATATCATCAAAGAGTATCAAGCCGCTAATCCGAATGTTACGATCGAACAAGAAGTGCTTGAGAATGAACAATATAAGAATAAAATGAAAGTGCTTTCTACTTCAAATGCGCTTCCAGACGTGGGCTTCACATGGGCAGCTGGCTACATGGATCCATATGTAAAAGGTGACATGTTTGCTCCACTTGATGACCTGCTGCAAGGTGATTTGAAAGACAAGTTCGTTAAAGGGACAACCGATGCGTACGCATTCGGCGGCAAAACCTACGGACTTCCAGTTGAATTAAACATCGTACCGGTGTATTACAATAAAGCGCTCTTTGCTAAGTACAACCTTGCGCCTCCTAAGACATATGACGAGTTCAAAAATATTGTCAAAACGCTTAGCTCGAACGGTGTAGCACCAATCGCACTTGGTAACAAAGACCGTTGGACGGGTTCCCTCTGGTACATGTACCTTGCTGACCGGATCGGCGGACCAGAAACATTGAAAAAAGCGATTGACCGCACAGGCTCCTTCACTGATCCTGGCTTAGTTCGCGCAGCTTCGGAAATTGCAGGCCTTGTAGACATGAACGCGTTCAACAAAGGCTTTAACGGACTTGGCAACGATGAAGGTAAAGCTGAATTCATGAATAGCAAAGCAGCTATGTACATGATGGGAACGTGGGAATTGCCGAACTACACAACGAATAAAGACGTTCCACAAGCGTTCAAGGATCAAATCGGATTCTTTAAATTCCCAACGGTTGATGGCGGTAAAGGAAATATGGATAGCTGGGTTGGCGGACCAGGCGTAGGCTTGTTCGTTGCGAACAACTCCAAAGTGAAAGAAGAGTCCAAGAAATTTGTCAGCTTCTTCGTATCGAAGTGGGGCGAGCACGCTATTTCTGAAGCAGGCGTAATCCCAGCTACAAAAGTAGACACATCCAAAGTGAAGCTGCCGCAAATGTACATCGACCTATTGAACGAGCTGAATAAAGCGAGCAATATCACGCTGTTCGCAGATGTTCAAATGAAGCCTGCTTCCGCAGAAGTTCACTTGAATATGATTCAAGCTTTGTTTGGTAAAGCGGTAACACCGGAAGCTTTTGCCAAGAATCATGAGGATGCCTTGGCGAAGGAAGCCAAGTAACCTACCGAATACGAAGGATACGGGAAAGGACATATCCCTGCAAAGAGATATGTCCTTTGTCATTACCGGTGTGAGAAAGGGAGTGCCTGCTATGGATAAAGTCATGTCCAACAAATCCATGATTGCGATCTACGTAATTCCCTCGTTATTTCTGCTGTTAGCTTTAATCTATATGCCGATCCTGATGACAGGCTATTACGGGTTAATGAAGTGGGATGGCGTAGGCAAAATGAGTTTCATCGGTTTGCATAATTATGCCGAACTGCTGCACGATAAATTGTTCTGGGGAAGCGCGAAGCATTCGTTCTTGCTGGCGATCTTTTCGACGATCTCTTTGATCGTTTACTTACTAGTCGCATTAGTGCTATCCGCGAACATTCGCGGGGCTAATTTTTTCCGTAAAATCTATTTAATCCCTATGCTGCTTTCTTCTGTTGCTATCGCTCAACTATGGTTGAAAATATTCCACCCAACGAACGGGGTATTGAATTCTATCCTAGCGTCATTGGGGGTCACGCATACACCGGAATGGCTGTCCAATCCATCCATTGTTTTATACGCCATTTTTATGCCGATCTTGTGGCAGTACGCCGGATTTTATATTTTGATCTATTATGCCGCTTTGAAAAATGTACCGACCTCGCTGATCGAAGCAGCACGTATTGATGGCGCAAGCCCATGGCGCGTTGCTATATCCATTCGTGTTCCGTTAATCGCAGAGGTTATGAAAGTAACGGTCGTTCTGGCCGTCGTTGGATCGCTGAAATATTTTGACCTGATCTATGTGATGACAGGCGGCGGGCCTAACGGATCCAGTGAAGTCATGGCTTCCTACATGTACCGCAAAGCGTTCAAAGGCTATGATTTCGGCTATGCCAGCGCCATTGGCTTCTTCCTGCTCTTGATTTGCCTCGTGGCTACTTGGTTAATCCGCAAAGCGACGGCTTCCAAAGATGATATCCAATACTCGTAACGAAAGGAGATTCCGATTCCGATGCAACTCGAAACCACCCGTCATCAGACACAGGCCCTAACGCCGCGAAGCAAGCTGCCTGGACAGATCGGATATGGCGTATTGTATATCGTGTTATCGATTGTCGCTGTGATTCAGATTTTCCCGCTCTTGTGGCTCATGTTGTTCTCCTTGAAAAATAATGAGGAAATCTTTAATCTTGCTCCGATGGCATTTCCCGAAAGACTGCGCTGGGAGAATTACGAGAAAGTCTGGACGCAAGGCCATATTAATAGCTACTTTTTCAACAGTGTGTGGATGACGTTAGTGTCGGTTGGGGTTACGGTATTGCTGGCCAGCTTAGTGACATTCGCATTGACACGGATGAAATGGAAGCTGCAATCGTTCGTGCTTGGACTGTTTATGGTGGGCCTGATGATTCCCGTACATTCGACGCTCATTCCGTTATTCAGTATGTTTATGAAAATGGACCTCATCAATCATCCGTTATCGATCATCTTATCCTACATTGCGTTTAATTTGCCGATTACGATTATGATTATGCTCGGCTTTTATTACACACTCCCGCGTGAAGTGGAAGAAGCGGCCGTTATGGACGGGTGCTCCGTGAATCGTATCTTCTTTAGCATTACGCTGCCGATGACGGCATCTGTGTTATCAACAGCTGTCATCATTAACATGATTTACAATTGGAATGAGTTTATTTTCGTGAATACGTTTATTTCCTCTGAAAAGTATAAGACCTTAACCGTTGGCGTACAGAATTTCGTCGGCCAATATACAACCGATTGGGGAGCGATTGGCGCTACCCTGATGATCAGTATTTTGCCTATCATGATTGCGTTCATCCTGTTGAGTAACCGTATCGTAGAAGGCATTGCGGCTGGTTCGGTGAAAGGGTAATCGCGTAGAGGAGTCCCCGTAATGATTCTATAGGGCTTTCGTGTAGGTTTGGTGTTTTTAAAAGAAAATAGTCGTGGTGCTTTATGTACTGTATCTCTACTAACCAATAAACAACAAGAGTAGTTCTGCCGTGGCAGCTGCTCTTGTTTTTTTATAGTTCGGTGAAAATAAAGAGTACCCTAAGGTTTCAAGTCTTCGAATTCGCAGTAAGTGATCTTTGGGGAGATCATCCTCACAATTTAAATAATAAACTGTGAGGATGATCTCCGTTAAGCCCCATCATGATTATCCCTCCAAATTGGAAAACTACATACCGTATCCACGTATGCACCAAGGAAACTACGAGAATATGCGACTGTAAGCGCAAGCAAAAACAGGAAACTCGCTTCCTGTAGTTTAACGGTAGCTATCAGGTTAGAACTCAACAATGAAGAACAAATCTAAATCTAACGTACCTGTACATTTTGAATCAGATGAGCCTTTGCAACGAATTTCCACACTTTTTAAATTCGAGACTGTTGAAGTAAACGATGAACTAGGTCCGACTTGTACCGTACCATGATCACCATTTATCCTATTAATTGACACTTCCATTGTACATGTATCACTAGTATTAGTAATGGTAATAGTTCCAGACGGATGCTTAATGATGGAACTCGATGTTGCTGATATAAAAACTGGTTTAAACGACGAAGGCGAAGTTCCATCACACTTAAGTTGGATTGGAACACACCTATGAATCTCAATTAATCGTTTTCTTATTTTCCCCTTACGTTTCTTTACTTCCGGGCATTTTTTTCCATCATTGCATTTTTCTTTAATAATTGTTACTTGACGGTTGTTAATTTTATTATCTATCCGAATGTTGGTTTTATTTTTCAACTTCGCTTTTTCTGCCAGCTTTTCATCATCCAAAACAACCCCTCCTTTAATCCAAATTAGATACATGTTCTATATAGTACGTAGTCTTGGTTTTATTGGACTAGGTCATATATACAATTTATATATATATAGTCAATCGCCTTTTATAACAGTGAGAGAAAAAGGCTAATATCTTAGTATATATGACATGCGCTAAAGGTAGGAGAAGTCAGTACTATATATAAGACAAGGAGTATTGATGGGAAAATAGGGGTGATAAAAAATGACAAAATCATGTTCTTGTAATGACAAATGTTCACATGTTCCGTGTAAAATAGGACCGTTGGTTAGACAACATTCGAATTGTATTCCGATTTCGAGTAAATGTGATGGGAGTACTCATTTCATATTCGGTACGTTGTTGAAAAAAAACACGTTACTTTGGAGTATCTCAAACGATTGTCCCGAATGTACGTTATACTTCACCGTGACCTATTCGGATGGAAAGGGAACCTATTCAGATTCGATACCAGGGGGCAGTTCACTTGTGAATGTAGTGGATAACGTCCAAAGTATTTCATTTAAATGTGAGGGTAGACCAGAAGATTTTTGTAGAGGACGCTTTGATTACGAGCTAACTTATACGGTTGAAATATAGTACTCGAAAAGATCTTCCAGCTGGAAGGTCTTTTCTAATATTTATAAGGTTGAATTGAACTATTACAGGATATTACATAACTTCAAGAATTAAAGGTTAATACAAAATATGTAAGAAAAACCAAAGTGGTGTCGGACAAAAGACTATCGAACTAACATTTTCGAACCCCAATTTAGAAATAATATTGTTCAAAAGCCCTACACTACATTACAATGGAGCAATGTAATTAACCATCGGACAAATTTTATGTTGCATAGAATTGTGTTACTTGTATGTGAAGGTAGGATTTTATAATGAAAAAAGGGCTTGGATATGCCATTATTGCTTATATTGCTTGGGGCTTGCTGCCTGTTTATTGGAAGCTTTTCGGGTCGTTAATGGCTGGTGAAATATTGTCGCACCGCGTGATTTGGTCATTCGTATTTATGGTTATTCTGATTGCCGCAGGCAAAGGTCGGTGGCAGCAATTACGCAGCCTTCTAACCAATCGAAAAACCCTCCTTCTTGTAGGGGCAAGCAGCCTACTGATTAGTACCAATTGGCTCATTTTTATTTGGGCCGTTAATAATGGGCATGTCATCGAGACAAGTCTCGGGTATTACATTACGCCACTCTTCAATATTATGCTGGCTGTGCTGTTCCTGCGTGAGAAACCGACAAGTGCGCAATGGCTGGCTGTTGCCGTAGCCGGAATTGGTGTACTAATCGCAACTGTGGATTATGGCAGATTTCCGTGGGTGTCGCTCACGTTAGCATGTACCTTTGGCTTATATAGCCTAGTGAAAAAAAGAGTCTCCTACGATGCCTCGATCGGACTCGCGGGGGAAACGGCCTTTGTTTTCCCTATCGCGTTAGCCTATATCATCTACTTATTTACTACGCATCAGGATGCTGCGTGGACACTGCCGCCGTTAATCTTGATCCTACTGCTGCTTGCAGGTGCAGCGACCGCGTTGCCACTATTATGGTTTGCCAAAGCTGCTGCGCAACTGCCGCTGTCAATGCTGGGCTTCATTCAGTATATCGGCCCGTCGATCACTTTGCTTCTTAGCGTGTTTGTGTTTAAAGAGAAGTTCTCACCGGTGTTGATGATAAGCTTTGCTTTCATTTGGAGTGCGCTTGTGGTGTATGCGCTGGCGACGATGAAGCTAGCACGCGTGGACAAAGAGGAAGTTTCGCTTACGTGAGGTAGTGTGGGTGTCAGGATTCGACATATCCAAGGAGGTGAATCACGCATGTTGCTGGATGAGAAAATCGTGTATCAAAACGAAGACGAAGGTTCTGAAGATAACGGTGAAGAAGGTAACTAGTCACCTCCAGTAAGCGTAGATCCACCTTAATTCGGTACATAACAAAAATCCCTCAACCTTTACGGTTGGGGGATTTTTGTTTGTTAGCTCTGATTAAACTTAGTTGTTGATATCATTCAACCGAGGGACGGGCAGGATTACATAGTACAATAGCGAATAGTTCAATACATTAATTGGGATTTGGGGGATTGTAATGACGCAATTTTATCTTATTCGCCACGGTGAACCTCAATGGGACATAAATGAACAGTACAAATTAAAGGGGCATGGTCGGGATCTTGTGCCTCTTACGAATAAAGGAGTTAACCAAGTCTATTTGATATCAAAAGATGTGCGTTTAAAAGAAGTTGATATTATTGTCTCTTCTCCTTACCCAAGAGCTCTTCAAACAGCCGCTATATTATCAAAGGAACTTGGTTTAGAAATATTGGTTGAGTTCGATCTAAGGGAATGGCAACCCGACTTAACTTTTGAATATGATTCAATGGAGAGGCTTAAAGAACTTGGTGATGACTACGATAATAATCTTGGAGTCTATCCTCCTGGGTTAACAAAATCTTGGGAGTCTAAGGAACTACTGAAACAACGTATAGAGAAAGTAATTGACAAATATACTGAATACCAAAAGGTGATAATTACTGGACACGGGATGGCTTTTCGTACCCTGGTAGGAGAGATAGGCGAAATTCCACATGCTTCAATCTTGGAGTATCACAAATAGGAGAACGTCGAGGACGCAGAACGATAGTACAATGCCGGTGGGAGTGGTTGAAGACGGATATTTTAAAGGAAAGAGCCTTTTGAGGATTTTGACTCGAATAACTGCACATTTGATTATCAAGAACTTAATCGTCTAGATCTTGAGATTTTAAAAACTGATACTTTCTATGATCGTATAAAAATATTCTGTAGTGCTAATCAAGGCAATGTACTTGGCTTTTTAATTTTAAAGAATAAATCTTAACATTTTGGAAGCTAAGCTAACGGCGAACGATAGTTCAACCAGAACAGGGAGCAGGCCATCGGGGTGCTGCTCCCTGTTACATTGAATTAAATTAAGACTGAACGATACGAATTCGAAGGTAGGGCACAGTGGTTTAATATAGAGTTGGAATCGGAGAACAATTGAAGGAAACAATATCTCTTAATGCAATCGAATATTGATTCCATCTTCCGCCGAAAAACCTAAAGCCATAGGCTCTTGATTCCCCGACAGTCGTCAAAAAAAACCAGAAATTGTCTCCGTTTCTAAGCCACATATAAGTGAAACGATATAAACAATGTTGAAGACCGAATGTACTCGGGGCATAGGGAGGCAATTGTTGCATATATCCCATTATTCGAGGTTCACTCCTTGTTGAAATTAGATTTATAACCAGTTTATGCCCAGAGTCAAAGATTGGGTTGGATGTATGCCTAGGAGCAGGGCGTGTAAAAAAAAGGTATTAATGCAAAGGACGGTTACAATCTAACGGAGTACGATAGCTTCACAAGAGACAACGGCAGCTGGCACACGATCGGCTGCCGTTGTTCATTGAAGTAACGGGCAGGATACTTGAATGAGTAATCGAATAAATACAAATATAAATCTATGAGTCAGGAAGTGCAAACCATGAATTATCTGGGGTCTTTAAGGTTAAATCAAGAAGGCAAACAGAAACAAATTGAAGATATACTTGAAAGAAATAAAGCACAACCTGTCGGACATGGTTATATCGACATAATAACTGACTCTAGATATATTAGAAATTTGGTTTTAGAACTCACACAAGTCGGAATAGCAATTAATGGTGTAACATGGTGGTGCCATTGTACAGATGAGAATAGGAATCTTTATGAATGTCCTCATGGAATGGGAGGTCCCCAAAGCATTCATTTTGATGGCTGGTTTAGTGAAATGGGTGTAGATTATGAAAGTTCTGATTTACCTGATGGTATATACGAAAAATTAGAACAGGGAAATGTATCACCTGCTGAAATAAACTCAATAAATGAAATCTATACTAGTCTACACTAATCAGTTTAAGGAAGATGAACGGATTAGCCCATGTTTTGTACCCGCTATATGGCTACATGTTCCTAAAGAATGGAGACGGTTACGGTAAGTGCAGTTAAGCTAACTGGAAACGATAGTTGAGGGGCTTGCTTCTCGGCAACTCCTCTTTTGTTTATAATAGAAATGGGCAGGTTTGTTTAATAAAGGGTCAAATGGAAATGTACAAGCTAAATAATGGAAGCAAAGAATTAAATTAGCAGACACATAAGAAAGGGTGGCACATATGAAAAAATACAATATTATTCGTCCGATCATGCTGATTGTGGTTGCACTCCTAACGAAAAGCTTGGTTACCAATCTTTGCATGTTGCTGGGAATGGAATCCGAGTCAGCCAAAACCATGGGTTTCGGTGCGATGGTGATCGCCGCGCTCGTGGTCTTTTCCAGAAACCGAAGAAGTCCGAAATAGGATTTGCACCGCGCGCTCGGCATTTCGCCAAGGGTGTTCGGGATATGTCCCCTCGTTGAGCTAACGAGGAACGATAGTGAAGGAGTTTTGAACAGCTTGAAAAGATTAAGTCCGCTTTAGATTATTTTGTTTTTATATGTGATATATTAAAAAAAAGGTGGGTATTATAGGCAGAATCGTAATTCCGAATTACGGTTTCTCCGAAGGAAAAGGACGCTATTGCAGCGTTCTTTTTTGCTGTGTTTTATACATATGTACGAAAATAGCTTGAATTAACGAGTTCAATAAAATAGAAGTTTGCTTAAAAGCCACTCCAATTTAGAAGTGGCTTTTGCTGTAGATATATTAACCTTAAGTTTGAATAACTTTATGCTTAGGTTACAGATTTGGCACAAAAATGCTGTAATGCTAAAACCAAACATGCCGGGTGTACCGATGGTGCGAGCAACTGCCTGGTGGTAGTCTCCGGCCATTTGGGCACGAAGGATGGGAAGGCGGCATAACGGTAAGTTTCAGTTGAATCGAAGCATTGAAGGATAAAATGAAGGGAAGATTACCTCTTCTCCTCATCATCCTGCATATATTCTTCGACAGTATTGTTTAACCCGATAGGTCCTTCAACACCTAGTCGATCATGAATAAAGTCGGCTTTTTCCGCCATACCTTCATAAAAATCGTTTTCATCGTCATTTTTCCCTTTATCAGCCAAGCATGAACACCTCCATAATTTATCGAAGATAGTTTACACAGAATTAGGAATTTTATCCAAGCGATTTATCCAAAGGTGGCTACGGCATGAATGTGTAGCAATGAGAATCTTTGATAATCTAACCGGCAGTGGTCCAACTTACAACAAATTGATTAGTGAGGGTGGATTTACAGATACATGGGAAATCGCAGGAAAAGGCGATGGATTTACATGTTGCCAGGATGCTGATGTATTAAATTTGATCTCGCAACTATTTGTTAGAATAGATTTAATTCTCTTTCGAGGCGATTTCAAAGTTAAAAAGTGGACGTTGTAGGAGAAGAGCAAGAGGATCGTACACCAACGGCACTATGGCCTTCTGACCATGCAGGAGTTGTGGCTACTCTTACTTTACATTAAAATATTTTCAAGGAAAATGATACAGTACAAGATTGGATAATTGACTTTTAGAAGCTCAAGATATTAATTTACTTTCGGGATCTATTGAAATGGTCTTAGAAGACAATTACTTAGATGCAGATGTAGCATGTATTGCCATAGGAGCAGTAGAAATACTAGCAGCGTTACAAAATAGACCAGGAAAAGAAATAAATGAAGATGAACTTCAAGAATGGATATTACAACATAAAGGGCAGGGGACAAACCTATTAGAGAAATCCCACAAAGCTTTAGAAAAGATACTTGCGGAATCTGAACTCAAAGAATTATGGGAGGAAACAGAAGATTACGGGACCTGGGTAACCACAATAAAGGAATTGCAAAGTAGAATTATTATTTAAGGGGAGTACTTATGATGCAGTGAATTGCATTCCTGAGGTTAATCAAGGAAGGAATCGCAACGACTGGATTGAAGGGCTAATGATTAAAGGGACACATAAAATTTACATAAAAGTAAAAACAGCGTATAACTTTGGATAAGTTATACGCTGTTTTTTGCATTTGATTCGCGAGGAATAAGTATCAGTTATTATTCTTGTTTATTTCCCTTATTTTTATCGTTCCCTTTGCCGTTCTCTTTCTCGCTGCCGCCATGTTGACTATTGTTCTTTTTTTCTTTTTCTTGATGGGATCTATTTTTTTCCTGGTTGTCTTTATCTTTTTTTGTATGATCTGCTTTTTCCTCTACGGAGTCGTCTTGTTTTTCTTGGATAGAGACAGACTCGTTTCTAACTTGTGATATTACTGGTGATGGAACCGATGACGGAACTGCTGATGGAACAATCGAATCAATCGATTGCTGCTCTGCTTTAGCTGTTACATCCTCATTTGTCTGTCCCTGTTGAGTTTTCTTTTCGATTTTGGACAGCTTTTTATCTAAGTGGTCAAACGATTTTTCTATATTTTTCATTAGAGCCGACTGGGCTTTCGGATTTCCCACCTTTTCCAATGCTGAAGCCAAAGCTAGAATGTTGTGCTGTAAATTGGTTTTTACCTTCAGTACCTGTTCGGGGTGTTTTACTTCCTTTTCAGTATCGTTCACATCTTCGGTTTCAGTTAGCTCTGTTGTTGAAGTCTTTGCTTCCGTATCTACCGTAGGTGTCGCAGATGCAGCGAGTGCAGACTTTTCGGTTGTCGACAAACCGGAAGCCTGTTCTGTTTTTTGGATAGCATTTTGTTGAGTTTCTAGCGACTTCTGAAGAGATAGACTCGCCTCATTCGTTTTTCCCTTAGCCAATAAGGTGTTCGCTTCCGCAAGTCGTTCTTGGGCGTATGCTGCAAGCAGTCTTGCCTCCTTTACGTCATTGACAGTTAGGGCTAATCGAATATTTTCGTACATTGTTTTTACAAAGTAGAAGAAGTCTCCAGGCAATAGACCTGTCGTCTCAGCTGTATTCTGGGTGACGTTTACGGATGCAGGAGTAGAAGACGGTGTTGGTGTTGGAATCTCTGAAGCCAATACACTGCTTGTGCCTACGCTAAAAACGAGTATGCTGAGCATAGCGCTTTTGGTTAGAAGGCTGTAACTTTTTGGTTCCTTTGTGAACTTTACTTTCATGCGTATTACCACCTTTTGTATGTAATCTGTCGGCCGATACTAAGGTATACGAGACCTATGACTATTTTCAGGGGGCATGTAGATTTAAGAAGCGGGATCGCTCAGTATATGGATTTCTTTTTCAAATTCAATCGTATATCCTCACAAAATCCGAAAGAAATACCGAATATACATAGTGTTACTAAAGAGGAGGAATAAAAGGTGAAAAAAAGATGGATGGTTATCGCGTCATGTGTAATGGCAACGAGTCTTATGGCAGGATGATTCTCCCTCAAAGTAAAGTGAACTGGAAAATAATTTCATGAATTTTCTTAAGGGATTGTTCCGCTAACGAGAAACGATAATTCAATAACAACATGAAAAGGCAGCCAGCCCAGGTGGATTGGTTGCCTTTTTTCAAGTAACGGGCAGCTTAGTTCAATCATTCTTGAACATACTCTATAAAGGCAGGCTTACGTCTCTTGATTCATCAGTGCGATTCATCGATCGCTCCTTCTTAATTCCGTAAAGAACAAAAATGATACCCGTAACAACAAAGACTGGTTCTAACCAATTTGCTTCAGGACCATTTGTAATTCGATGAAGTTGAAATATCCAATGGAATACTACAATATCAAAACTTAGGAATAAACCTGTTGCTACCGTAAACCCATAAAAAAAACTCCTTGAAAAGTATCTTTGAAATAATGCCATTAGAATCATAAGTACAATGATACCACATACAACTGCGCCGATCCGTTCTACGCAAGTATCGGCTTTTAGCCCTGCTGCAAAAGCTTCGATAATATGGAAGAAAAAGTCGGTTACAAAAAAAGCAACGAAAGCACCAATAAATTTCACGTAAACACCTCCATTTGATACATCATGATAGTACTGATTTTTTAAGTCTAACTATTATAATTCTAGCGAAAATTCTTTCCTAAAGAAACAGCAGAAAGGCAGTTCAACGAGGCAATTACTTCTATCTTGAAATAACGGGGGACGATAGTACAACGAAGACAGGCTGTCGAAGAACTAGCACCTGTTCAACTAAAGGGTAGAATCGTATGGAACATACGGGTTATTTTATTGGTATACATTGGGCATGTTAGCTTACGGGTCTCCGCTCCATAATGTAAAAATAATTAATGTATATTCGGAAGGAATTGGAGAATGATATACATGGTTTTTCCAAAAAGTAAAATATATGGAGGAGTAAACATGAGGAAACTAATGTTATTATTATGTATTGCAAGTGTGGCTCTAATTTTCACTTTCCCATTAATGTCAAATGCTAATGAACCGGAGTTAAAATTAACCACAGGGCAGGAAATGACAAAGATTCTTGGCAGCACCAATTGGCAAGGGACTAAAGTTTATGATAAGAATAAAAATGACTTAACGAAGGAAAATGCAAATTTTATCGGACTTGCGAAATATGATGATAAAACAGCCAGATACGAATTTTTCGATAAAGAAACAAAACTAAGCCGTGGAGACTATGGAACCTTTTTCATCACAAATGATGGGAAGCTAAGAGGAATAATCTCCGAATCGAAGGGGTACCAGGTTATTGTTGAAATAACCAAACTGACAAAAGATATGTTCACCTATAAAAGAATGGGTAAAGATGCTAATGGCAATGACATCGAAGTCTTCGTGGATCACATACCGTATACTAAAACCGAACTTGCCTTTTCTACTCCAGATAAGACACTGCAAACCTACACAGGTAAAGTAGTAACAGAAGTTGATGGTGATCAAATTTTATCTAATACCTTATGGCAAGGAACAGTAGCATTAGATGAAAAAGGAAATGATGTCTCAAGCTATAATGCGAATTTCTTAGGTCTAGCTAAATATGACTTAAAAACAAATAAATATGAATTTTTCGATGCGAAAACAGGACAAAGCCGTGGAGACTATGGATATTACGATGTAGTTCATGGAAATAAGCTAAGAGCTCATATATCAGAAGGAATGAAGTACGGTGCAGTTCTTGAGCTTACAGAACTGAACAATAATAAATTCACGTATAAAAGAAAAGGTAAAGATAAGGATGGAAATGAAATTTTCATCACCGTTGAGCATGTACCTTATAAAGGTCCTTTCAAGCTAAAATTTAGTCACTAAATAATATTATTGAACTGACAGTGGAATTGGCGTACAAACTGAAATTTAACTCCATAAGAGGACTCTATTGTGATTATGAATAAAGTTGGAGGTTGAAAGCCCGTTGAAATTCAGCGGGCTTTTTAGTGTGTTAACGGGCAGATTTGCTTAATTGTGCAATCATGAACACCTCATTGCGTATGTATAAATAACGGGTGCTTTACCTCAAGATGGGTTTGCGGCCGCGACCATCTATTTCGTTGTTCAACCAAGGGGGGGGTGTTAATTGGATGAAGAAACCAGATTTAAAGTATATAAGGATTGGGCAGAGCGATTTGATTGTGATATTTCATCAATGACTAATCCGAACGTCATAGTTCGTGAACACTCCAAGACTTTGAAAGGATATAATGGTATTTATTGCTTTTTTAATGGAACGACAAGCATTATATCGTCTCCCACTAAGTATACCTCATATATAAAAAGGGCCATCAGTGGTAGACATCCAATGGAAACTTTTGATGCGAATTTTCTTGTAAAGTCAATTGATATAGGTAAATACAAGGTTATTGGTCCTGCATTTCAGGGATACATTGATAGGGCTTCATTTCTTGAAGCATCTTCCCTTGAAGTTGTAGAACTTGTAACTTCAAATCAACTATCTCTACTTAATGATTTACGTAAATCTTGCTCTGAAACAGAGTGGGAGCATAGCTCCATAGAAATCAATAGACAACCAATATTAGCAAGGATATCTGATGAAAGAATTGTAGCAGCAGGTTCTTGGAGAGTAGAGGAATCTGGTTTTCTTAGCGTAGGTATTTTAAGTCACCCAGATTATCGAGGTAAAGGTCACGCCAAAGCAGTTGTAAGTGCTTTAACTAGGAAAGGGTTAGAAGATGGTTTCACGATGCATTATCAAACTTTAATGTCCAATAGTTCGTCAGTAGCTATTGCTAAATCGCTGGGATTTGAAAAATTAGCTTGTACTTTGGCTATAAGGATTCTGGAGTAATTCTTGGAGTTTTCTTTTGGGGTAATCAATACTTTTAATGTCTTACTTCTGTCTTACTCTTGTCTTACTTTTATATAGCAACAAAAAAAGCCCCTCAGATCACATGGGGGTCTTAAGTGAATCGTTACGTGATGTCATCCAAGATATGTAAATGCTGAAGACGGAGGTCTTGAGCAGATCGTTTAAAGAATAGGTACACTTGCTTTGTTGCCACAAGTTGAATAAATAATCGCTTCTGAAGTAAATAAATCGACTCGATCGATAGATTTAATGAAATTGATCATTGTCAATCTGTTATGACTTAGTGCTTTCAGTAATGAGGGAAGCAACTTGCGGTCTGTACCAATGAAATTTACTAAGATGGATTTCTTATTAAACAAAATACTGATGCTCAATTAATATCATCTCCTAAGAAGTTTTCTAGTTGCCCTATGAAAAAACACAACTTCGTAAGGATATCATGGAGGCGATGAAAAGTTACTCGAAATTCGGTGTCGAATTATGACTTTTTATTTTTTGGTGAGGAGTGTTACTGTTTAAATACGTCCTGAAGTTCCAGTGCCTGATCTTTCCGCACGCAACCAAAAGGATGTGTCTTGGGGCAGCTGGCAAACGAATCGGCTGCCGTCGTCCATTGAAGTACAGGTTAACGTAATAGATATTAACGATGAAATGACCCTACTTTTGTTTAAAGTTTAGTTGATTTTTATTGGGATTTTGTTGGTAAGTATCAATTCACCACTATACCCTGGGACGTCCGTCCCTGAAACAAGCAAGAATAACTTTCTTTTTCAATATAATACTCCGTTCTTAAGAAAATGAATTTATTATAAATAACCTAAAAGATAATACGCGTACTTTAAGCTCTCGTGCAGATTAGAGGAACAATTTGTTTGTATTTTAGATATTGGTTTTATGGTACGTTAGAACTTGTTGATAATATTTTGTTTACAGCGAATTCAAATCAATTTAAGAATAATTAGAAAGATTAGAGGGAAACAATTGAGATTACAACCGGTGAATGGAAGTTATGCCTTACCGTTTGAACAACGGTCAAAAATGAAGTGGTCTATGCATCTACTCTTCATCTTCTTAATTGGGATATTCGGAGCATTCCTATTTCTCCCAACTGATGGAAGTTATATAGAAATAGCCTTCAAGTTGCTCTGTACTATATTAGTATCTATTTTTCTATACGCATGGGTGTTTGCAGGTATCCTTCGGCGACAATCCCTAAAGATAACTCAGGATTTTATCGAGTTTACAGCTGCATTTGGGACTAAGAAGGCTCATTGGAATGAAATCTATGACGTCCAGGTGTTTACCCAAAGTCATAATACTTTTATTGGACTAATTCTTAAAGACAAGATAAGGAAAAGTAAGCAATCCTTTTGGACTGAATTAAACAATATGTACGGAGGGATGTTCTCAATCAGAATTCCTATTTCTTTATTTGCGAGCGTCGATATTGAAACGTTGTATTCAACGATTAGGTCACAAATGAACATGCAGCCTTGTGACCTTGAATTTATCAATAAGGATAGTCAAGGAATAGAGGAACAGAGAAAAACAAACTGGCTAATAGTGCTACTTAAAATATCTCTTCTAGTTCTAGTTTTAGGAATTGTTTATGGAATTTCGATTTACTTGTTAAAAATCAACTTCTTATTGATTCCGATTTTCGGACAAATGGGAATTATTTATATCTACAACAAGAATTCTCGCGAGGAAATCAATGTATGGCCGATAAGGTATATGGTTGGGCTATTGTGTGCGTCGCAAATATTTATTGCTATGATTACAAGTATTTTTTTGACGGCTAAAATCCCATATAACTTAAGGAATCTTAATGATATTTCATTAGATTACATTATGTATATTAAGGACGAACCGTTAAAGAATCTGATGGTGATTGGAATTGCTATATTGCTTTTCGCTTATGGTACCTTTCATGGTAAAACGTTTAGATTTTTTAAGATAATAGGGAAAATCTTCATGAAAAGACATGGTGATTATTTTTATAAGAGGGATGGTAGAATCGCGGAAATTTATCTTATAAACCCAGAAGACTTTCGTGAAGATGAAACCAAGTTTGTTGCCCATATAGAAGAAGGCTGTTTAATTGAGAAAGAAGGTAAAAGAGTTAAGGCATTATTATTACCCAAAACAGCAATTGAGGTCCTAGAAATAAAAATATCGGGTAGTAATATAGTCCAGAATGGAGAGGAACAATACTATAAGATAGTCCTTGGAGGCACGGGTTCTTACGCTCCGTATGTATTTCCTTGCGTACTTATCTGTAGCACTAGCAAGGAGATAGAACTAATCCGTTTAGAAATATAGTGAAGGGCTTGTTAAGCTAAAGGAAAACGATAGTGAAGGAGCTTTGAACAGCTTGAAAAGATTAAGTCCGCTTTAGATTATTTTGTTTTTATATGTGATATATTAAAAAAATGGTGGGTATTATAGGCAAAATCGTAATTCCGAATTACGGTTTCTCCGATGGAAAAGGACGCTATTGCAGCGTTCTTTTTTGCTGTGTTTTATACAAATGTACGAAAATAGCTTGAATTAACGAGTTCAATAAAATAAAAGTTTGCTTAAAAGCCACTCCAATTTAGAAGTGGCTTTTACTGTAGATATATAAACCTTAAGTTTGAATAACTTTATGCTTAGGTTACAGATTTGCACAAAAATGTTGTAATGCTATAACCTAAAGGGAAGATTACCTCTTCTCCTCATCATCCTTCATATATTCTTCGACAGTATTGTTTAACCCGATAGGTCCTTCAACACCTAGTCGATCATGAATAAAGTCGGCTTTTTCCGCCATACCTTCATAAAAATCGTTTTCATCGTCATTTTTCCCTTTATCAGCCAAGCTTGAACACCTCCATAATTTATCGAAGATAGTTTACACAGAATTAGGAATTTTATCCAAGCGCTTTATCCAAAGGTGGCGATACATCATTTCCGATGCTAAACTAGCTAACGGGACTTACTCTTTCGACCCACTTTTAGAAAAGGTAGCTCCAATTCTGAAAAAAGCAGACTTAACGATAGGAAATCTTGAAACCACTTTCGCTGGAACTAAAGGGGGAGTGAGACGGAAATCACGTGGTTCTTTGTTCAAATGTCCTGTTGAACTGGCTCCAGTCCTAAAAAGAGCCGGTTTTGATGTTTTAATAACAGCAAACAATCATTCCGAAATTAAGTCCAAAGCAGCGTGAACGATTTCAAAACATGTTAAACCAAACAAAAAAATAATAAAAAGTAAGTTATACAAAAACCCAGTTTTTTGACGTGGATGGCAGTACGTCATTAAAATAACGAGTAACGATAGTGAAGGAGCTTGCTGCGGCAGCTCTTTTTTTGTTCTTTCAAACAAAGGGCAGTTTAGTGCGGTGAATGTGCACTCCATAATTTAAGTGGTAAGTGGAAGATGTATGGGATGGAAGAAGTAGAGTCGAAGCTTGAATGGATAGAGGGCCGCTATTTATAATTTTGCAAGCAAGTGTGATTTAGATAACATCTTTGGTTGAAGGTATCATGTAAACTAGAGGGGTATAATGTTCCTAGTTGAATCGAAAGAGAGGCGAATACAGGTATGGAACTGTATGATTATATCGGTGGAGAAATGACAATAAGAAAGATTGTGGACGTGTTTTATCCAAAAGTTCTGGCACATCCTTTGCTTGCACCTATATTTCCAGAGGACATGCAACCATTGATTGAAAAGCAGTTTCAGTTCTTAACTCAATTTTTTGGCGGGCCTTCCTTATATACAGACAAAAATGGTAATCCAATGATGAGAGCACGGCATGCGCCTTTCCCAATTACTAGGGAACGGGCAGATGCTTGGTTGGAGTGTATGCAAAGAACACTTGAGGAAGTTGTTCCTTCTAATGAAGTGCGTTTGATTATTTTAGATCGTTTGAAAGGTCCGGCCTACTTTTTTGTAAATAAAAATTCATGATTTTTCGCTCGCAAACTAAGAGGTCCCGAATGGGGCCTCTTTCCGTTATGCGAGATATTAGCGGTACATCCGTATATTACCAGTTGAATTAGTAAATTGTAACAGTATCGAAATTGTATAACAGAGGAGGCATCTAGTATGGCGAATCGTTCTCGGGAAGAAGCTCGCAAAGATGTAGGCGAGGATGAGCAACTGAAAGGGACCTTTGCTTCGGTTCTTATGATCGGGGGATTTATCCTTGTTTCATGGGTGGTCATTTTCGTGCTGTATTGGGTTAGACAATAAACGTATTCGAATGGAGGAAAGGCCAGATGATTGATCATTTGCCTCGTTATGAACGGCTATGGCTGTTAATCGGGACAGGTTCTATTTTTGTATTTCTTATCATTCTCGGAGTTTTGGGGGTATCGCTGGGCCTGAATCCGCCGGGACATATGCATACGATTGACGCCGAAAAAGTGAAGTCCACGGTTCCTTTCGATAAGCCCGCGCTAATGCAGACCGGACCTAACGAATACAGAGCCACGATGGTTGCCGAAGTATTCGCGTTTACGCCGGGGGAGATCGTTATTCCCAAGGGAGCTAAAGTACATTTTGAAATCACAAGCCCTGACGTCGTTCATGGTCTCCTGATTCCCAACACAAATGTGAATATTATGGTCGTTCCAGGTCATATCACCGAATTCGACTATACTTTCAAGAATAGCGGCGATTACGCCATGTTGTGCCATGAATACTGCGGAATTGGTCATCACATGATGATGGGGAAACTGGTTGTACAATAAATTCGCCATTTATTATCGGAGGAGTACGTATGCAAAATCTACATAGTGAAGAAAGTTTTATGTTTAACCCCAAAGATCGCAGGCTTATCCTGTCCCATCTGGGTGTCTCATTTGTAGCAATCTTTGTCGGGGCTATAGCCGGCTTGTTGCAGGGGTTGCAGCGGACAGGGTACATAGATTTGCCAGCGCCGATCGAGTATTATCAGCTACTTACCGTACACGGGGTGATGATGGCGCTGATCTTCACCACATTCTTCATCATTGGGTTCCTCTACTCCGGAGTTGCGAGAACGCTTGGAGGTAGCCTGCAGAGCGGACCGCGCATGACGGCTTGGCTAGGCTTCTATATGATGGTGATAGGTACGATTTTGGCTACGATAAAAATACTTAGCAACGACGCAAGCGTACTGTACACGTTTTATGCGCCGCTTAAGGCTGATCCGCTCTTTTATATCGGAATGGCTTTGGTGGTTGTCGGCAGTTGGTTGAGCGGCTTTGCTATTTTTGCGGCATATGGCAGGTGGAGGCGTGCAAATCGAGGGCAACCGTCCCCATTATTCGCATACATGGCTGTCGCAACGATGGTACTGTGGCTAATTTGTACAGTTGGCGTGGCTGTGGAAGTCGTATTTCAATTGATCCCATGGTCGCTGGGCTGGACAGACCGTATCAACGTAGAGCTTAGTCGGACACTATTCTGGTATTTTGGCCATCCGCTCGTATATTTCTGGCTTTTGCCGGCTTATATTTACTGGTACGTGAACGTACCGCAGATCATCGGCGGTAAAATATTCAGCGACTCGCTGCCGCGGTTGACGTTCATTTTGTTTATCCTTTACTCGATTCCGGTCGGCTTTCACCATCAATTAATGGAGCCTGGAATCTCATCGTTTTGGAAGTATTTGCAGGTCGTACTAACGATGCTCGTCGTCATTCCATCATTAATGACGGCTTTCTCGATGATGGCGACTTTTGAGATTGCCGGCAAGGAAAAAGGAGCAAAAGGCTTGTTTGGTTTCTTTCGCAAGCTTCCTTTCCACGACGCCCGATTTTTCGCTGCTTTTGTCGGAATGGTTATTTTCATACCGGCTGGCGCAGGCGGCGTAATCAACGCCAGCTACCAATTGGATCAAGTGGTGCACAATACGTTATGGATCACAGGTCATTTTCACTTAACGGTAGCATCGACAGTGGCACTAACATTTTTTGCTATCAGTTACACGCTGTTCCCTTCCCTAACTGGCCGCAAAGTTACGCCGTTCGCCAATCGTCTAGGCATCTGGCACACGATTATATGGGCTCTCGGCATGTTATTTATGTCCATCCCTATGCACATCGTTGGGTTATTAGGGGAACCGCGAAGAACTGCTTACACGACTTATATGGATCATCCTGTAGTCTCAACTTGGGCTCCGTATCGTACATTGATAGGCATAGGGAGCATGCTTCTGTTTATAGGCGTGATGTTGTATCTGTTTATTGCGCTTTATCTGTGGTTGTTTGCGCCCAAAACAGAGCAGCATGTCGACTTCCCAATCGGGAAAGTACAGGATACCGGCCACAAGCCGCCCGCTATTTATGAACGGTGGAGCGTCTGGGTCGGGCTTACAATTGTGCTAGTATTGATTGCCTACGCAATTCCTGTATGGTCTATGATTGCTCATTCGTCGCCAGGATCGCCCGGGTTCCGAACGTGGTAAAAGTCAATGAATGAACGTTCAGATCGTTGTAAAAGCTAATGACAAAGAGCAAGGAGGTTTTCAAAAATGAGAAAAATAGCGATATTGCTTATTAGTGTTGTTTGGGTGCTTTCGGGTTGCGGGGGTAATAAAAACACGGCATCTCCTAGCCCAACTAGCGCAGGGACGCAAGCTCCCGCAGGAACCGTATCGGCAAACGCCGATGCAGAAGCGATCTATAAAGCAAATTGCATCTCGTGCCATGGCGTTGACCTGGAAGGTAAAATGGGTGCCAAGACGAACTTGCAGCACGTCGGAACAGCGAAATCCAAGGATCAAATCAACACCCAGATCGCGAACGGCGGAAACGGCATGATGGCGTTCAAAGGAAAGCTTAGTGATGATCAAATTAAAGTATTGGCTGAGTGGCTTTCTGCTAAGAAATAAGTAACCCCTAGTTAGCAAATACACATCATTACCAAGAAGGCACCCGATCTTTCGGGTGCCTTTTTCAACTCTAAAAATTTTGACAATATACTTGATATGACGAACGTGCACTTAGAAACATTTTGTGCCGAGGATGTAATAATTCGCAGTTAAACCTGTTACGGTGAACCGTTCCATAAGTGAGGTGAAATTTTTGGCATTAACCGCTCACGGGGTTAGGAAAGTTCCCAAGGAGCGAATGATCAATTCAATGTTAAGCTAACAGAAAACGGAAGAGAGGGAGCTTGCTACTGGATGTAGAAAAGGGGTAATGGATGATAATATTGATTTAAAATACGGTAACACTATAGCCATAAATGGGGTTGTATATGGATTTACTAGTGAGAAGTTATTCAAGAGGAGTTGACCCTAATCAGTGCACGATCTGCTTAAGCATACCGAACATAGGCCATACCCTCTGTCTGCCGATCCTTGGATCATGACTCAAACATGGGAGAGGCTACTTTTCGCTCATTGGCCGGTACCGCCGAACATTATGAAAGAGCATCTGCCGAAGCATTTGCCTCTTGACACGTATGACGGCTACGCATGGATTGGGATCGTGCCATTTTATATGTGCGGAATACGCCCAAGATGGTTACCATCTGTTCCTTATTTATCCGCTTTTCCAGAAATCAATGTACGCACTTACGTAGTGAGGGATGGAAAGCCGGGAGTTTACTTCTTCAGCATGGATGTGACAAATCCGTTGGCAGTACAACTTGCTAGAGGAGTGTTTCATTTGCCTTATTATCGGGCGAAAATGCAGATAGAGAGATCAGGAGCAGGCTGGCGCTATAACAGCAAGCGAACTAATCGCTTTGCACCGCATGCTGAATTTGCCGGCTTCTATGCACCGACATCGAATGTTTATCGGGCATCTGCCGGCTCAATCGATGAATGGTTGACAGAAAGGTATTGCTTATATACAACACATAGCGGGACACTGTACCGCGGTGAAATTCATCATTTGCCTTGGCCTCTTCAACGAGCGGAGGCGGAATTAGAAACAACTGAAATGCACTCGGAATTTCACCGCTATATAACGGCTTCAACCGCTCCGCTTCTGCATTACGCTGATACTCTCAAAACCTTAATCTGGCCATTAGTAAAAGTTACATAAAAAGCGATAAGACAGCCATAAGTTCAATGGCTGTCTTGTCGCTTTACTCAGCAAGGAAGGTCGCCTTATTCGTATTAGGAGGATATCAAGCATCTGAGAAATCAGTATAGCAGGGGTCTATCGTGGTATAATTTTACAATTATTTTACATCCTCATCTTGTGTTTTCGACTAATTATCCGTATGATGAAGGTGATTTCAGCAAAGATAATCTATGGTGAGTAGGGAACCAATATGTCAATAAATGATAATATTTTAATCAAAATTCGCGATATGAAAGACAGCCTCACTCCCGTAGAGAAGCTAGTGGCTGAGTATATACTAGACAATCTGGATGAGATTCCACATCTCTCGATTAAGAGTCTTGCTCAGTTTACCAAAACGAGTGATGCCTCTGTTCTTCGCTTCTGCAAAACGATGGGATATAAGGGCTATCGTAACTTTATCGTAAGTATCTCGGCGTCACTTGGGTCGATGGATGAGGAGCAGAAGGACCAATATACGGATATTCAACCTGGGGATGATCTCAATACGATCATCTCCAATATCTCACATAATAATAGCAAATCCATTGAAGATACCCTCAGTGTGATTGATCGCAATGAAGTTGCCCGCGCGGTGAAAGTGCTCGTTGAATGCAACCGGATCGTATTCTTCGGGATCGGTGCTTCCGGCTTAGTCGGGATGGACGCGGAGCAGAAATTCTCACGAATCAACAAGATGTGTCACACGTATACGGACGGACACAGTCAACTTACTGCAGCTACTCTGCTTGGGAAAGGTGATGTCGCCATCTTCATATCGAATTCGGGCAGCACCATTGAAATTCTGGATACGCTTGAAATCGCTAAGAAGAACGGCGCTACGATCATCGCCATTACCAAGTATAACAAAAGCGCCTTAGCGGATAATGCGAATATCGTGCTTAGTATTTCGACACCAGAGGTCACGATTCGAAGTGGAGCTATGGGCTCGCGTATCGCGATGTTGACGGTGATTGATATTCTTTTTGCAGGGGTAGCGAGCAGTGAATATAAGCATGTGAAGAAGTATTTGGCCAAAACGCACGATATTATTGCCAGCAGTAAGCATAGAAAATAATCTTATCGAACAAACTAACGATGTCCCATAAAGGCATCGTTTTTTTGTCGAAATTTAAGAAATAAAAAATCAGAATTTTATTTTACAGTAAAATAAAATTTCAAAAAGTATTGACCAAGGTGAAATTTTTCGTTAGTATAAGACCAGTGAGTAAACCTCTATCGAGGCCATTCACAGATGAGCGACCGCGTTTAGATGATGGTTTTATCGCCAAATAGAAAGATGTTTTCGGGAACCGAAAACTTATACTTTCTATTGTGGTAAAGAGTACAGCAGGCAGGAGGACAGCTATGGATGAGTATTTATCGGGTTTAACTACGGAAGAGATTAACGAGAAGACACAGACAATTGATGAATGTTCAACAGAACAAATGCTACAGATGATGAATGAACAAGATGCGTTGGTTCCAGCAGCAGTCGGAGCCGAAATACCGCAGATCATGAAAGCGGTTGATATTTTGCATCAAGTTCTCAAAAACGGTGGCAGGATGTTCTACGTAGGAGCTGGTTCTTCTGGCAGACTCGGTGTGCTTGATGCCTCTGAATGTCCTCCAACCTTTGGCATTGATCCAATGTTGGTGCAAGGCCATATCGCCGGTGGCGATGGCGCATTGCGCACGGCAGTGGAAGGCTTTGAAGACAACGCTGAGGAGGGGGTCGCCCTCATTGAACGATGCGGAGTGACAGATAAGGATGCGGTAATTGGAGTTACGGCCAGCGGAAGTGCGCAATTCGTTATAGCTTGCTTAAAGAAAGCGAAAGAAATTGGTGCCGCAACGATTGGTGTCGTGAATAACAAGAATTCCAAATTAGTCCCTGTTACGGATGTATGCATCGCGCCAGTTGTTGGGCCGGAAGTGATTATGGGATCTACTCGTCTGAAGGCGGGTACAGCACAGAAGCTGGTTCTTAACATGTTGACGACCGGAACAATGGTTAAGCTTGGTAAGACGTATAACAATCTCATGGTTGACATGAAGGCTAGTAATATCAAATTGTACGATCGCTCTGTTCGCATCATTCGGATAGCGACTGGGGTGGATGAATCCACAGCCATAACTCATTTAGAGAAAGCTTCCATGAACTGCAAACTTGCCATAATGATGATTAAAACCGGGATGGAAGTAATGGAAGCGGAAGAAGCACTAACACAGTGTGAGGGTAGTTTGAAGAGGGCCATACGTACTTTTGTTCAAGTTGTGTAAATAACTGAAATTATTAGGAGGTCTATTTTAATGAAAAGTAAATTACCCGTATTAGCTTCTGTCGTAGCTTTAACAATGGCTCTAACAGCTTGTGGTGGTACTTCCGGTACAAAAGAAACGACTACACCAGCAGGCACAACTGCTCCTGCTGCCAGCACTGCGAAAGACACCATTACAGCATTGCTTCCACCTGTTTCACCGAACTACCAAAAAACATTTGAACAATTGTCGAAAGACTTTACAGCACAATATCCGAATCTAACATTGAAAATCGAACCAGCTAGCTGGGAAGATATGAAGCAGAAGTTGGATACACAAGTGAATGCAGGCAGCCCTCCGGACATCGCTTTCGGTGGTTCAGGGACGATTCCGAAATATTTGGAGCAAGGCTTGCTGATGGACGTTACAGACGCAGCTACACCAGAGATGGTGGGCGATTACGATAAAACGGCATTGGATTACATGAAAAGCGGAAAAGGTTTATACGGCTTCCCAGCTTACATGGAAGTTCATGCACTAGGCGGTAACAAAGAGTTCTTGGAGAAAGCAGGCATTGATTGGAAAAAAGTACAGACGAATGGCTGGACTTACGATGAATTCCGTCAAGCAATCAAAAAAGGCGTTGTGACTGAAAACGGTAAAACGCGCTATGGCTTTACATTTGCAGTAAAAGGCGTAGCCGCAGTTGACTACTTGGGTATTATGGCTAAGAACGCTGGTATGCCTTACGCGTTTAACAAAGATTTGAAATATGCATACACAAGCAAAAACTATTTGGGCTTGCTGAAAGATCTTCGTCAACTAATCGATGACGGTTCCATGCCGAAAGAGCTTAGCTCCGTAGATGCGGGTAAACGTTGGAACATGTTCTTGACAGCGCAAACGATGATCACAGGTAAAGGTCTTGCTGTATTTGAAAATTCGGCAAAGGCGAACAATGCCAAACTTAAAGCAAATGATGCAACTGCAGTGAAAGACAGCATCCCGGTTGATTACATCGTATTGCCTGCCCCGACGTTCCAAGGTGCGAAAGCTTCAGCGAATACAGTCGTTGACGGATACATGACGTTCCGCGGCAAAAAAGAACCAACTGCTGAGCATAAAGCAAATGTTGTGAAAGCGGCTTACTTCTTGGCTAGCGGTAATGTTGCAGCTCAAACGAATAATGATCTGTTTGCTGCGCATATTACGAAAAGCGCTAAAAAAGCTGCTGAGAGCATGAAGATTGATAGAAACCCTGACAATGTCGCAGCAGTAGATAACATGCTTAAAAATGCAACACCAAACCGTACCGATATTCCGACAGACTTGGCTGCAAAAGCAATTAAGTTGGAAACTGAAGTGATCGTTCCTAAATTCCAAGGTCTTCTTGCAGGTGAAGTTACGCCTGAAGCTATGTATGAAGCTGTAAAAGCTGCAGCGATCAAAGAGTTCGGCGCAGACGGAATTGCTAAAGATTAAGATGACAGTATGACCCTCGGATAGGCGTGCAGCAGATGCTGCGCGGCTATCCGAACTATTTTAAGCGAGAGTTTCTGAAACGGGGTTTGACAATTATGAACCATATTGCAAAGCCGATAAAAAGAAAGAAGTTTCAAAGTGATGCCATTTGGGGTTATGCCTTTATTGCCGTCTCTTTGATCGTGTTTGTGTTATTTCATGCGTACCCGGTTGTAAGTGCCTTTATCATTAGTTTGCAGAAATACAGGCCGCTCGGTTCCACGTTTATTGGATTCGATAATTACGTGAATTCATTGACGGATCCGTTGTTTTGGAAAGCAATGCGGAACACGGTTGTCTATACAATTTTGACGGTACCTGTTAACCTGATTCTTTCTTTCGTACTTGCCATTTTGATTTTGCCGCTTAGGAAGAAAACGCAATCCTTCTTCAAAGGCATTTACTATTTGCCTATGGTAGCTTCAGGTGTCGCATTGGCAGTCGTTTGGCTCTGGATTTTCGATCCGATGCAAGGCGGTATTATGAACCATATCATCGCTCTTTTTGGTTTTGAGAATCAGAACTGGCTAGGCCAAAGCGCAACGGCGATGTTCTCACTGGTACTCATGTCCTGGCTTTCGAGTCATGGCACAAGCATTATTATTTACTTGGCTGGATTGCTTGGTATTGACGAAACGTATTACGAAGCGGCAGAGCTTGATGGAGCGGGTTTCTTCCTAAAGCTGTGGCACATCGTCATTCCTTGTTTGCGGCCTGCAACACTGTTTCTATTGGTCACTGGCGTCATCGGTTCATTCCAGGTGTTTCAGAATGCCTTCCTGATGACTGGCGGAGGACCGAACCATGCGACCACGATGGTTGGATTACTTATTTTTGATAATGCGTTCACGCTATTCGATTTCGGTAAAGCAGCAGCACAATCGTTGCTACTGGCTCTCGTTATTGGCGTCATTGCATTCATTCAGTTTAAATACGCGGGTAAAGACGTCGAGTATTAAGAGAGGGAGGATAATAAATGGCATTGTATAGCAATCACGCAGGCAATCCCAAAGTAAAAAAGATTAGAAATGGGATCATTTTTATCGCCCTTCTACTTTTTGCTTTGGCGACGATATTTCCGATTTACTTCATGTTTATTTCATCGCTCAGTGATCCGGTTGCGGTCGGAGAGATCGAGTACTCCCTATTTCCCAAAAAGTTTACGCTTGCGTCCTACAAATACTTCTTCGACTTTAACGAGCATTCCATTCGTTGGCTGCTGAACTCGCTTATTGTAGCGGTCACGGTCATGATTTCGAACGTAATTTTTGCCAGCATGGCGGGCTACGCGTTCTCTAAGATTCAGTTCAAAGGCAGAGGCTTTCTATTTGCTTTGCTGCTAGGTTCCATGATGATTCCTCATCAAGTGACGCTTGTGCCGCTATACATCTTGATGGTAAACGTGTTTGAACTACAAAATACGTACAGCGCATTAATTTTGCCAGGCTTCGTTACCGTATTTAATATTTTTCTCGCCAAGCAATTTATGGGCAGCATACCGAACGAGATACTGGAGTGCGCCAAAATCGAAGGCTGCAATCAGTTCCAAATATATGGGAAAATCATTCTACCTTTGTCCAAAACGGTTCTGGCCGTGATGGCGATTCTGACGTTTATGGAGAGCTGGAATACGTTCTTCTGGCCGTTGCTTGTGACCAATTCCATGGATATGCAAACCATCCAGGTCGGCCTCAAGAGCTTCCGATTTGCGAATACAACGATGATCGCGCCAATGATGGCAGGGGCAACAATCTCGGCATTACCTATGTTTGTTCTATTCTTTAGCCTACAAAGATACTTCTTGGAAGGCGTAACTGTAGGTGCGGTGAAGGGCTAAGCTTTGGTCAAAAGGAGGTCGCGGCAGCATGCTGGCAACTTGGGAAGACTCCTATCGTCACGCCGTCATCGCGTTATGGAATGAAGCCGCGGTGAAGGATGGCTATAAGGAGCTTACAGAACAAAGCTTTGATCAGATTTTTGTGGAGAATCCTTACTTCAATAGGGAGAATACATTCCTTCTACTGGCAGATGATGAAGTCATTGGTTTTGCTTGTGGATGTACAGGTGATGATCTTCCACTAGGCGATGTGGCCGGATATATCACCTGTATCGTATTAGCAAGTGGCTTTGATACGGATGCCAATTATTTAATGCTATTAACTGCTCTGGAAGACCGCTTTAAACAGTTGGGTAAAAAGCAAGCAGACATCCTCTTTTTCAATCCAATGTTATTGCCATGGTATATCCCGGGAACATCCAACCATGAGCATAACAATGCTCCTGGTGTACCTGTGGAAAGCAAGCTTTATGCGTTTTTGCTGAAGAATGGCTATATAGAGCGTGCGAAGCAATGTGCCATGTATCTCCATTTATCGGAATTCGAGATGACGGAGGAAATCTTATCTAAAGCTGCTAAGGCAGGTGCAGAGGGTTATGCGGTCGAGATGTTTAACCCTGTTAAACACGTTGGTGTGGAAGACATGCTGGAGGGCTTTGGGAATCCGTTGTGGCAAAAGGAGATCGGTGGTGCGACCGCATCTGGTGTGCCGGTTGTCATCGCAGCGTATCAAGGCAAGACCATTGGCTTCGCAGGCCCAGTCATTCGTCAAGCGAACGGACGGGGTTATTTTGCGGGCATCGGTGTGCTTCCTGATCATGAGGGCCATGGTTTGGGCAGTATTTTATTTAATAAGCTATGTGAAGCGTTTCGGGAAATTGGGACCGATTACATGTCGCTCTATACAGGTGTATCGAACCCCGCAATCCGTATCTATGAACGAGCAGGTTTTCAAACTGTGAAACTTTTTGCTGTCATGAGAAGGGAGTTTGCATAATGAGCGAGTCAAAAATGACCATTCTAGCTATCGGAGGTCACGTAGGAGATGCGGAATTAACGGCAGGCGGCGTACTAGCGCACCACTCTCTGAAGGGTGACCGCATTGTTACTTTAGCTTTAACTGCTGGAGAACGTGGCGTTCCTGCCGGTCAAGACATGAAGGAATATCGTGTTCAAAAAGTGAATGAGGCTAGAACATTTGCCGAAATGTTAGGCGGGGAATCCATCGTCTTTGACATTCCGGATGGTGAATTGCAAGATAACGAAGAAATGCGCTTTCGCGTGTGCGATGTAATTCGTGACGTACGTCCGAATGTGATCATCACGCATTTTAAAAATAGCATGCATAAGGATCATATGACGACTCACCGCATTGTGAACGATGCGCGCTTTTTCGCAGGGCTATCCTCATTTGAGCGGGAAAAGCCATCTCACTTTGCTCCGAAATTGTATTATGCCGAAAACTGGGAGGATGCCGTCGACTATCGTCCTTACGTCTATGTCGATTTCCCTAAAGAGGCGTTTGATCTATGGGTGAAGGCTGTTTCGACACATTGGTTTGTGACTGGCAGCAAATCTTTTCAATACTTGGAATACTACAAGCATCTGATGCGTGTACGCGGACTTGAAGCGAGAAAAGAATATGCGCAGACGTTCATGGTTCCAGAAGAAACGATGCGAATTCGCCAATCAGAATTATAAAACTGAAAAATACCAAATGACTGTAACGAGACATAGAGCTTGTTGCAGTCATTTTAAAATCAAGGCGAGTTTGGGGAGGCAGCGATGATCTTAAACGGTATCGATTGTATAGAACGGTATGCTCACTTGTTCGAAGGTAAACGTGTAGGGCTGATTACAGCACCTACTGGATTAAACAAGGATTTTGTATCGACCATACAAATCTTTCATGAGAAGTTCAACTTAGTGGCCTTGTTTTCGCCGGAGCATGGCGTTCGCGGGGATCTTGCCGCAGGTGCGCTGGTCGACACGTATTTGGATCCGATGACGGGAGTTCCCGTCTACAGCTTGTATCGTAAGGATTCCAAACGTCTAACACAGGAAATGCTGGATGAGGTCGATATCATCGTTTACGACATCCAAGACGTGGGAACCCGCTATTATACGTTCCTTTATACGATGCTTTATGCTTTGGAAGACTGTGCGTTAGCTGGTAAAGAATTTGTCGTGCTAGATCGCATCAATCCGCTCGATGGGGTAACGGTAGAAGGCAATGTGCTCAAAAGCGGCTTCGATTCCTTTGTCGGCAACTACTCGCTCAGTGTCCGCTACGGAATGACGCCAGGAGAAGTTGCTGTGATGGCGAACGATGAAAGACAATGGAATTGCAAGCTTCATGTCGTACGCTGTGAAGGCTGGGACCGTAACATTCTGTTCCCGGAAACAGGGCGTCCATGGATTATGCCTTCGATTGGCATTCCGCGATTTGAGACAGCGTTGCTGTATCCAGGCACTTGTATTATAGAAGGAACGAACCTATCAGAAGGCAGAGGAACGACAGTCCCGTTTGAGATCGTCGGTGCTCCGTTCATTGATGCGCAGCAGTTAGCGGATGAAATGAATGAGAAGAAGCTGCCTGGCGTCGTGTTCCGTCCTGTTTATTTTAAGCCGTCATTTTCCAAATTTCAGGGAGAACAATGTGCAGGCGTGCAAGTTCACGTGCTCGACAAGCGCGCGGTTCGTCCTATCGATGTTGGCGTTAATCTGATGTTCACGATAAAGAAAAATTATGAGCAATTTTCATTTTTGCCACCTTTTAAAGAGGGCTCGAGGCCATTCATTGATTTGCTTGGCGGTGACAGCTTGTATCGTGAGACTCAAGTTGACGTTCCGGCTATGCTGGAACAATTCCGTGAGGAGAGCCGTGAATTTGCTCGAAGAAAGCAGCAATACCATCTGTATTAGAGGGCATCAGGAGGTGACTTTCGTATATGAAGAAATATGCAGTGGGACTAGATGGCGGAGGTACGAAAACCGCAGTAACCATCGTCGATGAGAGCGGTAACGTCGTCCACACGTTTACATCGGGAGCCATTAACTATAATGGCCAGGACGAGGCGAGTGTTGGGGCCAGTCTAGAGGAGATCTTTCGTATGATTGCTAGTGTATGCAATGGGCTAATTCATTGCGAACAAGTGTGCATTGGGGCGGCTGGCATCAGCAATCCAACGGTTACGACTCGTTTGGAATCCAGTGTTCGGGCATGCGGCTATGAGGGTGGGCTGATCATAACCGGAGATCAAGATACTGCGCTTTGCGGCGCGCATAACAGAGAACTTGGGATCATTCTGATCGCAGGGACAGGTTCGATTTGTTACGGCAAAAATGAAGCTGGTGACACGCATCGTGCTGGCGGCTACGGCTATCTCATCGATGATGAGGGCAGCGGCTACAGCATAGGGAGGGACCTGCTTTCAGCAGTCGTACGTGCTCATGATGGACGTTTATCGGAGACGGTGATTGCGAAGATGGTGTTTGAGCAGTTAGGTATGACATCCATTCAACAAATCATCGGGTTTGTCTATGATAAACAGACCAATAAGAAGGATATCGCTGCACTGGCGCCTATTTTATCGAAAGCTTGCGAGCTTGGAGATGAAGCTGCACTTGCTATTGCCGACAAAAGTGCTCGTTCGTTGCTCGAACTGGTCGTCCCCGTAGCGGAAAAACTGTCGATGCAGGATGGAACTCTGGCGATAGCTGGGAGCGCTTTGCTGAAGAATAGCTTTATACAGACAGCTTTTATTGATTTGCTAAAAGAACGTTATCCAGCTATGACCTGTATAACACCAAAGAGAGATGCCGCTAGCGGTGCCGCACTAATGGCGCTGAACCGTTTGCAGTGATTATGTGACGAGGGATGGTAGTAAAGATGAGAGAAATTCATGAGATGTCGCTGCAGGAGAAAATCGGACAGATGATTCTTTGCGGATTTGAAGGCACGGAACCGTCTGCATCGCTGGAAGCACTAATCGCGGAACAGCGTATCGGCGGTGTTATTTATTTTGCACGGAATGTACAGAATACCAAGCAGGTTGCTGAGCTATCTGGCAGTCTGCAGGCTATCGCGGAGCGTAACGGTACGGTGCCGCTGTGGATTTCCATCGATCAAGAGGGTGGCATGGTGGCCCGCATTACCGATGGGGTTGCCCTTATGCCTGGGTCTATGGCATTGGCTGCCGGTCCAGAAGGTCCAGAAGGAGCTTATGAAGCGGCCCTTATTTCGGGTAAGGAGCTGCGCTCGCTCGGTATCAATTTGAACTTTGCACCGGATCTGGATGTGAACAACAATCCGGATAATCCGGTCATTGGTGTGCGGTCGTTTGGCGAGTCGCCGGAGCTAGTCGCGAAGTATGGCAGCCAAGCCGTGCGCGGCTTCCAGGATGCGAATGTCGTAGCAACTGCCAAACATTTTCCTGGTCATGGGGATACAAATACGGACTCACATCTGGATTTGCCAACGATTACACATGATGAAGAGCGGATTCGCGCTGTTGAGCTTGTACCTTTTGTAGAAGCCATTCAAAATGGTGTCGATGCAATCATGTCCTCACATATTTACTTCCCAGCTTTAGAGTCTAGCAAGCTGCCTGTTACACTTTCCAAGGCTGTTCTCACTGGACTGCTTCGTGAGGAGCTTGGTTATGAGGGCGTCATCATGACCGATTGCATGGAGATGAATGCGATCTCTGAGCATTACGGTACGGTTGTTGCGGCTGTCATGGCGGTTGAAGCAGGTGCTGATCTCGTGTTGATCAGCCACCGCCGCGACCTCCAGGTTGGTGCCATTGCGGCGATCGAGCAAGCTGTGCGCGAAGGGCGTATCGCCGAAGCGCAAATCGATGCTTCGGTCCGCCGTCTGCTTGCGCTGAAAGCGCGACGCGGCGTGATCGCGGAGCAGCCTAGCGCGACAGCTGCGCAGGAGGTCGGAACCGCGGCGCATTGTGCAGTCGCGGAGCGCCTCAGCGAAGCGAGCATTACGCTCGTCAAGGACGAGCAGCAGTTGCTTCCGCTACCGCGCGTTCGGACGCTAGCGGTCACCGTGGCCGCAGCCGTTTCGTCGGGCGTCGACGAAGCCTATGCGGGCGTCGCGAGTTTGGGGGCTGCGCTGGCTGAGCACGGCTTGGACGTGATCGATCGCGTGCTTCCGCTTGCGGAGGTGAATGAGCTCCGCGCAGCGGTGCTTGCGGATGCGGAAGCCGCGGAGCAGATCGTCATCGGGACGTATAACGCCCGATTCCATCCTGCGCAGGTCGAGCTGGTGCGCGAACTGCAAGCGCTCGGCAAGCCGCTGGTCGTTGTCGCGCTGCGCGTGCCGTACGACCTGCTGGAGTTCCCAGACGTAGCGACGTTCATCGCGGCTTATGAAAGCCGACCGTTAGCGCTAAATAGTACGGCGCGTGCTCTGCTCGGAATTGTGACACCGCAAGGCCGCTTGCCGGTATCGCTTGGCGCTGACTATCCTGCAGGCTGGAGATGGGAAGGCGGACAATAATGGAAGCTGCAAGTCGATTATTTCGACTTACAGGAGCGCGCCAGACTAATTGGAGTCTTGCAAGTCGAATATTTCGACTAACAGGAGCGCGTCAGGGCTATTGGAGTCTTGCAAGTCGAATATTTCGACTAACAGGAGCGCGCCAGGGCTATTGGAGTCTTGCAAGTCGAATATTTCGACTTACAGGAACGCGTCAGGGCTATTGGAGTCTTGCAAGTCTAATATTTCGACTTACAGGAACGCGCCAGGGCTATTGGAGTCTTGCAAGTCGAATATTTCGACTTACAGGAGCGCGTCAGGGCTACTGAAGGCTTGTAAGTCAATTTTTCGACTAACTTACTTGGAGGGAGCTCAGCACGATATGTCCAATTTGGACTTCGCCAAGATTAGCACATTCATCGAACATGAAATAGCTGAAGGACATCTACCTGGTGCAGTACTTTACATAGCTCAAAATGGGAAGGAACTGCTGAAGCGTGCTTTTGGGAATCGCGTCATGTATCCAGAAGCTGCTCCGATGAGAACAGACACGGTTTTTGACTTGGCTTCGCTGACCAAAGTTGTTGCAACGCTGCCAGCGGTGCTTCAGTTAATGGATCAAGGTAAAGTTTCTTTGGCGGATCCGATCGGAGTCTTTCTGCCGCAATTTCGTCTAATGCAAGGTGAACCCATCCGAATCGTTCATCTGCTTACACATTCCTCAGGGCTTAAGGCAGATATTCCGGGCATAAGAGGGATGATGCATCTATCCCGGGATAAGCTGGTCGATCTTATCTTAAACGAACGGCCGCTTCATCCCCCAGGGTCACAGGTTGTGTATAGCGATATTGGTATGATATTGCTCTACCTTATCATTGAATCCGTGACTGATGAAGCGTTCGATACATATCTCAAAAGGGAGATCTATGAACCGCTGGAGATGTCGGAAACTGGTTTTCGTCCGACCTTCGAAGATACGCGCTATGCGGTAACTGAGTTTGCGGAACATCGTCAAGCGTACAAGTCAGGCGTTGTTCACGATGAAAAAGCGGAGCTTATGCATGGCGTAAGCGGTCACGCGGGGTTATTCTCGACGGTTCACGATCTGGCGAATTATGCTGAAATGATTCGGCAGAAAGGCGTCTTTAAAGGGAGGCGCATTCTTTCTAGGGCAGCCTCCCAGCTGTCATCCCGTAACTTTACGCCGTATGACCAAGAATTCCGAGGTCTCGGTTGGTCACTTAGAAATCCGAGAAGCTTCTGGTTCGGCGGTGACTATGTATCCGAGCAATCATTCGGGCATACTGGGTTTACAGGTACTAGTCTTTTGTTCGATCCTGAGCGGGATTTGCAAATCATATTGCTCACCAATCGGGTTCATTTCGGTCGAACGGAACACATCTTGCGGATTCGGCCGAGGCTGCACAATCTCATTCTTTCTCAATCAGACTAGTTTTGGAGGTATTCGAATGAACTATGTACCATTATCGGAGGATCGACTGACCGAATTATGCCTTCTGTGGAACCGAGAGCTTGGCGATCAGTTTCCGATGCAAGAACAACTGCTCAGGCAAAACAGCTTTGTCGATGTCAACGTATCAAAGAGCGGTTCTTGGATTGCTGTTGAAGCGGTATCCGGGAAAGTAGTTGGTTTTATCGTTGCAAAGTTGTGGCAGGAGCATAGAGATTTCGTATTGGGAGCTGGTGCGGGCTGGATTCAGGTTCTGCTGGTTAATCGGGATTTTCGCAATCGTGGCATTGGAAGCGAGCTGCTGAAACGGGCTGAAACGGCTCTTTTGGAGCATGGCGTTCAGAAAATCCTGATCGGTCGCGATCCGTGGCACTACTTCCCAGGAATCCCTAAAGTATACCCTGAAGTACGCACATGGCTCGAATCTAAGGGCTATAAGGACGACAATCGTGTGGAAAATGATCTGCTGGCACTTTATGACGAAAACTCAGACTGCGAATTGCCTAAACAGGAAGGGGTTTCGTATCGGCTGTTGGAGAGTCATGAGAAGAACGAGCTGCTTGCTTTTTTCAGGCGCTGCTATCCAGGACGATGGGAATATGAAGCTATTCGCTATTTTGAGCTCGGGGGGACGGGGCGCGAGTTTGTTGTGGTCGAAACGGAAGGCCAAATTATTGGTTTTTGCCGGATTAACGACAGTTCATCGCCAATCATCGCTCAGAACGTATATTGGTCGCCGTTATTTGAGGATGAGCTAGGAGGGATTGGTCCTCTAGGTGTCGACGCTGCGTATCGAGGGAGAGGTTATGGGCTGGCGGTTGTTCAGGCAGGTGTTCATTTCCTCAGAGAACGCAGTATCCAAAAGATCGTCATCGATTGGACAACGCTTGTAGCTTTTTACGAAAAACTGAATTACCGAGTGTGGAAATCCTATGATTCTTATTCAAAGGTAGTAGAAACCAAGGAGATGAATCGTCTTGCTTCGAACACTTCTGAATAAAACATCACTGACCATTGCAGGGATTATGTCCGGCACTTCACTTGATGGTATCGATGTGGCCATCGTCCGCATGGAGGGACGCGGAGCGGATACGAGAATCGAGTTGCTTCACTTTGAAAGCATTCCTTACGAAGACGAAATTCGGGAGAAACTCAAGCTGTTGTGCACCATCGAACATTCCGATGTTGCGCAAGTATGCGGCATGAATTTCGCCGTAGCAGAGCGTTTCTCAGATGCAGTTATACAAACAGTGGCTGCGGCGAACATGCAGATGGCGGACATCGATCTCATCTCCTCGCATGGGCAGACGATTTGGCACATCCCTGTAGCGGATGAAGTGGATCGTTTTCTGCCCAAATCAACGCTGCAAATTGGGGATTTGTCTGTCATTTCCAAACGGACCGGCAGACCTGTCGTTGGTGATTTCAGGACAGCGGATATCGCCGTTGGCGGGCAAGGCGCGCCGCTTGTTCCATACGGTGACTATCTGCTTTTCAGGGACGCGAACAAAGGACGGATCCTTCAAAATATAGGCGGTATCGGGAATTGCACAGCCATCCCAGTTGGTGACAGCGGGATCATTGCCTTTGACACCGGTCCGGGAAACATGATCATGGATCAAGTGGTGTACGAGCTATCCGAGGGACGAATGTCGTACGATGCCAATGGAGATTGGGCAGCTAAAGGCAAGGTGCATGAGGAATTGCTAACGGACATGCTCGCACATCCATACTTTCAAGAACCGCCTCCCAAAACGACAGGGCGCGAAATATTCGGAAAAGGCTATGTCGCGGCATGGCTGACATCCGCTTTGGAACGAGGTCTTCCACAGGAGGATATCGTTGCGACCGCGACAGCTTTTACCGCACACAGCATTGCTCATGGATATCAGGATTTTATTTTGCCACAGTGTGACATTGCGGAAGTGATTGTTAGTGGAGGCGGGGCTCATAATCGCACGCTTCTTAGCATGCTTGGTGAGCTGCTGCCAGAGCAGACCATTCTCACCTCAGACGAGCTCGGCATATCAGCCGATGCGAAGGAAGCGATGCTATTTGCCTTGTTAGGCAATGCATTCATCCAAGGTGAGCCGAACAATGTTCCTGCAGCGACGGGAGCGGAAAGACAGACGATCATGGGAAAATTAGCTTTGCCGTAGGATTTAATGAGACTGAGGTCATCTGAACAGCAGATGGTATTTCGGTCTTTTTTTTGAAATGTGTAGCCGTTTATTTCAGTTAGGAGAAGTGTCTCGTTTTTTGGTACAATGTGTCTAACTTACTAGAGTTTGAAAAGGAGAGTTATATGCATGCCGCCTATCCTTAGAAGTATTCTTAAAATTATTGTTGTGCTTGTCGTGATTTTCATGGGGTTTAAGGTTAATTGGCTAGTGGGAGTAGCTGCGATCGTGGGTATCCTAGGTTATTTCGTTTATGTGAACCGATCTGCCTTGTATGCTCAGAGGGGCAATCTGGCCTATATGAAGGGTGATCGTGAACAAGCGTTGGTTTGGATGGAAAAAGCGTATCTTTCCAAAGCCTTTCTGCCGAAACAGCAGATTGGTTATGGCTATTTGTTAATGAAAACAGGTGATCTTAGCAAGGCTGAACAAATGTTCGAAGAGGTCCTGCAGAAGTCGAATGCTTCGGAAATTCGTATGCAAGCGAAGCTCAACGTGGCAACGGTATACTGGCTGCAGAACAAAAGGGACGAGGCTTTCAGCATGTTGCAGGAGTTAGCGCAGTCGGTCAAGAATACGCTGGTTTATGGGAATTATGGTTATTTCCAAATCTTGCATGGGGACTTAGAGGCAGCGCTTACCTATAATCTCGAGGCCTATGACTATAATGACAACGATCTGACCATTATGGATAACTTGGCGCAAAACTATTATATGCTCGGTCGTCTGGATGAAGCAGATGAGATGTACACCAAGGTGATCGCGAAAACGCCTAAGCACGCGGAGTCCTATTATTTCTATGCACAAACGCTGCATAAACTCGGTCGAACGAAGGAAGCGCGGGTGCAGCTTGATACGGCGCGGTCCAAGGAGCTTGCGCTCGTTACCCCTTTAACCAAGGAGGATATTGAGTTATTCGCTAGTCAATTAGGTGACGATGAGGTTGATCAAGTGAAAGTGGAGTAGGTTGAAGTGGCACAAGCCCCCAAGCCCCCAAGCCCCTCTTAACGGACACTAAAGCCGTTATTTTCTTTCGAAAGGTACATTAGGACACACAAACGAGTAAATAGCGCCCCATGTGTCCGTTAGAAATCGAAACTGTCCATATTTCATGTAATAGAGGCTGTCAGGTCCGTAAGTATAACCAAATATGTTCATGAAGCTCCCCGTATATAACGAAACTGACGCAGCTGTAGTTACGCGATACAAACAAGTAGAGAGCTTCGTAGAAGCAGCTGGTATCAGCCTTAAAGCCTTGTATCAGTTCGAGAACGATCCAGTTAAGCTGAAAAGCGCCATTGTTGAAGCGATGGGCAAGAGAGAATAGGAGATTGAACAGACATGCTGACAGAGCTTGCACATGCGCGTCATTTGGCGCAGTTAGGGCAATTGAAAGAAATTTTAGATGAAGCAGAGCTTGCCACGAATTTATTAGAAAAATCCGAAGCTATTCCGCTGCATGTACTAATGGCAGGGTTTCAAGAGGACAGTAAAGGGCGAGATCGATTCCTTCACTTTAGCTTCTTACCGTTGAATGATGACGAAATTGTTGCTATTCAACTGCTGCAAATCTACAGTACACTGCCGTTTCATCTCGAAGCAGGTGCTCGTGAAGGCGTAGCCGCGCTATTACTAGAAATTAATACGCGCTTGCCAATAGGTCATTTTGGTGTTAACGAGGAAGGCGAGATCCATTACCGCTATGTGTACAGCCTATCGGCTTCGCGTACGTTTGAAAGTGACGAAGTGCTGGAGATTCTTACCCTTTACGTATACATGTGTGATATGTTTGCAGAGCACATTGAGCAGGTTGCCACCGGTGAAGCGAATGCAGAGCAGGTTATTCAGGCCTTAAGATCATAGTAAAGTGAAAGACCTCCAACCCACACATTGTGGTATTGGAGGTCTTCTTCATTTCCTCGGAAATATTCGACTTATTTCACCTTGTTTTGCAGCAGTTCAACAAACTGCTTTCCTAAGTCTCCCATTTGCCCGCCTGCAGGGCGATTACCGCCACCGAAGCCTCCGCCATTTTGGCCTCCGCCATTGGCATTACCGCCGCCGGCACCACCATTCGGTCTTTGGCCGCCAGCTTGCTGACCATTTCCTGTACCGTCTGCTTTAGGTTGAGCGGAAGCATCTGGCTTCTGAGCCTTGCCTGCATCGCCTGAACCGCCATTCCGATTGCCAGGGCCCTGGCCATTCTGTCCGGAATTACCTTGTCCGTTAGGACCACCGTTGCCACCATTCCCGCGATTAGTCATACGTGACTCTGCATCTGTCAGGAATGCCTTCTGTGCATCTGTCAGCTTGGCAAGCAGCTTGGTTTTATTGTCATCGCTGAGCTCATTTTTCGTGACGATATCCTGAGCGACAGGCAGCATAGCTTGCGCTTGCTCCTTCGTGATGGTCAACCCATCCGCTCTATCCAGCATCATCAGCATTTGGAAAGTACTGAAGAGCTGTCTCTGCGCTGGATCCATAGCAGGGCGGTTTTGTTGGTTGTTTTGTTGGCCGTCACCCGCTGCCTTCTCCGTTTGCTGTACTGGCTGCGAGGTGTCTGCCGCTGCGGTTTGGGTGTCAGATTGATTCCCGCATCCTGCAAGCAGAATTGGGATGAGGATGCATATGCCGGTTAGTTTTCTCATATTCATACGTGTATGTATCACTCCTATTTTTTTAGTCCACGTTGTCATTATACGATGATATTATGAAATAATAGAGAAAACAACCTGAAAATCAGCTTAAAATTTGCAGATAGAATGACAATAGGAGGCGCTATATGAAATTTAGAACGATTGATGTGGAGAAGGATCGTGCAACGATTATTGCGTTTCGTAAAGATTCCTATGTCATAAGCTTCGGAAGTGAAGAAGGTTTCGGTGATGAGGACGAATATGTCAGAAGGATTGCAGCTCGCGCTTTACGATTTCCAGACGGACTCGTGCTGATCGAAGAAGATGGACAAACTATTGGTCAATTGGAGCTTCAAATTGTTCTTCATGAGGGCAGCTATATCGGCTATGCCAACTTGTTCTACCTGATTCCGTCATACAGAGGGAAAGGTTACGGACGACAGTTAATCGCGTATGCGGAAGGTTTCTTTGAGAAATATGCCGTAAAATCCTATCATTTACGAGTGGCGCCGACGAATCTGCGGGCTCTGCATTTGTACGAGAAATGTGGCTTTCGCGTATTGGAAAAAGAGGAGGATCAACCTAATCCTGTCTGGCGAATGGTCAAGGATCTCTAGTAGGAAGCAACTATCCAAAAATCGAGAGTTATGCTATAAATGGTGAAAAGCTATTTCACGATCCATGTGAGAGGGAGACATCCATGAGCACTATAACGAAAGCAATTTTAATAGCGGCTAAGGCACATGATGGTCAGGTCGATAAAGGGGGAAACCCCTACATTTTGCATCCAATCCGATTAGCTAGTATGGCGAAAACTACGGAACAGACGATAGTTGCTGTGTTACATGATGTTGTGGAGGATTCGACATTTACCCTATTTGATTTGAAAAAAGAAGGCTTTAGCTTACCCATCCTTGAAGCGCTGGATTGCCTTACTAGAAGGCCAGATGAATCCTACGAAGGATTCATTAAGAGAATCAAAGTAAATCCATTAGCCTCGTCTGTGAAGCTCTTGGACTTGGAAGATAATTGTGATCTGAGTCGAATTGAACATCCGACCCGCCAAGACTATGAAAGAATCGATACATACAAAAAAGCGATAGCTGAATTGAAATTTGGAAGCTGACACCCGGGTGTCAGTTTTTTTGTCGAAAAACACTTGTAGCGAGAGGACACCAATCGACATACGAAATGTGCTTTTTGCCATATGATAAGTGTATGAGTACGAGCTGACTATATGAAGAAAGGGTTGATCGCCATGAACAACATAAAAATATCCTCAAAAGGTATCGAAAAAGCGCTTCGTAAGTTTGATTATTTGCAAGCTATTGCCGAATACATTTGGAACGGTTTCGACGCTGAGGCTACGGCGGTAGACATAACTCTTCATAAAAACATCCTCGACGGTGTAGATCAAATCGTGATTGCAGACAATGGCTATGGCATTAAGCTCAAAGATTTAGAGGGGAAGTTTACGCCTTTTTATGAATCCGAGAAGGGTGTGGATCCTGATAAACGGGGCAGAACGACCTCAGCTATGCACGGTAAAAATGGGATAGGTCGCTTAACCTTCCACCATTTTGCTTCTGAGGCCATTTGGCAAACTACGTATGAGGACGGTCTCCTGCTCAAAAACACGTATAACATTCACATTCATGCCAAAAGGTTGGATGCCTATCACGTGACGAAGCCTGATTTAACGGATAAGGACAGAGGGACGATTGTCACGTTTAACAATATCATCAAGGAGTTCGTGGTTGAGGATTTTCTGGCATTTCTGAGCAGAGAATTTGGATGGTTCTTGGAGCTGCATGCGGACAAGCCCTTCGCTATTCGTATTAATGGTGAACCGTTGGACTACGCTAGCTTGATTGCGGAAAAAGAGACCTTTACATCCGTTCATCCGATGTCCCAAACGAAATTTCGCATCACGTATATTCGTTGGGAAGATCGGATGAATCATGAATATTCGAAGCTCTATTTTATCGATTCGAAGCAGAAAGAGCAGCATAAACAGCCAACGACGTTTAACAATAAAGGGGATTCCTTTTACCATAGTTTATATATTCAGAGTAAGCTATTTGATCAGTTTGATTTTAGTAGTGAAGATCCTAGCGGACAGCAGTCGTTTACATTCGGTGCGAGTCGAAAAAGCGATGCCTTTCAATTTCTGATAGATGAGCTGGGCACGTTTATTAGTGAGAAAAGGAAGCCCTATTTGCGGAAATTATCCGATGCCGTCATCAAGGAATTTGCTGAAGCGAAGGCGTTTCCAGCGTTCACAGGTGATCCTGAGGCGGCGAGCCGCCGGGACGAGCTAGAAGCTGCGATTCGTGAATTGTGTCATGCGGAACCTAAGGTATTTGCTAGATTGAATCCGGAACAGAAGAAAGTGATTGCGCACCTGATCCATCTCGTAGGTTCAGAGGAGCGACAACGATTGATGGCGGCTCTGTAGTATACTGAGAGGGTTAAGTTATCCTTGCAGACGTATGAGGAGGAGATTATATGATCATAGCAATTGACGCAGACCTTACACTCAAAACACTCGAACCGAAGGATGCCGAAGCCTTATTTGCACTAACCGAAAGCTGTCGAGCGTACCTGAGAGAATGGTTGCCATGGGTGGATGCGACGCAGAATAGCGAGCATTCCATAGCTTTTATACAGCACTGTCAAAATCAAGAGGCATCCAATAATGGCTTCACAGCTGGCATTTGGTTCAGAGGGGAGTTCGCAGGCTGTATCGGATTTCACCCGATTAATTGGGCAAATCATTGCGCTAGTCTTGGTTATTGGTTAGGGGAAGGCTTTCAAGGTCATGGTATCATGACGCGAGCCACTCAACGGCTGGTAGACTATTCGTTTAACGAGCTTGGCTTGAACAGAGTTGAAATTAGATGTGGGGAAAACAACTTTAAGAGTCAAGCCATTCCGGAAAAGTTAGGGTTTACGAGGGAAGGTCAAATTCGCGATTCCGCGTGGCTATACGATCATTACATCGACCTTATTGTGTATGGCATGCTAAAGCGTGAGTGGAGGCAGGGTTAAATCTATAAAGGGAAATAAGCAGGTTGCCTCGGCAACCTGCTTTCTTGTACATACGGCTATTTCGCAGTACCCATGATATCCCAATTACGCTGTAAAATAATCCGTTCCCCCACTTTGAAACTAACGGTCAAATGATTCATCCCTGGCTTAAGTGGTTGATCCAATGAAATGTCATAAAGCCCATAATGATAACTCAAATCATAAAGTAATTTCATCGCGGCAACTTGTTCGGTTGTGGTTGTTTCGTTGGAATCGCGGTTCTTAACCGAGATTTGTAAGGTTTGAGCGATGCTGCCGCTATCGAAATAACGATTATCATAAAGCAGCCCTGACATATGCCAATGATTATCACCGGCAATAGGAGGCAGTTGTAGATGAGCAATCTCATACTGGCGTGCACTTAAAGTGATAACCTTGCTATCATTATAGCCCGTATTGACGTTGGTGGTGGCCCCAAGCAAAGTCCTAATATCGGTTAGACTGAGGTATGGGGTGCCCTGCTGGTTTGGAGAAACAGGTGATGAGGCAAGTTTGAGCTGTTTAGCTAATTTACCGTCCCAGAGTGTTCTAGCCTGAAGTTCGCCCGTTTTTATTTGAAAAGCATAACCGGAATCGTTCGTTAACGTCCACCAACCTGCGACATCGGGACCCGTTAGCTCGTAATGATACATACCTGCTAGAAAGGCAGTATCCAAGAAAGGTTCACCTTGCTTGTCGTCGTAGCCAATGGATTCACTGCCGTGGGTATAGGCACCTTCCTCATTTTGATAGAAAGCCCCTTGATAGGAGGTATTTCCTTGGATTTCCATATCCAATTCGCGGTCCTTCAGGACTACCCTATCCAGATTGGGAACAAGCTGAATCCATGCCCTACCCACGAAAGAATCTATCTGGAACCACCGGATACCATTCGGGTCGGTCCAAGCGGCTATTGGACGGAGAGTTTGTGGACCGAGTTGTCCATGATTGCGTATAATTCCTGTATTTGGATATTGAAAAAGCGCCGTGACAGGTGAGTTAAGCTGGATGGTTGCGGTCTCAGCGACAGCATCCTCAGGTTCGGCAAATGTAGGATTAAACCAGCCTTCACCCTGCTCGGTTCGAACGTGATACCAGTCACCGTCATAGCCATAATTAGTGATGTATTCGTTATACGTTTTTTCAAAGACAGGCAAGTCTCCCGTAAGAACTAACTTAGGCTCATCCTCATATTGGGAGGATGGATAGCTGTACAGCGCACTTGGATGTGTTCGTTGAATGATCTTTGTTTCGGCTGTGATCGGTTGTCCGCTACCAAATGTCCATCTCGGACCATCGGTTGTTTCAAGTTGATAAAAGGTTCCGAGCAATGTACGAAATTTACCAGTTACATGCACAAACTGTTTCGAAAGAGTCCCGTCAGTTGGATAGGTTTGATAATCATATTGAGGCGTAAGGTTATAGTATAAATTTGAATAATAGCTCATTTGATCTGCTGGTTGGAAGGTGCCAATCTGATTTAGATTCAAATGAATCCATTGATCCCCCAGCCAGGTTGTGTGAATTTTAAGCCATCTCTTCGGATTGATATCTTCGCTTCCACCAGAGCTATTCCTGAACCAACCTTTCTCTGCATCAACGACACGGACCTCCTGTGGGGAAAGGGCTGCTGTAGGCTGGCTTTTTTCCGATGGCTGCGCATATAGCGGCGTTTCGGTCATCAAGCTTATCGTCGGTGGCGGTGGGGTTTCGATTTGCCAAGGAGCGGTTTTAATCCATCGATCTCCGACGTCGGTATGTATTTTCCACCAATTCCATGCTCCTGACCAGTGTGTTTCGGCCTCAATGACCTCAACGGTCTGGGGGGAGAAGGACCCCTCTGCTTTGTTCAGCAGTGCATTCGGGATCACATAATAAGGAATGTCTTCAAGCAGGGTTAGCTTTGTGGGAATATGGACCCCGTCCGCGACTTCCGTTGGTGTATCTGCATATTCGTAGGCGTTCCCCGAAGTAATCCCAAGACTGAGTTGCAAGCCTACACCGACTAGCCCATGTGCTACAATCTTTTTCCACATCGTCAATCACTCCCTCATGGCACCATTTCAATCACCTAGTATGTTCTACTATAAAATGGATAATAAGTTGTGCTGAATAGTCAAAAAGTGTTTGCAAGCAGGCGATCCACTATCCGATCTGACGCGCGGTCCGTAACCCCGATAGCCTATACCACAGCAGCATCCCCAGGGAACAAAGTCCAACCACAACTAACAAACCGTACACATGCTTGTACGAATGAAGGAGCGTCGTATTCCGCTGGATTTCAAGTAGAATGCCGCATATCGCGACTGACATCGATCCCCCGAAAAACTGGATCAACTGCATCAAACCCATGCCAGAGCCGATTAGATGCTTCGGCAGGATGCGTGAAGTCTCATTATTCAACGACGCGATCGTCGCGGAAAATGCTGGTGAGAAACAAAGATAGCCGATCAGAATAACTAGGGACGAAGCACCAAGCAACGTCGAGAATGCGATCATCACCAGGGATAAGACTCCATGCCCGATAAGCAGGAATCGCAGATTGCCGAAGCGATCAATCCAGCGGCCAACGAAGCGCGTAAGGAACGCGGATAATATCGCTCCTGGCGCAATCGTTAAACCGATGGTCATTGCCGACTGATTAAACACCTTGGCCAGTACGAGCGGCATCAGAAATAGATTCCCAAGGTTCAAGACCAAGATACAGAACCCGATCACGACAAGCTTCCGATACGCCGGATTCGCCAGTAATAAGGGATTAATGAACGTGTCACTTGATCGCCGCAGGTGGCAGACATGCACGACAAAGGAGAGGGCGCTAATGGTAAGCCACACGCCAGAAAGCTGCGTAACGGCGAGAAGTAAGGACGCGGCATTGACCACCGTCAATAGCGCCCCCAGCAGGTCGAAACGGAACGCTACGGGCTGCTCTTTGGGTAGCAATCGTAAGAGAATAGGAAGAATGACTAAGACCAGGCAGGTAATGGCGAACAACCCATTCCAGCCCCAATATTCACTGATGAAGCCGCCAACGATCGGACCGAGCCCGAAGGCCATGGCGCTCCCCGCGGAAATCATCGCAATCGCTGAGCCGCGACGTTCAATCGGGATGTAGCGGCTGGCTAGTACCAGTCCAAGGCCGGCCATGACACCAGCGCCTGCGGATTGTAGAATACGGGCCGCGAGTAAGGTATGGAATTCCCGCGCGAACAATCCGAACAAAGAGGATAGTCCAAGGATAATTAGCCCGACGGTTAAGAGCTTACGAATTGCGACCACATCGGATAGTCTGCTGTATAGAACGGTTGATAAGGCATAGCCAATGGAATAGCTGGAGACGACCCATGATCCGAGATCCGCAGTGATGCTGAGATCTTGAATAATACTGGGGATCGAGACGTTGAACATCGTCGTATTCATGACAACGATGAACAAGCCAATTGTCCAAATGGGCATTACAATTTTATCGTTCATATGGATTCATCCTGTCTAACGCGTGATGTAAGTATGATCTCACTATTATAATCCCTGAGCGTTTAATAGCCAAAGCAGCAAGGGCATACGCCAATTGACAGGTTGGGTAATCAAAGGTATATTTATTATATATTTAGATAAATATCTAAATAAGGAGGGATCACATTTTGAATGAGGCATTTAAAGCGCTAGCGGACCCAACTCGTCGTGAAATTTTACAACTGCTCCGAGAAAAAAGTATGAATGCTGGTGATATAGCTGATCATTTCAAGATTAGTAAGCCGAGCATATCGCATCATTTGAACCTGCTTAAACAGGCGGGACTAGTACTTGATGAACGTCAGGGACAACATATCATGTATACCTTGCACACCACGGTTGTTGAAGACGTCATCGGATGGATGTTTAACATACTTAATAGAAAAGATCAGGAGGAACAGTCATGAAAACATGGAAGGAAATTTCACTATATGTGATCAGCTTTTCCCCGGCGGTAGGAGGCTTACTTCTCTATAACCGTCTTCCAGACACGATGGCGAGCCATTTTGGCATGAATAATGAAGTGAACGGGACGATGAGCAAAGAAATGTCGCTGCTAATGTTGGTTTTACTAGGTCTGCTGCCGTTATTCATGCGGGTTATGAGGTCTATTGATCCGAAGAAAGCGAATTTCGAGAAATTTCCTGCGGCTTTTGAGGCGACGCGGTTCGGGGTGACCATACTTTTAGCTGTTGTAGGCTGGGCGGTCATTTTCGTTAATTTAGGCCATAGCTTGAATATTCAAAAAATCACGATGATTCCGCTTGGCGCGTTGTTTGCTGTCATGGGGAATTTCTTAACGCAGGTGAAGCACAACTATACGTTCGGAATTCGAACGCCTTGGACGCTCGCTAATGAAGAAATTTGGAGAAAGACGCACCGTTTAGGTGGTCCGCTAATGTTGATGGGCGGAATTGTTGCCTTAATTGCGGCGTTCTTAATGACCCCGGTCGGAATCATCGTCTTCCTTGCGGCAATCGCAATCAGTTCCTTCATTCCCATCATCTATTCTTATGTGTTGTTTACCCGTCTTTCGAAATAAGTACCTTTAAGCTGGGTGCGTCACCTTTCAACGCATATTTCCGATTCAGCAGAAAGCCGAAGAGGGAAGCAAGTGATTGTTGGAACAGCATACCAAGCACGACTGGAATCGCCACGGGTGGCGGGAAATAGGCTACAGCGAGTACCGCGCCCGCACTAATATTTCGCATACCACTGTTAAAAGTAAGGGCAACCACGACATCTTGTTCCCAGCGGAACAACCTAGCCACAAGCCAACCGATCATGTAGCCCAGCGAGGCTACGATGAGCACAAAAGCAGCCAATCCCAGCAATTTGGCGTTGAAATCCCGCAGATAGGGAGCAATGACAGAGCTATTAATCGCGACGACGACACCCATGAAAATTTTAGAAAAAGGACCTAAACGGCCACCCCATTGCTCCTTAATTTTCCCGCGCGTCCATTGATTCAGCAGCATCCCGATGAGAGACGGAACGACGATCATGAAGAACAAGCCTTTCATCATGGCGAACGTATCGAGCTGTACCTTGGTGCCAACTAACACAGATAGTGTGTACGGCACAACGAAAGGCGAGAGAATCGTATCCATCAGGATGATCGAAAGTGTCAGCACAATATTGCCCCGATAGATCGCCACCCACACAAAGCTAGTAATCCCAGTAGGAATGGCTGCGGCCAAAATAAGTCCCGTAATCGTCAGCGGTTCGTGACTATAAACAGCATGCCCGAGGCCAAGCGCGATAAGCGGCATCCCGACATGCAAAATGAATAAAGTGGTGAGGAGCGGAAGTGGTTGAACGACGACCTTGATGAATTCTTTGAAGCTGGAAGCGATACTTCCAGAGAAGGTCATAAAGGCAAACAGCCAAGGTGAGAGATAGGTATAACCAGCTAAGTGACTACCAAGCAGAACGCCGATAAGGACACTAATGGGGGTGATAAGCGGCATAATCTTTTCTAATTGACGATTCAACTGAGGCAGCATCTAGGTGAACATCCTTTCCGTGACCAGCAACTATTTCACAATTGTAGCAGAACAACAATTATAAGATAAGAGGTGCTTTTAAAAAGGAAACTCCGACTCATCCGCTACACTCTGGTTGGGATACGCAGGAGAAATCTTGAGATACGGAACGACGTTTCGTAACTAGAGAATAAAAAAAGCATGCCATCCGAAGATGAACATGCTTTGAGATACAACAAACTTATTTCCCTAGTAAAATTTTCGTGTACGGGGAATCAATAGGAAGCATAATGACGGGCTCGCCTTTAAATGAGACCAAGTAACTATCAAGCGTACGATAGAAGTTGTAGAAGGCAGGGTCCTGGCCGTAAGCGGTATTGTAAATTTTCGCCGCTTCTTGCTCGCCTTCAGCCACGATTTTCTTCGCGTCAGCTTGGGCTTGAGCGATCAACTCGCTTGCCTGTCTGTCAGCCTTGGAGGTGATTTTCTTCGATTCTTCATCCCCCTCGGATAAGTACTTCGCTGCTATGGATTGACGGTCGGAAATCATCCGTTTATACACGCTTTGCTTGTTAGAATCGGGCAAATCCGTACGTTTGATGCGTACATCAACGATTTGGATACCGTAGTTATCACGCTCCATCAACTCCGAAACTTCCTTCGTAATCTCATCGTTCAGGTTACCACGCTGTGTATTTTCGCTGATGATATCGCTGTAATTGATCTCCGATAATTTCCGTCTAACGGTGTTATACACAGCGGCATCAATCCGCTCTTCCCCGCCTGTGATGGATTGTATCGTACGCAGGAACTGCTGAGCATCATCAATCCGCCATACCGTATAGTTATCAACTTCGATCGGCTTCTTATCTTTGGTTAGAATGGAAGTAGGCTTGCTGTCATACACCATCTGATATTTAGGAAGCGTGCGAACCGATTCAATAAATGGGATTTTAAAATGAATCCCAGGCTCCGTTTGAATACGAACGGCTTCTCCGAACTTGAGAACGACGCGGTATTGTCCTTCTTTTACAATAAAGATGGAAATCAGGAAGAAAAAAGCGAGAACTACAGCAACGATCGATCTAAAAATCCATTTGCGTTGCATGGTCATTTCGCAGCCCCTCCTTGCGCTGTGCCTGTTGCAGCAGCAGGTGTCCGTAACAGCTCATTAATTGGTAAATATTTGACCGTTTCGCCGGTGCTGTCACTGATGAAAATTTTGGCATTCGGCAATATTTTCTCTAACGTCTCAATGATAAGCCTGCTTTCCGTAACCGATTTATTATTCGCATACTCCGCATAAAGGGCATTGAACTTCGCAACATCCCCTTGAGCATTCAAAATACGTGACTTCTTCTGGGCTTCGGCATTCTCAAGAAGGGCCTGAGCGTTCCCGCGCTCCCTAGGTAGGATATCATTTTCGTATTTGGTAGCGACGTTAATCTTCGTGTTTTTCTCTTCGCGAGCATTCGTTACGTCTTTAAAAGCATTTTGCACATCGCCCGCAGGCGGCTCGATATCTTGGAACTTCAAGTCGACAATATGGATGCCTGTTTGATATTTAGTCTGCATCTCAATCAATCGCTCTTTGACCTTGCCTTGGATCTCGGTTTTTCCTTCTGTAATGGCAAAGTCGAGCGCCGTAGCGCCGATCACCGAGCGAATTGCTGCACTCGCGGAGTTGCGAAGGAACATTTCTGCGTTATCAATGTTGTACAAGTAGTTACGCATGTCACTGATATTCCATTCCACAACAGCATCGGCTGATAAAATATTTTCATCCCCCGTGATCATCATCGCTTCCTCTTCGACTGGCGTAATTTTACCGCCTGTTTCACGGAAGCCGATTTGGATACGCTGTGTCTTTTTGGCAGGCAGTACAATCACCTGTTGAATCGGGAAAGGGAGTTTAAAGTGAAGCCCAGCTTCCTTCTCCGTTGTATATTTACCTAATGTTAAAATAGCTGCTTTTTCATGCTCCTGCACCGTATAGAAGGTGGACGATCCAAAAATGAGGACAAGAACGATAATAAGGCCGGCTATGATTTTAGTCACCAAGCCTGGTGGGAGCGAGGTAGGTCTTCGTCGATCTGGTTCTGGCAGTACAAATGGTTCCATTGAAAACACCCCTTTAATATAAGATTTACTGCTATGCTATACGGGGGAAGTTGGAAATAGTTTCAATAGGAAATTAGTTATTTCCAAGAGTTGGCTGCCATGCTATGATATTGAGTAATTGCATACGAATGAATCCCTAGGGGCGCCGAGAGGCTGAGACAGTGTATACTGAACCCTTTGAACCTGATCTGGTTGATACCAGCGGAGGAAAGTGGAACGAGCTTTGGAGCCGATTTAATATCTGTATATGATGAGGCAACCTACAACCACTTTCCTGAGGAAAGTGGTTTTTTTTGTGTTTTTCAATAAGATAAGGTCAGGAAGTTTAGCTTGGTTAAAAAGAAGTGATGTTTCGTAGGAGAGGAGTCAGCCTTCTATGTCAGAGAGAGAACTGCATGTCATATCCAATGGGAAGCTGTCCTGGTCAACGTTAGCGACGATTGCAGATCAGATTCATCCGTATGTTACGGCCATTCATATTCGCGAGAAAACGAAGTCGTTGGATGAGGTTTTCATCGGTGTGCAGTACCTAATAGAGCAGGGTATTCCTGCAAAAAAGCTGTACGTCAACGGATTTCCATCGATTGCACTGGCTTTACACACTGGCGGGCTGCAGCTTCCTGGTACGACACCATCCCTTGTTTTTCAGGATGAGTTATGCCAGGGGATAAAGCGCATCGGAGTCTCCGTGCATCATGCCGATGAGGCAAAATGGCGTGAAAAAGAGGGAGCCGACTACGTCATGTTCGGTCATATCTTTACGACAAACTCGAAGCGGGGAGCGCCGCCTAGAGGCTTAGAGCAATTACGGAAACTAGTTAATCACGTTAACATTCCTGTGATAGCGATTGGCGGGATGACGCCTGCGAGAGTAAAATCCGTGCTGGATACAGGAGCATCTGGTATCGCGGTCATGAGCGGAATTTGGGAAGCAGCGGATCCACTCGGAGCCGTTCTGGCCTATCACGATGAGCTTAGGCAAATAGAGGTGAGTTAAATGTCAGCAACAAGATCAGATGTCATCATCATTGGCGGTGGTGTTATCGGTACATCCATCGCGTATTACTTGGCTAAAAGAGGGCAATCCGTCACGCTGCTGGAGCGCGGCCAGCTGGGCAGAGAAGCCTCGGCAGCCGCAGCAGGCATGCTCGGCGCGCAGTCCGAGATGGAGGACACCGGCGCCCTGTTCCAGTGGGCGCGCAAGAGCCGTGCCATGTTCCCCGAGCTAAGCGGGGAACTGCGAGAACTCACGGGCATCGACATCGGTCTCGTCCGTGAAGGGCTGCTGAACGTCGCGCTCAGCGACGTTCAAGAGAAGGAGCTGCGCGCGCGTGAGAAGCTCCAGCGCGACGCAGGCGAGAAGGCCCAGTGGCTCAGCGCCGCTGAAGCCACGGCCTTAGAGCCCGCGCTGAGCGGGGCGACGCGCGGAGCCCTCTACCTGCCCGAGGATGGGCAGGTGGATGCGCCCTTACTGGCTGCCGCGTTCGCGCAGGCGGCGCAAGTGCTGGGGGCGAAGGTGGAACCCTTCGCCCAGGTGCAAGGGCTGCTGACCGCGCAGGAGCGCGTCATCGGCGTGCTGACGGCCGCCGGTCCGCTCTACAGCGACGTCGTCGTCGTCGCCGCAGGCACGTGGAGCGGTCAGCTGCTTGCAGGCATCGGCATTGAGCTGCCGATGTATCCCGTGAAGGGCGAGTGCTTCTCCGTTAGGACGCCGAAGCCTCTATTGAAGAAAACCCTGTTCACACCAGGGTGCTATATCGTTCCGAAAGCCGGCGGACGGCTGGTGGTCGGCGCGACGGTCGTGCCGAACAGCTATGACCGCAAGGTGTCGCTCTCGGGCTTGGCCGAGCTGATGGAGCGCGCGAGGGGTCTGATGCCCGCACTCGGTGATGCCGAGTGGGAGAAGGCTTGGTCGGGGCTGCGCCCGCAGACAGCCGACGGACTGCCCTACATCGGCAAGGTGCCGATGGTAGAGGGTTTGTATACAGCTTGCGGTCACTACCGCAACGGGATTTTGCTGAGCCCGATCACCGGGAGTGTGATGGCGGATTGGATCGTGGGCGGAGAAGTAGGGCGACAAATAGAGCTGGACATTTATGAACAGCAGCTGCAACCATTAGCCCCTTGGATAGATGCTTTTAGTCCGGATTTTTCGTACGGGACCACGCGTGTGGGGCACTCAGATAAGGAACAATTTTCGGCCACAGGAAAGGAATTGATAAGCATTGAAACTGCACATTAATGGTCAGCAGGTTGATGTTCCCGATACGATTCGGACCGTTGTGGAGCTGCTCGCCCACTTTGATTTAAGCGACAAAATGCTCGTGGTTGAGCATAACGCAGCCATTTTACATAAAGAGGATCACGCAGGTGCTGAGCTTGCAGAAGGACACAAAATTGAGATCGTTCATTTCGTTGGAGGAGGATAAAAAACATGTTAAAAATCGGTCCATATGAGTTTCGTTCACGTTTGCTGTTAGGTACGGGGAAGTTTCCAGATTTTCAGATTCAAAAACAAGCGGTGGATATCAGTGAGTCCCAAATTTTGACGTTTGCGGTGCGACGGATGAACATATTTGAAGCGAGCCGGCCAAATTTCTTGTCGATGCTGGATACGTCGAATTTCACATTGCTGCCGAATACCGCAGGTGCCAAAACAGCCGAAGAAGCGGTTCGTATCGCGAGATTAGCTAAGGCATCAGGCTTATGCGACATGATCAAAGTTGAGGTAATTGGAGATGAAATGACGCTGCTGCCAGATCCAGTGGAAACGCTGAAGGCTTCGGAAATGCTGCTGGAGGAAGGTTTTATCGTTCTTCCTTATACATCAGATGATGTCTTGTTGGCTAAACGTCTGCAAGCCCTAGGCGTACATGCGATTATGCCTGGTGCTTCACCGATCGGCACAGGGCAGGGGATCATTAACCCGTTGAACTTGAGCTTCATCATCGAGCAGGCGACGGTTCCGGTCATCGTGGATGCAGGGATTGGTGCACCTTCGGATGCGGCTTTGGCGATGGAAATGGGAGCGGACGGCGTGCTGCTTAACACAGCAGTATCTGGTGCTAAGGATCCGGTCAAAATGGCGTACGCCATGAAGCTCGCGATTGAAGCTGGACGTGCTGGCTTTGAGGCGGGGCGCATTCCGAAGAAGCGCTACGCGTCGGCAAGCAGTCCGATGGATGGGTTGAGCCGGGTGTAGGGAGAATGATTTAAGCTTGTTACGCTTATGGTGTTGGGTGTTGAGGGATGTTGGCTTAGGCGTTGACACTGACACTGGCGTTAGCGCTGGCTAACGGACATGGAAGACACTATTTGGTATATATATGATGTTTTGAAAAGCTAACGGACACAGAGTTCGCTATTCAGTGGAATTTCCTGATCATAAGGAGAAATCAGCTGTAATAACGGCTGTCGTGTCCGTTAGATTATGGATAAAGCAATTTTGGCAACGATTACGTCCGTGGTGACCGTTAGAACATATAGTTACGAATAGTTAGGGAGGAGAGTGGGGAGTACCATGGCGATTTACAAAGCATTGACGATTGCCGGCTCGGATAGTGGCGGTGGCGCAGGCATTCAGGCGGATCTGAAAACATTTCAAGAGTTAGGTGTCTACGGCATGTCCGTGATTACGGCTGTAACCGCGCAGAATACGTTGGGCGTTCAGGGAGTTTACCCGATGAGCGCGGAAGCGATCGAACGCCAACTAGCGTCCATTGGGGAAGATTTGCGACCCGATGCGTTGAAGACGGGAATGCTTTTCAGCGGAGACATTATTCGCATTGTGGCGGCGGCGATCAAGAAGTATGCATGGAAGCAGATTGTTGTCGATCCCGTGATGATTGCCAAGGGCGGGGCTTCGCTCCTGCAGCAGGAGGCAATTGACGCCATGATCCATTCGTTGCTGCCGCTAGCCGATGTAGTGACGCCAAATATCCCTGAAGCGGAGGCGCTTAGCGGGGTATCGATTACGGACTGGGAGTCTCGGAAGCAAGCGGCCATACGCATTTATGCATACGGCTGTAAGTATGTGATGATCAAAGGCGGTCATGAAGCGAATACGGAGCAGGCGACGGACTTACTGTATGATGGAGCTTCCTTTACAGAGTTTACGTCTAAAAGGCTAGTTACGCAGCACACGCATGGAACAGGCTGCACCTTTGCCGCCGCTTTGACATCGGGACTGGCGCAAGGACTTGAGACGAAGGCGTCTTTACAGTTGGCGAAGAGCTTCATCCACGCTGCGATTTCGGAGCCTTTACATATCGGAAGCGGGCACGGACCCACGAATCATTGGGCGTATCAGCAGGGTGTTCGGGCTGCTGATGTACAAGATATGGCAACGCGAGGTGTACGATGAGCGTTGTGATGAGTGCTGCAGAGCTGCGAAAAGCTCTGCGTTTGTATCTCGTGATGGGCAGCCCCAATTGTGGCGGGGCGGACCCGTACGAAGTGTTGGAAGCCGCCATCGACGGCGGCATCACGATGTTCCAGCTGCGCGAGAAGGGCCCCGGCGCCCTGCAGGGGCCCGAGCTGCTCGCGCTGGGCGCACGGCTGCGCCGCCTTTGCGCGCAGCGCGCGATCCCGTTCATCGTGAACGATGATGAACGGCTGGCTCTAGAGCTTGAGGCCGATGGGATCCACATCGGCCAAGAGGATGCCCCAGCCGCCGCTGTGCGGCAGCGGCTGCCGAAAATGATCGTGGGCGTGTCGGCCCACGATCTGGGCGAAGCCCAGTCGGCGCTGGCCGAAGGCGCCGACTACTTAGGCGTAGGCCCCCAGTACGCCACGCGCACGAAGCTCGATGCGTGTGAGGTCCAGGGGCCTGCCGTACTAGCGCGGATGCGCGCAGGCGGCATCCAGCTGCCGCTCGTGGGCATCGGGGGTATCGATGCCATGAATGCGGACGCCGTCATCCGCGCAGGGGCGGACGGCGTGGCAGTGGTGAGTGCCATCGCGGGTGCGCGCTCACCGCGCGAAGCCGCCGAGACGTTACGGCTGCTGATTGAGAACAGCACCATCCCTCACTTCGCATCACAAGATGACGAATGACAAATATCATTATTTGTTAGCTGAAGTTTACTAGAATAGAACAATTGATACATGAGTAAGCCTGATTTGGAACGGACCACCACCATCCCCCACTGCGCATCACAAGATGACGAATGACAAATATCTTTATTTGTTAGATGAAATTTGCTAGTTTTGAACAATTAACCCATCATTTCTCAGAGACGTTTCTACCTTTATTGGTGACAGAAACGTCCCTTTTTGCTACCATAGTAGAAAGCTTAATTTCGGTAACTCGTTAACGCGGTGAAACGATGCACAAACAAAGGCGTCGTACTGATTAATTAGGTAGGCAGAAACCGCAATTGACATAGATTCTATTTAGCATTATGATACGGTTAAAAAGATTTGACCGTCGTTTAATTAATCTCGTTAAGAGATTAAAAGTTGACCAAGAAGTGCATGACGTAAGGCTTTTTCGAGATAAACATACTCGTTCTAGTAGATGTACATACGTTTATCCTTGGTACAAGAGAGGGAGGTCGGATCCACGATGAAACTGCAACCTGTTTATATCATTGAAGAACTCGAACAGCTCAAAACCATTAGTGATCCACTTCGTGCTAGAGTACTGCTTTATCTCATAGAGAAAGCTTATACCGGCCAACAGTTGGCTAAACTGTTAGGGATGGCGCGCGCGAAGGTGCATTATCATTTGAATGAGCTTGAGCGTCATAATTTGATTTGTGTTGTTCGTACGGAACTAAAGAATGGTATTGTACAAAAATTCTATCGTGCTGTAGCACGTGGTTTTGTGCCTAGTGAGAATTTGCTCCCGTATGTTTCGGAGGTAGAAAATTACTACCGCGAACGTACTTTGAGCGTACTTGGACATGCTAGAAACAGAGCGATTAATGCGCCTGAAGAGGCGTTTCAGATTCCGTCACCCGACCGCTCTCAATGGCCCATTATCATGACGCAGGTTGAAGTGAAAATGAGTAGAGCGAAATATACCGAATGGTTGAGGAAATTTCGCGCCCTAATTTACGAGCTCGATGCTGAACAAGAAGAGAACGGGGAATGGTTCTATCTGACCACGGTCGGCTTTCAGACACATGAAAGAGGCTTTGACCCCGTCGAACCCGCCCAAGAAGAGGAGAGTTAATTCATGTTGGATCCTAGACTAACTAAGCTTGCAGACGTATTGGTGAATTACTCCGTGAAAGCGAAAGCTGGCGAGAATATTCTAATTGAAGCGTACGGGATTGATTCCGCGCTGGTTAAAGAAATAGTGAAGAAAGTTCATGCCGCAGGAGCGCATCCTTTCGTAAACTTGCGTGATCATGCTGTCATTCGTGAACTCGTTATGAATGGTACTGAAGCTCAAATGCAAACATGGGCGGATGTAGATGCTTTTCAAATGAAACAAATGCAAGGTTACATAGGTGTACGCGGCGGCGCTAATATTTATGAGCTGTCGGACATTCCGGCTGATCGCATGAAGCTGTACAACTCCGTGTATTATCAACAGGTTCATTTTGATGTCCGTATCAAGGATACAAGATGGGTCGTTCTTCGCTACCCGACGTCTTCCATGGCACAGCTGGCAAGCATGAGCACAGAAGCATTCGAAGATTTCTACTTCAACGTATGTACGATGGATTATGGCAAAATGTCCAAAGCGATGGATCCGTTAAAAGAGCTTATGGATCGCACAGACAAAGTGCGCCTAGTTGGCCCTGGTACGGATTTGACGTTCTCGATCAAAGGAATCGGCGGCGTCAAATGCGACGGCGAGTTGAACATCCCGGATGGCGAAGTGTATTCGGCTCCTGTGCGTGATTCCGTTAACGGTATCATTTCGTACAATACCCCTTCGCCTCATGATGGCTTTATTTTTGAGAATGTTGTGCTCCATTTCGAAAATGGTAAAATCGTTAAAGCGACGGCGAATGATACGGATCGCATTAATGAGATTTTTGATATGGATGAAGGCGCGCGCTATGTAGGTGAGTTTGCGATTGGTGTGAATCCTTATATCAAACACCCGATGAAGGATATTCTGTTCGATGAGAAAATCGACGGCAGCTTCCACTTTACACCTGGGAATTGCTATGATGATGCCTACAACGGCAACAAATCCTCACTTCACTGGGACATGGTGAACATTCAACGTCCTGAGTACGGCGGCGGCGAAATTTGGTTCGACGATGTATTGATCCGTAAAGACGGTATTTTCGTTCTACCTGAGCTTCTCGTATTGAATCCGGAAAACCTGAAATAGGTTTCCGTTCCACAGTAAAAAGGTTGCCCAACGTCATTTATTGACGTGGGCAACCTTTTTTTGTGTTAACAATGCATTAGGACATCGAAACTTTCAGCTGCTGAACAAGCTTCTTAGGTGCCGTTCGCGCATACCCTTCCACGATCAAATCCTGAATTTCGATCCATGGCACACGTTCGATGTCAAAAATGCTGACCCAGCCATGCTGGCCAATGTAAGGCGTCTTCCGAAATGGCGTGTTATCCTGCCCTAAGAGAAATTCCTGCGTAGTAAGATTTGTTTTGAGTGATGTGGAGATTTGTCCATCCATCTCGCCCATGAAGATGAAAGGTTTGTCTTTGACACGAAAGGTGGTATGGCCAAAGCCATCTACCTTTTCTTCGACTTCCGGCAGTTTTGTGCAATAATCACGCATTCGGGCTAGTAGGGCCAGTCCCTGAGCGGATTGAATCTGAGTATGTGACATAAGGATCAAACAACTCCTAAGGTTTAATTTGGTTTTCACTGCAACTGCCAATTACACCCGTCGCTGTTGCGACTGGTACTGCCGCGGGGGCAGGCCGACGGCCTTTTTAAACGTCCGAATGAAGTTCGAATAGTCATTAAAACCAGCAAGCTGACAGGTATCAGTGACTGTGGAGCCCTCACGCAGCAAATGCTTTGCCTTCGCTATGCGTTTGAATAGGATGTGCTCGTGAATCGTGCTGCCCGTATGCTTTTTGAACAGTCGGCACAGGTAGGAGCGATTCATGAAGACGACCTGCTCCAGCACCTCGAGCGACAGGTCTTGATCTAGATTTTCGTCAATGTAGGTGAATAGAGAGGAGAGCTTGTCTGGCATCATGACCTGCTCTTCTTGTTTTCCTTGATTTTGAAAGACGCGATTAATAAAAACGAGCAGCTCAATAAAGGTAGCAACGAAAAGGATCTCTGATCCTGGTAGTGCCTGCGGGCGGCGATACATCTCCATGCGCTCATAGAGCTTCATGATGTCGTCGATTTGCGGCGGCGTCAGTCTCATCCGATTTTGCTCACCAAAAACACGGTTATCAAAACAGTTCAACAGATTGAACTCAGCGGAATTGTAATGCTGTAACAGAGCGGGATTGAAGTGAATAACGATGTTCTCGTAACGCTGTTTCTTCGATTGGAAATTAGGCCGATGAAGCTCATTGCTATGCATAATCAGCAGGTCGCCATACTGCAAGGGATACACTTGCTTTTCGATAAAATAATGAACGTCACCTGTAAGAAAGAAGTAGATTTCATAATGCTCTTGATGCTGGTGGAAATCCAGCGGGATCGGATTATGGGTTACTGCGTGTCGAAAATTGATCATATGATTGAGATTGCTATACATTTCCTGCATCTGAAGCGCTCCTCTATGAGTTGGAGTCAATATAAGCAAACTTTTGCCCAATTAATGCAATGAATACGTTTTTATTATACTGCAAAATATAGGAGAGTTAAACATTCAACCTGATCTTGCTTATACTTAAGGAGGCTTATATATGAAATTATCCGTATTTACTGTCGCTACACCAGATTTGACCCCGGAACAACTTGCTAAAGCGGCTGCTGCTGCTGGTATTACTGGCATTGAGTGGCGCTTCAAAGATATCCCAGCTGACGCTGTGGGAGAGACACCATCGTTCTGGAGAAACAATCTGTGCTCCATCGATCCAGCTGCTTCAGATGCAGAACTAGAGCGTTTTAAGCTTGCTGCGCTGAACGAGAATTTAGTAAACCTGAGCCTTACTCCATATTTGAATAACTGTGACGTAGCGGAAACGGAGCATGTATTCAAAGCGGCTCAAAAAGTAGGCGTACCTTTCATCCGTGTGGGTGTACCTGCTTACGATAAAAGCAAAAACTACAATGATTTGTTTGCCAAAGCAGTGGACTACCTTCACCATGTTCAAGAGCTTTCCCAGCAATATGGGGTAAAAGGTTTAGTAGAGACGCATCACAATACGATCACTGCGAGTGCTGGTCTGGCGCATAGACTTGTATCTGCTTTCAAGCCAGAGCACATTGGTGTGCTTCACGATGCGGGCAACATGGTGCATGAAGGCTTCGAGAACCACCGTATGGGCCTTGAATTGCTAGGACCTTACCTTGCACATGTGCATGTCAAAAATGCTGCATGGACGCTAACAGGCGAAGAACAAGACGGCATTAAGCTTTGGAAAAGCGAATGGTCGCCAATTGATGCGGGTATCGTGAACTGGAAGCAAGTGCTTGGTGATTTGAAAGCAGTCGGGTATGACGGCTACCTCGGTATTGAAGATTTCAGCGGTCAATTCGGTTCACAAGAGATGCTGAATAACTTCTCTACGAAAGTGAAGCAATGGTTGGCGTAATAGTTGATTTATAAAACTTAATAAAAGACCTTCAAAACCACGGGACTGACCAATGTGGGATTGAAGGTTTTTTTCTTGCTCGGATATAAGTGGTTAAGATGCAAAAGTACATCTTTTTCAGGTATGGCGAATTGAAAATATTTGAATTGATGCACTTTCGTATTAATTTCTACTGAAATCGTTTATTTGGTAGATCAATGATACATTTTTGCAGTTTCGTAGCTGGATGCAGATTACTTACTGCTCAGTTCTATGCAATTTCACAATGGCTCTAATCGCAGCATCAATCTCCCGCTCAATCGCCCCAGAAACAACATCCGTATGCGGGTTGTACACTTCCCTCAGATCGGCATCCGCATAGCCATCCAAGGCGACAATGGCACCAGCACGTACTCCACGAAGTGATGCGATGACATAGAGCGCCGCAATTTCCATCTCAACCGCTAAAGCACCAGCTTGCTTGTATTTACGATGCGGGAATTCCTCGACGCCTTGGAAGAAAGCATCTAACGTAACCGTAATCCCTAGTTTCACTAGACCGTCCGTCTCAGAAGCTGCTTCATACAGCGCGCGTGTAACGTCATGATCGGCTACCGCGGGGAAGCCATGTGGCACTAACTGGCGAGTTAAACCTTCTTCACGTACGGCCGCGGTGCTTACAACGAGACTTCCTGGAGGAACATCCGCGGAGTAAGAGCCAGCCGTTCCGACGCGAATCAACGTCTTGACGCCGCCTTTGATGAGCTCTTCGAAGCAAACAGCCGCACCTGGTGAACCAACACCATGACTTACAACGGTGATGGGAACGCCATTTTTTTCACCAACGAAGGTTCGATATTCCCGGCTGAAGCTGAGCTCACGTGCATGGTCCAGTTTACGCGAAATAGCTTCGGCTCTAAACGGATCCCCGCATACGATCGCATATGGCGATAGGTCTTCCGAATTGACCTGTAAAATTGGCAATAGCATATTAGTCGAACTCCTTTCTGACCCACTCATCTTCGGGAATAGGAATGGCTTCGCCAGAGAAGCGTTGTTCTTCGAAAGGATCAGCTACATTGTGGAAGCCATTGCGTTCCCAGAAGCCTTCGCGATCCTCGGTCATGAACTCGATACCGCGAATCCATTTGGCGCTTTTCCAGAAATATAAATGGGGAACAACGAGCCGAAGCGGCCAGCCATGCTTCAACGTGAGTGGCTGGCCATCGAAGGTCATGGCCAGTAAGATATCGTCGCCCATGAGGTCTGCGAGTGGCACATTCGTTTCATAGTCGTTGTCCGCGTGAATCATGACATACTTTCCTTCCGGTTTCACATCCAAGTGTTGAAGGAAATCCCTGAACCGTACACCTTCCCACACCGTATCCAGCTTGGACCAACGGGTCACACAGTGAATATCGCATTGGATTTGTGTGCGAGGCAGGGCAAGCAAGTCGTCGTAGCTGAAGGTTTTCTCTTCAGCTACCTGTCCAAAAACGCGTAACGACCACTCCGCCATATCGTACTTCGGTACTTCTCCCTCATGCAAAATAGGGAAGCGGTCCGTGACAACTTGACCAGGCGGAATTCGATGAGCAAGCTCTTGTGGAACTTCTACAGCGGGAATTTGCATGCGCTTGATGCGCTCCGCTTTGGTGTCTTTGTGCATCTGTCATCCTCCTAAGCTTATGCGTTAATCTCTTAACGCGAACTGCCATTCGCTTTCTGTGCATCCGCCAAGTAATTACCTTTACGGAAGAATAGCATCGCAAGCAATGTCACGATATAAGGCAGCATTTGTGTGAAATGGGTAGGTAAAGAGAAGCCTTGAAGTCGGATACTGAACGCATCCATTAAGCCAAATAGTAAGCTCGAGGCCATAACGCCAATCGGATTGGCTTGTCCCAGCATCGTTGCGACAAGTGCAATAAAGCCTCGGCCTGCCGTCATCCCTTCGGTAAACATCGTGACTTGTCCGAGTGACAGCTGTGCACCGGCTAGTCCGCACAGGACGCCACAGATCAGCACGGCCCAGTATTGCATCCGATTGACTTTGATGCCGAGGCTTTTCGCGGCAACCGGGTTTTCCCCGACAGCAATCATGCGAAAGCCTAGAACGGACTTAAACAGTAAATATTGAAGACCGAAGACAAGTACAAACGCCAGATAGACAAGTGGGGAATGCCCGGAAATAATTCCGCCAATGACAGGAATATCTTGAATGAAGGGGATGTCCCACTTCGGAAGTCCGATCATATTTTTATCATAGTAAGCGCCTTTGACATTAAAAATGGCTTTCAAACAAAACGCCGTCAAGCCTAAGGCTAGAAAGTTAAATGAAATACCGACAACAATGACATTCGCTTGCAAATGAATACTCATATAAGCAAATATCAGTGAGAACAGCATGGTTACGGCGATGGCAATGAGTACAGCTAGAAACACGTTTCCTGTGTAATAGTTACCCACAATCGCAGAGAAGGCGCCAACCAGTACGAATCCTTCCAAGCCTACATTAAACAAGCCAACCCGCGAACAAATCGCTCCGCCGAGTGCGGCGAGAAGGATTGGAGCAACCATGCGAAGCATGGAGTTAAATAAAGATACATCAAGTAGATGCTCCATCTCCCTTGCCTCCTTTCCGACGTTTCCAAAGGATAATGCTGAATTTAGCTGTTACGAACAGAATGAGCAAGGATTGAATAACGCTGGATATCTGCAACGGAATGTCCGTATTGCGTTCAACCCCCATGCCCCCTGTCTGCAACGCAGCAAGGAGAATAGAGGCGATGGCTGTACCCAATGGATGAGCCCCTGAAAGCAAGGTAGCCATGATGCCTGACCAAGCGTAGCCGGGGTTCGAAATCATGCCATCCGTATATCGATACTGCATGCCAAGTACTTCGACGGCTCCAGCAAGTCCTGCGAAACCACCGCTGGCGAACATACTCGTCAGCATGACCTTGCGTCTATTTACCCCGCCATAGGCCGCAAATAACGGATTGTAGCCCAACATCCGAATTTCATAACCGGCAACTGTATATTTAATGAACAGGAACAGGAGAATAGCGAGTCCAATGGCGATGATAAAGCCAGCATGGACGCTCATACCTTGAAATAATTTGGGCAGCCAAATGCCTTTATCAATCATCATTGTTTGAGCAAGCGCAGCTGAACCTGATTTGTCTTTGAGTGGATAAGCAACCAAATAACCTGCAAATAAAGCCGCAATATAATTAAGCAACAAGGTTGTAATGATCAAATTCATGCGAAATTTAGCATCCAGCCAGCCAGCGAACGCTGACCAAATTCCACCTGCCAAGATGCCGCCAAGAATGGCAGCCAACAATTTAAATAGCGGGGGACCAGGCAGGTAAAGGGCAACCATGGCACTCGATAAGGCGCCAAGAATCATTTGACCTTCCGAACCCATGTTGAAAAATCCAGAACGAAAGGCGATCGAAACGCCTAACCCAACAAGAATGAGCGGTGTGGCACGGGTTAATGTATTGGTGACATAGAAGAAGTTGCCGAAGGCACCTTTCCACATCTCGGTGTACGTATCAATGACGGACCCGCCAATCAGCGAAATGGCAATCGCACCACCAAGTAAACCGATGAGAACGGCAAGCAGCGGCTGAATCCAAGCGCTTAGGTTGAAGCGACTTTTAAGCATTGGAATGACCCCCTGCCATCATTAAACTAATTTGCTCCTCTGTTGCGTCTTCTGCCGACAATTCGCCGGCAATTCGACCTTCGTACATGACAACAATCCGATCTGACAGCTTGAGAATCTCTGTTAATTCGGAAGAGACTAATAGAATAGCACCTTGTTCATCACGTTTGCGCAGCAGCTCTTCATGAATCAATTCCATGGCCCCAATGTCAACACCGCGAGTAGGCTCCGCAGCTATGAGGAAAGGCTGTTTCTGTGCGAGCTCTCTGGCTACAATGAGCTTCTGTAAATTACCGCCGGATAGAAATTTCACTTTCGCATCTTGTGAGCCTGCTTTAATCTGAAATTGCTGGATAAATCCGCTAACCATTTGACGGAGCTCCATGCCTTGTAAAAAGCCTGAACGACTTTTGGTCTTATGATGGCCCATCGTCCCATTATCTAACACAGTACCTTCTTTGGCCGCTCCCCACTGATAGCGATCTTCCGGAACGTGAGATAGGCCAATTTCTCTAATTTCACGTACAGACCGCTCCCGAATAGGTTTGCCTAATAATTGGATTTCACCCTGATCTATCGTTTGGAGCCCTGAAATAGCTTGAATCAATTCGGATTGTCCATTGCCTGAAATGCCCGCAATACCAACGATTTCGCCAGCTTTCACTTGCAAATTGACGCGATTCAGCACTGGCTTTCCTTTATCTCCGTGAATGGAAACGTCCTGAACCTGAAGAATGGTCTGACCGACTTGCACATCTCTTTTCTTAAGCTGCTTCAAATCTCTGCCTACCATTAGCTTCGACAATTCTTCAATGTTCGTTGCCCCTGCATCGACGGTTCCCGTCACCTTGCCGTCCCGAAGCACGGTAACCCGATCAGCAACCTCCATCACTTCATGCAGCTTGTGCGTGATGATGATGAAGCTCTTGCCTTGATTGGCTAAGCTCCTCATAATGACGAGCAACTCTTTCGCCTCTAGAGGCGTGAGCACACCAGTGGGCTCGTCCAAAATAATAATGTCGGCCCCTTGGTACAGCACCTTCAAGATTTCGACGCGTTGCTGCAAGCCAAGTGGACAATCGGCCACCTTCATGCGCGGATCAATCGGTAAGCGATATTGGGCACAAAGCTCTTCAACCTGGGAGATGGCTTTTTTTCGATCAAATGAAAGCCCCGCTTTCGGCTCATTGCCGATCACGATGTTTTCAGCCACGGTAAACGACGGAAAAAGCATGAAATGCTGATGCACCATACCGATTCGATGACGTATAGCGTCAGTGGGATTCGTAAATACAACTTCTTTGTCGTTCAAAAGAATACGACCAGCCGATGGCTGCTCCATGCCGTACAAGATGCGCATTAGGGTAGTCTTGCCAGCGCCATTTTCCCCGACTAATGCATGAATCTCACCTTGACGCAGCGAGAAATCAACATTGGAATTCGCTGTTAAATTGCCATATGTTTTCGTAATTTGACGCATTTGAAGCAGCATAACGGTTTTTCGCTCCTTTACCTAGACATGAGGAAACTGCTTACGTCTCCGTAAACAGTTCCCAGGTCAAACATATGCGATTATCGTACTGATAACTATTTTACTGGGTTTTCTACTTTCACTTTACCAGAAACGATATCATCACGGATAGCTTTTACCTTCGTTACAACGTCTTGTCCGATGAAAGGACTTAGTGCCGATTTCGTTTCTCTCGTTACGAAAGTAAGACCAACGCCATCTTCTTTCAAGCCGTAGTCAACAGCACCAAATTTAAATGTACCATTTACGAAATCTTTGACGGTTTGATAAGCAACGGAATCTGTACCTTTCAATTGGGAAAGGACGATATGCTGTGGATCTGTTACCGTACGGTCAATATCTTGTCCAGAAGTAAAGAAGCTTTTCTCTTTCGCTGCTTCAAATACGCCTAGATCGCCTACAGCAGATGCGCCAGCAATAAAGTCTGCGCCTTGCGCGAATTGCGTTAATGCCAATTCTTTGGCTTTAGCAGGATCCGTGAAGCTGCCTACATAGTTTACGATGAATTTTGCATTTGGATTCGTTGATTTCAGACCTTCTTGGAATCCAACGGTATATTTCTTGATGAGCGGGATATCAACCGCTGCAACCATACCTACGACATTTTTCTTCGTAGCTAGACCCGCTGCTGCTCCAAGCAAGTAAGCTGCTTCGTGTTCACGGAAGACAACACTGCGAACATTCGGAAGGTCGACAACCGTGTCAATAATAGCAAATGATTTCTTCGGGTTTTCGGTAGCCACTTTTTTAAGTGCATCCTCAGCCGTGAAAGAACTTGTAATAATAAGATCATAATTATCGGCAACTGCAGCGCGCAAGTTTTGCTCGATTGCACTCGCGTCCGCGGATTCTACGGTTTTTACAGTAACACCAAATTCTTTACTAGCTTTCTTCACACCTTCATCCATTTGTGCGAAGAATGGATTCACACCAATTTTCTCTGGCGTAATAAGAATAATCTTCTTATCTGATTTTGCTGCTGGTGCCCCCGATGCTGCAGGTGATGCTGTGTCTGTCTTCGCTGCCCCGCACCCTGTTAGTAATACAGTTGCGGCTAGAACTGAAAATAATGCTTTTTTCATGGTGTCTGTCTCCCTTAGTCTGTTTATGTATTTATTAACCAATGACATATTAATACCCTGCTAAAAAACTCGGATATAGTCAAAGGAGTTATCTTCCAATTCGACAAAATCATCCAAGATTCTACAAGCTATGAAGTCTAACGGTTATTATACTAAAATGTACAGATACAATCCATCTATTTCAATTAAATACCAAAAGTAAAGGAAAAGAACCTTCACTACCACGATGCAGTGGCGGCGAGGGCTCTTCTTTGATATAGAGCTTACTTTATTTCACACATGATTCGCCCTCATCCGAAGCGTCATCCAAGCACTCACCGCATAAATCCCCGCGCTTACATAAAACAACACATCGATCGTCAGCCAATCAATAATATAGCCGCCGATGAGTACAGCAAATCCGGATGCTACCGATGTCCAAAAGTGGTAGTTACCAAGCGTCCCGCCGCGCTTTCCGTGTTCGGTCCCATCTGCGAGCAATCCGCGCTCGCTCATCTTCTGCATGGCGTTACAGACGCCCATGAATGCTTGAATGAGTAAGACGAAGCCGTACGAAGGAATCCAAGGGAAGATGAGCATCGCAGCCATCATTCCGAGCGAACCGCCTGCCATCATTTTCACCGAGGAGCGGTCCACAAGCTTACCAAGCCATACGGCAGACGCTGCAGAGCTTATCGTGAATACGGCAAAAGCGAGGCCATACGCTGAATATGTACTGCCGAGATTTTTCAAGAACAGCAAGTAGTATGGGTAAATCATTCCCGCTGCTAATGTTGCTAAACTTTGTGATCGTATGAGTAGACCCACATTCATCCTAATTCCCCCTATAATCGTCGTAGAATTGGTTCATAAAAAGATGCTGCGGATCCCACTGATCTTTGGCTTGGAAAAAGGCTTCCGCCTTTGGGTATATCGTTTGGAACTGATCGACTGAAGGGAAAGGGGCATAGGGTAAATAATAAGAGCCATTAAATGTCTTCAACTGATCGATAATTCGCTGAATACCTTGTGACATGCGCTCTTGCGCTGCTTCACTTAGCGGTGTATTGAATAGACATACGAGGGCGAACATGTCGCTCTTCGCATACGAGAGCATCGCTTCTTCGTCCTGATTGACGTAACGAACCGTAATATTTAATAGGTTTAATTGTTCTTCTTGCAGGATAGGTTTCATGCTGTTAACAAAGTCGCTAAAATGTTCCACGGGAATGAAATATTCTTGGAGAAGATCATTTTTGGTGTCTGAGCTGTAGTCCATGAAATCAGATTCAGATCGCATTGCGTTGTTGCGCGTTAGGATTGTGCTGCGGCCAATAAGGAAATGGCGCTGTAAGTCCCAGAACGAATTCTTCGCCCAATCGAACGAACGATTGAGTCCAAAAAGAAATTTTAGAGGCAACACGTAGCTATCCTTCAGCTTTAATGTATTGTAATCGGTAATCAGCAGATCAGGTCGTGCCTTGTAATTTGTAGCATACATGTCGGATAAGAAGCTATCTGGCGCAACAGAAATACGTGCGAGATGCATGTGGACGTCGGGATTTTTTTTAACCTGGTTAAGGAAGTAATCCGTATAGGTTTCCGTCGTCATCGAATCACTTGTCATTTCGTACACTTCGTCATCCGTTAGCGATAAAGTCACATCCAAGATAACACCGAATAAACCGTATCCGCCTAGCGCCTGCGGGAATAGCTCCGCATTTTCAGATCGGGAAACATTGCGTATCGAGCCATCTGCCCCCAATAGTCGAAACGATTCAACTGTACTTATCAGAGAGCCATTCCGAATGTCACGGCCGTGGGCATTGACCGAGATTGAGCCTCCAATTGTAAAAATGTTTTGTGACTGCATGGTCTTCACCGCAAGCCCGTACGGGTTTATATACTTCTGCACATCTGCCCAAGTGGCCCCAGACTGCACAGTAATCGTCTTCGCCTTCTCGTCAAAAGCGAGAACCTTGTTGAATGGGGTCATATCCAGCACAATACTGTCCTTGTAGTACGTATGCCCGCCTTGGCTGTGCCGTTGGCCAGCAATTGAAATCTTGGTACCTTTTTCCCGTGCATCCTTTATAATCTCTTGAAGCTGCTCTACTTCCTTACTTGGAATGACCCGCTCAATCTTCACAGGTCGAAGCTTACTGTAATCGGATCGTAAGAAGGGATCCTCGCCAGCAACCGATGTCCTCATGTACTGCCAGAGGCATAACGCAAATAAAAGAAGTAACGTTATGATTTTCTTCAAACGATTACCTCCCGAATCCGTAGATATAACCTAAATTATTCCTCAAGTGTAAGTTCACACCTTTCGTTGTGTCAACGCCAAAAAACTATCCCATCTGCATTAAGTTGATATCGACTAACATATTTGTGTAAGATGGAGAGGAAGATCAACCTGCGATAGTTGGGAATCAGGAGTATGAAGGAGGCGAGCCATGGCGCGTTCAAAGCCGCTTTGGTTGCTAATTAGTTGGTTTGGTGCTGCCATTCTTGGGCTATTGATATTGAAATGGACAGGTGTTTGGGAGCATGTGGATCTGAATTGGGTTACGAGATGGCTGCGTGATTTAGGCCCGCTAGGCGGACTATTGTATATCCTTGCGTATACGCTTCGGCCATTAGTCTTGTTTCCGGCAACACCCTTGACCCTCTATGGGGGCTATGTATTTGGCGCTTTTTGGGGGACGATATACGATATTATCGGGGCAGGTGCAGGCGCATTATTGTCATTCTACATTACGCGTAAATGGGGCCGCGGCAGCTTTCAACGCATTTTACGAAGCCCTAAGTTGCTATCTTTCGATCAAAAAGCAGAGGAAAAAGGCTTCATGGTCGTGCTTTATATGCGTCTCATGCCTTTCTTTCCTTTCGATGGCATCAGTTATGGGGCGGGATTATCGAAAATCCGTTTCTGGGACTATACATGGGCTACGTTCATCGGAATTATTCCAGGAGCGATTGTGTATAACGTATTCGGTGCTTCCTTAAATGATATATGGTCATGGAAGTTCCTCGGAGCAGTAGGAATGTATGCCGTCTTTGCCGTGGTTCCGCTGATCATAAAGAAAAGGCAGAACCGTAAGGTGCGCCAAGCAGCTTGAGATTTTGGATCAACAATTCAGTGGGAGGCATAGGAAGATGAAGGGGAAAGGGAAAGTCATCGCAAGGGATATGGTATGGAGCTTTGGGGGAGCGGGAGGACTGCTCCTTATCTTTATCGTGCTGTCGCAGAGCTTTTCGGCGCAATGGTTACAAGCATTTGATCGACATGTAGGCGGTTACATTCAGGATCAGCGAGGTGATCTATGGACCGCCATTGCGAAAGTATTCACCTTCATGGGAAGCGGGTTAGCGGAATTTATACTCTTTTTTCTAGTTGCTGCTCTGTTGATATTTAAATTCAAGCATAAGTGGGAAACACTTGTCTTATTCCTTGGTGTGCTTGGCGCTTGGTTACTGAATGTAGCACTTAAAAAGCTTGTTGAGCGTGATCGTCCTTCCACAGAGGGGTGGTTAGTCGAGGTAGATGGTTTCAGCTTCCCCAGCGGTCACGCGATGGTTTCGATTCTTTTCTACGGACTGCTCGGTTATTTGTTATGGGTGAATGTGCGTCAATCCTGGAATGCGGCGTGGTTGATACCTGCGTTAGCAGCCCTAGTTATTCTCAGCATTGGACTTAGCCGCATCTACCTCGGTGTTCATTACCCAAGTGATGTGATTGCTGGCTACATGGCTGGCGGTATAGCTCTAATCGGTTGTGTGCATGCGATTCAGTATATTAGGCGTAGAAAGCGAGTCCAATCGACAGCAAAGTAAAGGATAATGAAAAAGGAAGTCATAAAGTTTCCCAGTAACCATACACTTTTAGTAAGTAAAAGAAATGCTCGGGGCATGCATGGAACTCAGGACAACGCCACTTCGGTTTGTCCTTTTTTCTTTTGTGGTCTGGGCGTTGTATAATTATCATCATCAGCGGCAGAAGACTCAGAAAGAAGGGATGACTATGCTGAAGCTAAGTATTCTTGATCAGTCACCGGTATCATCCGGCTTTACCCATAGTGAGGCATTACAACAAACAATTGCGCTCGCGCAGCTTGCTGACCGTCTCGGCTTCACCCGATTCTGGGTGTCGGAGCATCATAACTCAGTTGGGCTTGCCGGTTCCTCGCCAGAGGTTTTATTGTCCACGCTGGCCGCTCGCACAAGCCGTATTCGGCTGGGCTCAGGCGGCGTGCTGCTTCCCCATTACAGCGCCTACAAGGTCGCTGAGAATTTCCGTATGCTCGAGGCGCTCTATCCAGGGCGCATCGACCTTGGTATCGGGCGTGCGCCAGGCGGCACGCCGCATACGGCCAAAGCGCTGCGTGGCGTCGGCGCAGATCTGTTCGAGGGACTGGAGCGGTTCCCTGCGCAAGTCACGGATTTGCTGCGGTTCCTCACCGATTCGGTGGAACCGGGGCACGTGTTCGAGGGCATCCGCGCCACCCCGTTGGTGGCCTCGATGCCCCAGGTGTGGCTGCTCGGCTCCACTGGGCAGAGCGGGGTGTATGCGTCGCAGGCAGGCGCAGCCTTCTGCTTCGCGCACTTCATCAACGGAGCGGGAGGACAGCATGCGGTGCGCAGCTACCGCAGCTCGTTCCAACCGTCCGCGCTCAATGTTGTGCCACAGGCGACGGTGTGTATTTATGTGCTCTGCGCTGAAACGTCAGCGGAGGCGGAGGAGCTCGCGACCTCGATCGATTTGCGCATTCTGCAAATGGAAAAAGGCGAGTTCACCGGAGTGAAATCGCCGAAGGAAGCTGCGGAATATGCGTATTCCGATTGGGATCAAACGCGAGTGAGAGACAATCGCTCACGGATGATCGTGGGTAATCCAGACGAAGTCAGGCAACAAATCCTGCGACTAGCCGAAAGCTATGGTGTAGACGAAGTTATGGTCGTCGCAGGCGGACACCAGGTGGAAACGAGACAGCGGACCGTTGAACTGTTGGCGGAGGCTTTTGCATTAAGCCCTCAGCACAGTTACGTGATATAGAGAATTGCTTGTGTTCGGCGAATTCGTGGAGTGACCTCGCGATGCGGTGACACCGTAGATGGCGGGATGATCGCCTAGCGATTATGCTTCGGTCGTTTGTCGATTTCTTGCGTCACAATAAACGCAAGCTCTTCATTGCCAAAGAGGGAAAGTACACCAAGCAATGTGTCATCCGCGACCTCGCCGGCTTCCTCTTTCGGCACCGTTAACTCAAGCGCTTTCTCTAGAGCTTCGTTATTCGGCTGGTCTGGATAGGCGCTATGATATAGTGCTGCAGGATCCAAACCGTGATTAATACACCACTGTGCAAAAACCAAAATCATCATATGCTCTTCACGTTTGTAATTTTCGATCATTTGCTCTTCTAATTGTTTATTATTCATCGGGTAACAGACATCTCCTTATACAACCTCTTGGCAACACGCGTAAAATCTCAGCCAACCTCTATCGACCTACCGGTGGATGGGTTCATTATAGCGAAAGATTAGGTGTATTCACAATGATTATTAAGAATGAGAAAATTAAAGCATCCGAAGTCCAGGTCACTGGGCTGCAGGGTGAGGATCTAGGCGTTATGACAACGAAAGATGCACTTGCTCTGGCGAAAAAGTTAAAAGTTGATCTCGTCTGCACCTCGCTCATGAGCAGCCCGCCGCCCTGCAAGCTGATTGGAGCAGGGGCAGCGAAACAGGGAGCCTTGCAGGAAAAGCAGCAGGCACGGAAGCAAGAGCAAGGACCGAAGGTTAAGGAGCTTCGCTTGACGGCGAACATCGAAGATCACGATCTCGAGACGAAGCGCCAGCAAGCTGAGCGCATGCTGAAAGGCGGAGACGCCGTTCTGCTGGTCGTAAAGATCTCCGGTAAGGAAGGCGCGAAAGCGAAGGAATTGCTGGAAACGCTAGTTAAGGAGCTCGGCTCCCACGGCAAGAAGCACACAGGCATTCAGTTGAGCGGCAAGCAAGCGGCCGTTCAGTTGGATCCCTTGTAGAAAAAGCATGGACAACCCTTGGGGGAGGTCCATGCTTTTTGTATTGATATAGGTGAGCTCGAGCTATCTAAGCTACACTATCTATTCAAGTAAACCTAAGTAAATCAAACTAATTAAGCAAGCTAACAATTAACCCAATTAACTCACATTTTGGCTGTGAAATAGAAATGTACTGGGCGGAACTTTAGATATCTAGGTGATGATCGTGATCGCCTGGGACCCCATGTGTTCCCATACCTCTTTGAAAGCAGCCAGTGGATAGGCCTCTTGTTCACCGGTCATCGGGTCGTTCATATAGGCATAATCATCGTCCCATCCGGTAAGCAAAAGGGCATGCTCAGGCTGATACCAAGGAACAAGCTCACCTGTCTCGTCTTCCCATTCCAAATCCAAATAAGGGGTATTCATATGCTCGGTTGCCCAAACCATTGCAGGGCTACCCCCAGCGATGACGCTAAGTAAATCTTCAAAGGAGGTTCCTGATAGATCGCGAACATGGCCAGGCAACCACTGATTCATTAGCTTCGCGATGGGTGTATGATAAATCCCGTACCCGATAGCAAAAGGATCGCCAACAAAAACGTCCTTGGGATTTGCACCAACAAAGGCGCCATACTCATTCTCATACGGCATGTCCCCCGTAGGCAAGGCATAAGCAACCTCTTCCTTCGTTATCGGAAGACCAGCCCAATTAAGCAGCATCGTCGCAGCGACAGCTTCACATCCGTTAGGCAGCTCGGGTAGTTGTGAGAGTGCGGGAATGGCTTGTATTAGAACATGATGCTCAGTGGCAGTTGGAGCTGTGGTAGGAGTTGGGCTTATCACTGCCGATGTTGCCTCTGTAGCCATCGGCGCCATGGATGCCCCAGCTTGAACAGAAATCGGTACAGCAGAAGGCTGAACGGATATAGAGGTGATTTGTTCCGCACCGGGTGTGTTTGTTTTTACTAATAGGATAAGTGTAAGGCTGACCAAAGCCAAGATACAAAGCGTAAGCAATTTCTTCATGTCGCACGTCCATTCCAGTCGATGTTATCATTACATCATGGGTTAATTGAGAATGCAACACATGGAATCCAAAATATGCCTTGAGACACATACACCACTCCCATACTCGCATAGACTAGGGAAACAAGCATATCTAAGAACAGCTCGGTTCTGCCAAGGATGATAATATCAAGAAGATTGTGGAGGCATGGGATGAAACGTATATATTTATGGTGTACAGTTGCTTTTGCTTGTTATGCGGTTAGCGTGATTGTATATTTCATCAAAGGGGATTTATTTCAAATCCCAACAACATTAGTGGGAACTGTAGTTGATCCCAATACGTTCATGACCCATGCAGAAATTGCCAAAGCAGAGTCACTTTCTCGGATTCATTCGTTAACTTTCTTCTTAAGTTCACCCTTGCAAATGGGAGTGACAGTCGCCTTATTCGGCATCGCCGTCAGCTTCCGCCAACTCGCTGAGAAAATATTCCGAGCTTCTTTTCTGCAAATGCTGCTATTTGTGGTGCTTTTTACGCTTGTTATGGACGTGCTATTTCTTCCGATCGATGTTTTTTTGTTCAAAATCGACCAAGCCTACGGCATCTCCAATGAAACGCCTATCACTTTTATAAAAGATTACATAAAAACATTTCTCATTGATATCGTAGGCACGATAGTGATGGTAGGGATTTTTAGATGGATCAGTAAATGGAGCCCTCAGCGTTGGTGGGTGTGGCTGTGGTTGATTTCGATTCCTTTGATCTTATTCGTCACATTTATTCAGCCTGTGGTGCTAGATCCGTTGTACAATAATTTCCAGCCTCTTCAAAATCAGGAGCTAAAGGCGCAAATTCTTGATCTTGCGGCCAAATCACACATACCGACCGATCAGGTTTACGAGGTCAACATGTCCGAGCGGACGAATGCGATTAACGCCTATGTGAATGGAATCGGAGGAAATGCACGCATTGTGTTGTGGGATACGATTCTGGGTAAGCTTCAGCCAGATCAGATTCTGACGGTGATGGCGCATGAAATGGGGCATTACGTGGAACGGCATATCTATTGGGGGATCGCTTATGGCGTCGCCCTCAGCTTTGTCGGTTTCTGGCTGGCGTTCCACGCCTATCGCTGGATATTGAAACATTGGGGTTCACGGTGGGGAATGCGAGGCGAGAGGGATTTAGCGGCCTTACCGATTCTGCTGGTGCTCATATCGCTCATGAGCTTTCTCTCGTCGCCAGCTCAAAATGCTTTTTCAAGGGTGATTGAGCACCGAGCAGACGTCTATGCGATGCAAATGACGGGCGATGGGGATGCCGCCATCCGCGCTTTTCAGCATATCGCCAAAGAAAATCTCAGCCCAGTTACCCAGCCGAAGCTGGTACAATGGTTCCGCGGCTCGCATCCGACGATCGAGGAGAGAATCGTGTATTTCAAGCAATTTACGAAGTAAGTAAGCCTAGAATGTAAAATGAGAAAGCACGAATGCGAACCTACTCATGTAGGAGACATTCGTGCTTTATTTATAACAAAGGGCTAGTCATTTCTACGTGTCATTTGCTGCCATACAGAGCCTTCAGCGGCATGGCCGCCTTCGATACGCTCGAGAGCAATCTTCACCTGCATCCGCACCTCGAATTCGGGGTCGTCTGCCGCTTGCTTGAGGTCAGCCAATATGGAGTTGTCTCCGACTTCGTAAAGGAATCGAGCAGCACGCCAACGGACGAGCTTGTTGCGGTCCTTGAGCGCCTTAGCCATCGCCGGCATGGCGGCAGGGTCACCCAGATCGGACAGCGTATCGCCTGCTGTCCGTCGTACCGAAGGTGTATCGTCCTCGAGGGCACGATACAAGTAAGGCAGTACCTCGGGTTCCTTGATATCCCCGAGGTACACCGTAGCCAGTCGCCGAAGCGACGTGTTCTCGTCCTGCAGCGCATGGACGAGAAGCGGCAGCGTCTCTAGCGACGGCTGAATCTTCTGAAGCGCGGCGTAGCGCAGCTTCCAATCGCTGTGTCGCAGCTGCTCCGCGGCTGCGACAAGGTCCCCTGTGGCGGCAGCCTCCACAGGGGCATCCGTGGTCTCCTGCATCGCGCGGGAGACCAGCTCTTCGATGCGGGCATCGTCGTAAGAGGCGTCCAGTTCCTGGACGACCTCGCCCGCGATGTCCCCAAGCTCGCCGTAGCGGACGCCGAGCTCCTCGAGCTTCCGCTCTTTGATCAGGTTCGGCGATGCCGTACCTGCGCGGACCGCGGCTTGCGTGAAGCGCTCCGGCATGCCGACGCGCGCTTCTTCTGCGCCTGCGCGCACCCTCACCTGGAGCGGAATACCGCGAAACATCTGCACGAGCACCTGCGCTTCGCCATAGGCGGCATCGGCTGCCGGCTGCTCGGTCGGTAACCCAGCGCCAGCCGCCCTCTGAGCCTCGCCGTAAATCTCGCGGGCTTGCGCGAGGATGAACTGCCAGTCACCCTTCGAGCTGCGGTCTACCGCGATGAAGTCAGCTGCGTGAAATACACTGATAACGCCTGACACAGCAAGTAATTTCTGGACTTCTTCGGGAGCAGCAGCAGCGTTCTTTTTCGTATAGGTTTCTCGCACACCAGATGCTAAAGACTCATCCATGTTGAGCTTCATTGAATTAGGGCTGGGTGTGGGTTCGATCGAAATGATTTTCATGGCGTACAACTCCTTAGTTGGATCAGCTCATCATAACTTAGCTAATCTAATGAAAAGGCCCGGACGGGGGACCGTCCAGGCCTTTTATCGGCAGCTAGTGCCCTTCGTTCTTAGTCTAAGTCGACTAGGTTACGATTTAAATATAGATCCAATGTCTTTGTAAGATCAAATACCGTATGAGCCAAGTCCACATTTTCAAAAACATGATCACATTGGTCACGGTAGGCTATTTCATTTTCATAATCAGACAAATATTTGGAGGCGATTTCTTCGGAATCTCCGCTTTCTTTCATCCGTTCTTCAAGTGTGTCTCGCTGGGCATAAATGAAGATTTGGACAACACGATCGCCATATAGATTTTTTAGCGTAACGGCGCCGAAGCGGTTCAAGATCAAGTAGATGCTGCCGCTTTGTTGGAACATTAGCTCAATATCTGCGCTTTTGATCCCATAGAGATGGTCATTAACGGTACTAACTTCAATGAATTCACCGCCAGCTTGTGCTTGAACAAATTGAGCGGGTGAGATGAAGTGATAATCTTGACCATCTTCCTCTGTCGCTTTCGGAGGTCGTGTGGTGTAAGAAATCACTTGTTTCATCCCCAACGTGGAGCCGGACATTTCCGCAACGGTTTTACGGCCTGCCCCGTGTGGGCCAGTGAATACAAAAATCATTTCCTTATCCTTTAATGCGTACATGGAACATACCTCCTTCGATTGGATGGGGGGGTAAATCCTACGTGCGAGCACGGGTTGAAACGATTTTTATAATGTAGGATCTTAATTAACCATAGCTATATTTTACAACGTAAGGCTTCATCGGTAAAGTCTTGCATGAAATCGCTTTATTTTGCTTAGCGTTTACCGCCGCCACCGCGAGTGCCTCTTGGCGCACTTCCACGAGCGCCGCCTTGCCCGCCGCGGGGACCGCTAGGTCTGTCGCCGCGAGGAGCACCGCCACGTGAGCTGTCTCCACGAGGTGCTGCGCTGCGCGCACCACGCTCATCAGTCCGTCCGCGAGCTGCCCCGCTTGTGCGAGCGCCGAAGCCTTCGCCGCGAGGAGCGGCGCCAGTACGGGCGCCGAAGCCCTCACCGCGAGGAGCCCCGCTTGTGCGAGCGCCGAAGCCCTCACCGCGAGGAGCGCCGCCAGTGCGAGCGCCGAAGCCCTCACCGCGAGGAGCGCCGCCAGTGCGAGCGCCGAAGCCCTCGCCACGAGGCGCAGCGCCGCCGCGTGCTCCGCCTTCGCCACGGCCTTTGCCGCCGCGAAGCGTACGAGACGCAGCAGCCGCATCATCACGGCCTGCGCCAGCATATTTATTATATGGCGAGTATGACTTGTCGCCATGTGGAGCTGAACGCTTTCGCTCTACACCTTCACCGCCGCCATTATACGAACCCGTTACGCGTGCTTTCGCAGCGCCCATGTTCGTGCCGCGTGCTGGTGCAGCATTGGTTGTTGCTGCTTCGTGAACGACTGTTGCGCGACCCCACGTATTCGGATTACGTTCCGAATTCACTTTGGCAGGTCTTTCACCAGTTCGTTTAGCTCCTGTTGAACCACCTGAACCACCGCGCGCTCCGAATTTGTCACCTTTTGAGCCGAACCCTGAATTACGCTCGCCATACTGTACATTCGAACGCTCGCCGCGCAATTCACGCGCTCCTGGTCTTCCTGCACGTCCGCCGCTGCGTTGTTCTGGTGCACCGCCACGGTCATTGCGTCTGCCGCCGCGTGAAGCACTACTAGCTCCTGCTCCACCTTTACGTGCAGACCCTCTGCCATCTTGAGGTACGTATTCTTCCGTAGATGAACGAACAACACGTCTTTGCTGTCCGTCGGCACCGCGGAGTGACATTTTGATCCCTTTTTCAATGAGCTCAATTGTTGGCATATCTCTTTGCGTAGCGAAGGTCACTGCAACACCAGACTCTCCAGCACGGCCCGTTCTACCAATCCGATGGATGTAGCTTTCTGCATCCTGAGGAACATCGTAGTTGAAGATATGCGTTACGCCTTCAACATCTAAACCACGAGCCGCAATATCGGTAGCGACTAAGAGCTCGATACGTCCTTCTCTGAAACGTTTCATAACTTGTTCACGTTTAGCTTGAGACAAGTCCCCGTGCAGCTCATCGGACATTAAACCAAGCTCCTGCAGGTATTCATTGAGTGCAATCGCTTTGGCTTTGGTCCGACAAAAAATCATCGCAAGATAAGGCCTATATTGTTTGATTGCTGCAATTAGAGCATCTTGTTTATCCCGATCAGTCGTAGGAACAAGCACTTGCTGAATTTCAGTCAAAGTAACTTGTTTACTTTGAATTTTAATTTCTTTTGCTTCCTTCATATAAGCCTTAGACAGATTGATGACCTGTTCGGGCATTGTAGCAGAGAAGAGCAGCGTTTGGCGGTAAGGTGACGTTTGCGCAATGATATCTTTAACTTCATGCAAAAAGCCCATGTGCAACATTTGATCTGCTTCATCTAATACGAGTATTTTCAATTTATAGAAATTGATAGAACCACGGCGAAGATGATCTAGAAGCCTTCCCGGTGTTCCTACTACTATATGTATGTTACCTTGAAGCTTTCTAAGCTGTTTTTCTACATCTTGCCCGCCGTATGCAGCTAGGACCTTTGCGCCTGTAACTGGAACAAGGGTTTTCAACTCATTGCTGATTTGAATCGCTAACTCACGCGTAGGCGTTAGAATAAGGGCCTGAACATCGGAGCTTTCTACATCAATGGTTTCTAATATAGGAAGTACAAAGGCAAGGGTTTTACCTGTACCCGTTTGCGCTTGTGCGATAACATCCGAACCTTTTAAAAGTACAGGAATCGATTCCCGTTGAATGGGGGTCGGTTCTACGACACCTTGATTTTGCAAAACTTGAACTAAATTTTCTCTGATACCTAATGAGGCAAATCCATTTGACATGGGTAATTGGCCAGCTCCCTTTTTCCTTCTTAGTAAAGACGATCCCTTCATTGTACAGGAATGAAAGACAAATGAAAACAGGAGCCGACCCACAAGCAGAAATAAACTACTTTAATAATAGAAGTTTTACATGTCGGTTGATCTCCAAAAGGCATGGCAAGACCCCCTATTACATGGGAAAGCTTCCCATAGGAGGTTAGCCCTAATCTATCTAGTCATGTGGTAATGACTGGGCCGTCCCAAACACACGTGTAACCGTCTGATTGAAGTCCGTTAATAACGGCATGAGGGAATGGCCTTTCCAGCTTTCCTGTGCGTAGCTATTCATTTTATTAAGGAAATCCCGATTCGCAGAAATATAGACGTCCATTAGATCGGGTTTAAGCACCCTAAGCTTCTCTGCAATGGCTTGTTTAAAGTTGTGAGAAAGTAAATCATGATGCACAGCCGTTTCGTAACTATTGTAACCTTTATTCAAATCATTAGGCGGTAAAGAGTCATCGTAGGGATTGTCATCGTTGTAGAAGCCCTTAGTCGTTCCTTGATTATTCGTTTCTTGCGTCAAGCCCTTCGTACCTATGGCGCTGCTGTCCATCATTAAAGCGACATAGGCATTCTGGTCGGTAATCATGACAAAGGCTGTATTTACCCCATCCATGGTGTGCAATTGGTCCGAGAGATGTTGGCTGTATTCCAGCTTGGTATTGTTGTGAGTAACTGGACCTGAGAGCTGTTGTACTTGATAGGCTCGATCATGCTGATCAGCTTTTTCGACATGACCGCCATAATTCGAGCTAGTGGAGTTATTGGGATTGCCTCTGTACTCCTTGCCGCTAGTGCCGCATGCAGATAATGTGAGCAAGAGGAATATCATTCCATAAATCGGAAAACCTAACTTCCTGAACATCGTTAACAGACCTCCCAATGCATTGTAATGTCTATAGGATGAGATGTTTCTGTCTAATTATTCGTGATCACAAATAAAGGCTTTTATGCATAAAGAGGTGGGTGAATGGAAATAACCATGAAGGGAAATATATCGCTACAGAGCGCTGTTTAAGAACAATTTGTGAACTCTCCTACAGTGATTGACAAAAAGTTTTCACGAATTTATAGTTATTAAAGTGAATTGACATGGGCATGGCCTTCGTGGTAAAAATATTGTTTTAAAAGTGGGGTTGATACAATGAGTCAATTGAAAAAGTTCTGGCGTCTGCTACCCCTTTTAGCGGTGATGACGTTCATGCTAACTGGGTGCGGAGACCCAACCTTATCTGCTTTAGTACCTAAGGGTCCTGTGGCGACAGAGCAGCTTTATTTAATGAAATTAAGTCTCTTTATCATGGTTTTTGTCGTAATTGTCGTATTTGCGATTTATGTGTACGTTTTAATTCGCTTTCGCAAGCGTAAAGGTGACGACAGCATACCGAAACAAGTCGAAGGAAGTCATGTTTTGGAGATTATCTGGACGGTAATTCCAATTCTCTTGCTGTTAGTGCTTGCGGTGCCAACAGTGTCCTACACGTTCAAACACTCCGAGAATTACAACAAGAACAAAGACGCTATCCATGTGAAAGTCACTGCACATCAGTTCTGGTGGCAGTTTGAATATCCAGACCTTGGTATCGCGACAGCTCAACAGCTAGTGATTCCTAAGGATAAAATCATTGCTTTTGATGTTGTATCTGCTGACGTAGCGCACGCGTTCTGGGTACCATCCTTAGGTGGTAAAGTCGATACAAATCCAGGTATCCGTAATACGCTTTACTTGCAAGCGGATGAAATTGCAACTTTCCAAGGTAGATGTACAGAGCTTTGTGGAGCATCACACGCTTTGATGAACTTCACCGTTGCAGCGAAGTCTGATGCAGACTTTAATGCTTGGGTTGCGAAAATGAAAGCACCTTCTACTGTGCCGGCAACTGCACAAAAGGGTGAATCACTTTTCAAAGAGAATTGCATGTCTTGTCATGCTGTGAATGCAAGCGGTCCAGGGGTTGCTCCTAACCTTAAAGGCTTCGCAGATCGCGACACACTTGCGGGCATCTTAGAGCACACGCCTGAAAACATAGCATCGTGGATACATAACCCGCAAGAACTGAAACCGGGCAATAAAATGCCGGCATTCGGTAAAGAAGCTGGCGGTAAGGTTACGTTAGACGACGCTCAAATCAATGAAATTGTTACGTACTTACAAACATTGAAATAAACTCTTGATGTAAAGGAGGTTCATACGTTGGCTCACTCTCATCCAGTAAAAAAACATACCGGGCTTATGGATTGGCTTACTACCGTCGATCATAAGAAAATCGGTATCCTGTATTTACTAGCGGGCGGCTTCTTCTTCCTCGTCGGAGGACTTGAAGCAATCTTGATCCGGATTCAACTCGCTTATCCAGATCAACAAATTTTCGTCGGAGATTCATTTAACCAATTAACAACAATGCACGGAACAACGATGATTTTCTTTGCGGCAATGCCGGTTATCTTCGCTTTCATGAATGCCATCGTTCCTCTGCAAATTGGTGCACGGGACGTTGCGTTCCCGTTCGTTAACTCACTTGGCTTCTGGTTATTCTTTGCCGGCGGCGTGCTTATGAACACAAGTTGGTTCTTGGGCGGCGCACCTGATGCTGGTTGGACAGGATACGCACCATTATCCTCGATCACTGACTCAGGCTGGGGAGAAACCCTGCAGAACAATTTGCAAGGTACTGACTTCTATGTACTCGGTTTGCAAATTGCAGGTATTGGTACACTAATCGGGGGGATTAACTTCCTCGTAACGATTATCAACATGCGTGCTCCTGGTCTTACATACATGCGTTTGCCTATGTTTACATGGTCAGCATTTGTAACTTCAGGTCTGATCGTTCTTGCTTTCCCTGCGATTACGGTTGCTTTGGTTGAACTTATGTTTGACCGTGTCTTCGGCGGTGCATTCTTCGATGCTGCCAGAGGCGGTAACAACGTGCTTTGGGAACACTTGTTCTGGATTTTCGGGCACCCCGAAGTATACATTTTGATTCTTCCAGCTTTCGGTATTATTTCTGAGATCGTATCTACTTTTTCGAAAAAACGTCTGTTCGGATACAGCTCCATGGTATTCGCTACAGTGCTAATTGGTTTCTTAGGCTTCATGGTTTGGGTTCACCATATGTTTACAGCAGGTCTAGGCCCAGTAGCGAACTCGATCTTCGCGATTGCTACAATGGCGATTGCTGTTCCTACCGGTGTGAAAATCTTTAACTGGTTGTTCACACTTTGGGGTGGTCAAATCCGTTTCACAACAGCGAATGTTTTCGCTACAGCGTTCATTCCAACCTTCGTAATGGGTGGAACAACAGGGGTTATGCTTGCGATCCCAGCGGCTGACTTCCAGTATCATGATACGTATTTTGTAGTAGCGCATTTCCACTACGTTATCGTTGGTGGTCTCGTTCTTGGTTTATTCGCAGGTCTTTACTACTGGTGGCCGAAAATGTTCGGTCGTATGCTAAATGAAGGCTTAGGTAAATTGCATTTCTGGTTGTTCTTCATCGGCTTCCATCTGACATTCTTCCCGCAGCATTTCTTGGGACTAATGGGGATGCCACGACGCGTCTTTACGTATCAACCAGGTTATGATCTTGAAGTTGGTAACTTTGTTTCAACAATTGGTGCGTTTTTAATGGGGATCGGTACGTTGGTATTCTTGATCAACATTATCGCAACAGCAAGAAAACCAATGACTGCTCCTGCAGATCCGTGGGATGGACGCTCCTTGGAGTGGACAATTCCATCACCTGCACCTGAGTATAACTTCAAACAAACTCCGCTTGTTCGCGGTTTAGATGCTTTCTGGAAAGAAAAAATGGCAGGTAATAAACAAATGACGCCGGCTGAGCCAATTGGTTCGATTCACATGCCGTCTGCATCGATTCTACCTCTCATGATGTCTGTTGGTTTATTCATTGCTGGCTTCGGCTTCATGTACAAAAACTACTACGTAGCTGCAGCAGGCATTGTCGTAACATTTATTTGCATGTTCATCCGCTCTGTGAATGACGACCACGGTTGGCATATTGAGCCGGAAGAACTTGAAGATGATCATAAGGGGGTAAAGGCATGAGTAGTCATCACACGGGCGCACTGCCTGCTAATCCGGAAACGGCTACCCTCGAAGGGAAAAATAAAGTTCTTGGCTTTTGGCTTTTCCTTGGCGCTGAGGTTGTATTGTTCGGTTGTTTATTCGCAACATACATCGCCCTTCGGAACTCTGTTCCGGATGGCCCTACAGCTGATGAAATTTTCAAACTTAAAACGGTTGGTTGGTCAACCTTCATTCTCTTGACGAGCAGCTTGACGAGTGTATTCGCAATTATTGCGATGCACCGTCAAAAAGTAGGTCAATTATTAGCTTGGTTGGCAGTTACGGTTTTGTTCGGTCTTTCCTTCTTAGGCATGGAGATCTACGAGTTCTTCGAATATGTTCATGAAGGCCACAAATTTACAACCAGTGCTTTCTCCACCTCGTTCTATACATTGGTTGGCTTCCACGGTGCTCACGTAGCATTCGGTGTTTGCTGGATTACGCTGTTGATAGCACAAGGACTCAAGAAAGGTCTTACAGTTGTTACGGCACCTAAGTTTTACGTCGCTTCCCTGTACTGGCACTTTATTGACTTAGTCTGGGTATTTATCTTCACAGTTGTTTATCTGATGGGGAAGGTGGGTCACTAAATGAGCAGCAATTCTCATGATACAAACGCACCTAGCAAGCGAGTAAAGCACGATTCACCAGTGAATCACTACTTGACTTACATTATCTCGATTCTACTCACGATGTTGGCATTCGCTGTCGTACTTTACGGAGATTTGGATCGTTCGTTTATCTTGATTTTCATCGTATCCCTTGGGATCGTGCAGGCATTGGTTCAGTTGCTCTTCTGGATGCATGCCAAAGAGAGAGGACACTTGTTCCCTCTAATCTTTATCTTCTCAGGAGCATTCGTTGCTCTTACTGGTGTAATCACAGCCGTATATTGGGTTTGGTGGTAAAAAAGGAAGAAGAGGCAACTTTGTCTAGACAAAGTGCCTCCTCTTTTTTTAACCAGAGATATTCGCGGGTAAACAGCTTGAAAGGAGATAGATGCAGATATGAGTCAGATTGGTGGATTTTTTGATTTGTGGAATCCTGTTTTACTGTTGATCGTCGTCGTGATCGGATATAGCTATGGTCGATTTGTCGTGAAAGGCATGGTGAAAGCAGCCGAATCAGAGCCAATTGCGATTACACAGCAGCTACTCTTTTACTCGGGGCTTGTCTTATTCTATATTGGACAAGGAAGTCCAATCAATTACATTGGGCATCACTACTTGTTCAGTATGCACATGCTGCAACAAACCATTCTTTACTTAATTGTACCTATTTTTATTTGGATAGGAACTCCTGCTTGGTTAGTACGTTTGTGTATGAAAAATATCGTTTTTCGCGGCTTATTTTCCTTCTTCACTCGGCCTCTGATCGCATTATTCATGTTCAATATGCTCTTCTCCATCTACCATATGCCTTATATTATGGATTACTTGATGAAGAATGATGTATGGCTTCTTGCTTATCATACTGTGCTCTTAGTGACGGCCTTTATCATGTGGTTCCCGGTATTTTGTCCGCTTCCTGAGCTGAATCGATTGAACGATTTGAAGAAAATGGCGTATATTTTCGGGAATGGGGTCCTACTGACACCAGCCTGTGCGCTTATCATTTTTGCGGATTCGATTATCTATGATATGTATGACAATGTCACGGTTCCTTTTGCTCATTTGTCGCCGATCGATGATCAACAGCTCGGTGGTGTGATTATGAAGATTTTGCAAGAGATTATCTATGGCGCTACATTAGCTTATATTTTCTTCCGCTGGTATCGCAGAGAGCGCAAGGATGAAGACGAATTGGATCCAATCCCATCACAAGAAAGTTTGAATAATCAAGGCGGGAACTGGAATCGCGCTTAGAGAAAGGATAAGAAGCATGCATATATTACCCACGATTTCTACGATGTTTATCGTAATAAGTGCCATTTTTGTTGGTTTCGGATGGTATCATATTGTGAAGGGGAACCGGGATACGCATGAAAAGCTGATGGTTCTAGGTGCTATTTTCGCGTTGGCCTTTTTCATCATCTACATGTCCCGTACCTTATTTGAAGGAAACACATCATTCGGTGGGCCCGAGAGCTTGAAGCTGCCCTATCATTTGTTCTTGTTCTTCCATATCACTTTAGCAACTATAGGAGGCGTACTTGGTCTCGTCACGTTGTGGTTCGCTTACAAAAAGAAATTCATGAAACATAAGAAAATCGGTAAGATTGCCGCGATTGTGTGGCTGCTAACAGCGCCTACAGGCGTTATGGTATACGTATTGTTATATGTCCTATATCCAGGTGGAACGACCAAGCCTGTGATTGATGCGATTTTTGGTTTATAAAAAATAGACGCTGATGAATGTGTGAATGCACAGGAGTTAGCGTTTTTTTGCGTAAGTAGAATTTCATTTTATTTCCAATTTCATGTAAAATAGATAGCGTAAGCAACTTCGTAATGGAAGGCAGGCTCATAGATGACATATCCTTTAGTTGTTGAACAGGTATCGAAGCAGTACGGGGATAAAACGGCCGTAAATAGCATTCGTCTGCGCGTTAAGCAGGGTGAAATTTACGGATTATTGGGTGCGAATGGGGCTGGTAAAACAACGACCATGCGTATGGTACTCGGATTGATCTATCCCGATCAAGGAACGATTGAATGGAAGGGGCAAGGCTATCGGGATGAGTTGCGCAGCCTGATGGGGTATTTGCCAGAGGAGCGTGGTTTGTATCCTAAGGTGAAGATTAGCGAACAAATTACATATTTAGCTGAGCTTCGGGGAATGAAGCGCAGCGCGGCAGATCGCAGCCTCAAGGAATGGTTGGAACGATTTGAGGTTTCCGACTACTACAACCGTAAGGTGGAGGAGCTATCGAAGGGGAACCAACAGAAGATCCAATTCATTGCGGCAGTCATACATAATCCAGAGATTCTGATCTTAGATGAAGCATTTAGCGGGCTTGATCCTGTGAATGTTGAGTTACTGAAGAAAACGGTGAAAAGCCTTCGCGATGAAGGGAAAACGATTTTATTTTCCAGCCATCGGATGGACCACGTCGAAGAGCTGTGTGAAAATATTTGCATTTTACATCGATCAAATACGATATTGCAGGGCAGCTTAAAGGAAATTAAAGCGAGCTTTCCGAAGGAACGCATCATTCTCCAAACGGAAGCGAGGATAAAAGGGTTGGCCGAGCTTCCTGGGGTGACTTCCGTGAACGAGGGGATTAATGGCTATGAGCTGCGGATCGACAGCCCAGAAGCCGCGCAGCGTGTACTACAGCTGGCAATGGAGCAATCTGCGATCCAGCAGTTTCAAATCATGGAGCCTACATTGAATGAGATTTTTATCCAGAAAGTGGGTGGCCAGCATGAATAGCATCCTTACGGTGATTAAATTCACGTTCATGACTCGTTTTCGCACGAAATCATTTCGCATAATGAGCTTAATTTTAGTCATTCTCATGTCGGTATTGATCCATCTACCAGCCATTATTAATCAATTCTCTTCCGATGAAGCTACGAAAATTGGGATATTTGGTACGAAGCAGGCGGATGTGACGTCTAAATTGGCGGCTTTTTATAGTAATCAGCCGAATGCAGAGATACAGATTGTACCACTTCCAGACAAAGGCAGCGCCGAAGCGAACGAAGCTTTTGGGAAGCAGCAAATCAAGGATAAAATCATTAAGGGGTACTTGGAGTTCACCGAGGGGAAACAGGGCGGATTTCCGAAGATGCTCTACAAATCGACGGGAACGATGGAGTTTTCCCTGAAAAACAAGCTCCAAACGGCGCTTCAGCTGATCAAGACGGATATGGTGCTGCAAGGAGCTGGCCTGCCAGACGCGCTTAAAACGGATATCCAAACGCCTGTATCACTGGATACCGTGCAAATTTCCACTACCGATGAAGTAGCTACTGGCAAAACGGAATCACAAATGGTGTTATCGTACGCACTCGTTTATGTCATGCTATTCATGCTCTACATGGGTGCAATTGGATATGGGAACGTCGTAGCCACGGAAATTACGTCGGAGAAAAGCACGCGTGTCATGGAATTACTCATTACAAGTGTATCACCGCTGAAGCAGATGTTTGGCAAGATCATAGGCATTTGCTTGCTTGCGCTATCTCAAGTTGCCGTTCTAATTGCCGTTTCGGCGGCCAATATACGTTTTAGTAACGCCTCGGCGCTAAAAGAGTTGAATCTGAATTGGAGTGATCTCGAAATATCGCTCGTCATCTATTTCCTGATCTTTTACTTACTCGGCTTCTTCATCTATGCGACGGTATTCGCGGCTGTAGGCTCGCTCGTCAGTCGCACCGAAGATGTAGGCCCAGCCATTATGCCAGTTACCTACATCATCGTAGCTGCTTTCATGATTGCCATCTTCGGACTTAATCACCCGAATGCTCCATTCGTGGTCACGATGTCATTCGTGCCCTTCTTCTCGCCTTTGATTATGTTCCTGCGCATCGGGATGAGCAGCCCGCCATTCTGGCAGATTGCGATATCGATCGCCATTCAGGTGGTTTCCATCGGCGTGATGGCTTGGCTTGCGGCGAAGATCTACCGCACAGGCGTGCTTATGTATGGCAAGCGTCCGAGCTTGAAGGAGCTGCGCAAGGCAATGCGGGCGTATCGGTAGTGGTGTGAAGGTGCCGCGGCTGTGATTAATGGTTATAATTGAGACTGATTTGAAGAGCTAGATGAATCAATTCGTTGATTCATTTGGCTTTTTCACATTTCTAGTGAGATATTTTTTGAAATATTCAGCAATTTTATTATCTAATTCTTTATTATGTCACCCTTTTCATATAGCCCTCAGATATGTAGAATTAATATAAGCAACAATATCGATTGCTCAAGCAGATGCAATTCTCTAGACAACTAAAGAGGCAGGGTTTGAGAAAAGTTTGTAGAACGTAGTAAGTTAATAAATCAAATGTTTTTTTTCGATACTCAATTAGCTGTAAAGGGTGGTCTAATGCTTTCTAAAAACAAAAAACAACGAAGATATCTACGTAAGATTTATCAATGGATTGCATTGGCTATGCTATTACCGCTTATTTCATTTGCAGTTATCGCATTTGTTAATGTAGAAAAAGCTGTATTGGACAATGAATATCAAGCGAACAAAAAAATATTGTACCAAGTAAAATATAATATTAACTTCATGGACGACATGATCGTTAATTCTGTATTATCTATGTACTATAACCCTGAAATTAGCCCACTGATTTTTAACAAAGATGTCGATTTTACAGAATTACTTAATGAAATGATCAAAATTAAATCTTCAATTGTAAGCGTCAACCCTTTCATACATTCCATCTATTTGTATAACAGCCATACCAAAACTTACTTCACAACGCTGGAAGATTTATTATTCAAAGATATTAATTTTGAAGCTTTACTTCACTCCAAACAGGAATTGCCAAAATTGAAAGCTATACCCAGAAAAATTGAATACAACATAGAGAAAGATAAGAAAAGGTATGAGAATGTAGTTACTTATTTAATGTATGACTTCAAAGGAGAGTTCAATCAACCTGAAGGTGCATTGATCGTTAACGCTAGTACCGAATGGCTGCTTAACAGTATTAAACAGATCAACATGGTTGACGAAAATCGGGAGAATCAAATCATGATCCTTGACGATAGCGGTGGAATTGTCGGTCAGGATAGTGAAGAAAAAGGTAATTTACAAGATTCTTTGAAAACGATTTATCAACAGCACCATAGCGAACAAGCCTCTACCGATAACACGGGATATTTTACAGAGGAGATCAATGGCAAGAAGTATCTGATTACTTACACGTTTGTAGATAAAATGAATTGGACATTAGTGAAAGCACAGCTATACGATGAAGTGTTTCAAAAAATTAATGCATTGAAATTAACATTAATTGTAATTATTGTTGCTTTTATGATTCTAGCCTTTATAGCTTCTATTTTTATTTCCCGAAAAATTTACAAACCGATTGATAATTTGGTCAAGCATGTCGTATCCAATGTGAGTGAAATGGATCAATCCCATGCGAAGGACGAGATATCATATTTGAACAAAGCGTATCAGCTCTCATTTGATCAACTTAACCAATATAAGCTTAATAAACAATCGGATCGTGAAATTATGAAAACATACTTCTTAAGGAAATTGCTTGTAGATAGTCAATCGGTTACTAAAAATGAGTTCATTAAAGCTGAATCAGAGTCAGGAATAGAATTAAAACAAGAAGAACCCGGACTCGTTTGCATTGTAAAAATTGATAATCGCACTCAATTTGAAGGGATGTTCAACCCGTTTGATCGTGATCTATGTACATTTGGCATTATCAACATTTCACTGGAGCTATTTTCTCAATTTTACCGGATTGAAGTCGTTGAAATGAAAAATGATCATATGGCCTTTATTTTAAATATAGATGGGTCTGACAAAGAAAAGTTGTTCTCGGAAATAACTACAATTTGGAGTAAGGCACAATCCTATATAAATCAATACTTCAAGGTATCCATTTCTATTTTTATAAGCGACCATTGCGAAAATCTTCAAGACCTGTCCGGCAAGTATGACGTGGCATTGAACAATTCGGTATACCGGTTAATATTCGGCAAGTCCTGTATTTTGACGAACAGTATCATACAAGCCAATACGGACAATTCACAGGTCGGTTATTCAGCCTACATGGAAAAGAAACTGGTCGATTCACTAAAAAGCGGTATCGTCCTTTCAACTGAAGAAACATTGAAGAAGCTATTTGATGAAATTGCCCAGCTGAACTACAATAACGTTTTGTTATCTATCATGAGTTTAATCAATACGTTGAAACAAGTGACAGAGGAAATTAACAGAAGCAGGTTAGAACCTTTGCTGATTAATTTCAACCTGCTGTCCAACCAACTTTTCAGTATGGAAACATTGGATGAGCAATACGGTAACATTTTGCAAATTTGCAGAAGTATCGTATCCAAAGCAGAACGGACTGAATCCGATAAACATTCCATCATCAATAACACGGTTATCGAGTTAATTCAAGCCGATTATGCGAACCAAGCTTTGTGCCTACAGTATATTTCAGATAAATTGAATGTATCTGCTAAGCAAATTAGTAAAATTTTCAATCAACAGTACGCTAGATCAGTTGCAGACTATATTAATGATGTAAGATTGGAAAAAGCAGCGGAATGGTTTGGAAATTCCAATCACAGTATTAGGGAAGTTCTCCAAAAGATCGGCGTGGAAAATGAGAGCTACTTTTACAAACTGTTTAAAAAGAAATACGGCGTTACGCCGAAAGAATATATTATAACTAAACATGTGCAGGGAACACGTGACACGAACTGAAAAATGAGATTTTAAATAGGCAGTTTATTGTATTTGTACGCTAAATACAATAAACTGCCTTTTTTACAGCCAAAATTGCAAGAAAACGCTCTTTTTACACTAGGATTTCTTTAAAGATTAACGTAATGTGGTCAACAGAGAGGAGGTGGACAGTATGGCTTACCCAGAAGTGATGGCGCACCCAACTATAAAACCTAGAAAACGAAATTCGTTCTGGCGAGGAATCACACGCAATTGGGGATTAATTGGATTAGCGATTCCGGGGTTATTATTCGTTATCATCTTTCAGTACTTACCGATGTTTGGCTTGGTGCTTGCTTTCAAAGATTTTAATTTTGGTAAAGGGATTTGGGGCAGCGATTGGGTAGGTTTGAATAATTTCAAGTTCTTCTTCACCTCGGATGCTGCTCGGCAAGTTACACGAAATACCCTTCTGCTGAACTTAAATTTCATTGTCATAACGAATCTAGTCTCCATCGCTTTTGCACTTATGCTCTTTGAATTGAGCCGCAAGGCGGTTAAATTGTACCAAACGACGTTGTTCTTTCCTTACTTTTTATCTTGGGTTGTGGTCAGTTATGTGTCTTATGCCCTGCTTAACCCTCAATTGGGTGTCATTAATCAGTTGTTTAAACAGCTAGGATTTGCTGAGATTAATTGGTATATGGAAGGCAAGTATTGGCCTTTTATATTAAGTCTTGCTTTTTTATGGAAAAGCGTCGGCTATTCTACGCTCATCTTTTATACGGGGCTTATGGGCATCGATAAAAGCTATTATGAGGCAGCTGCGATCGATGGAGCCTCCAAGTGGCAGCAGGTTCGTAACATATCTTTACCGTTATTAACGCCATTAATTACGCTGATTTCTCTTTTACAGGTAGGGAAAATCTTTTACTCCGATTTCGGAATGTTTTATTTTCTGACTGCCGATTCTGGGGCGTTATACGCTACGACGGATGTTATTGACACTTATGTATACCGTGCGTTACGAGTGTCAGGTGATATCGGGATGTCAACGGCGATCGGGCTGTATCAATCGTTAGTTGGTTTTGTGCTTGTACTGACGGTGAACTTCATAGTTCGAAAGATTAACAAGGAAAATGCGATTTTTTAGAATAAAAGGGAAGTGGAGAGCATGAATTTACGGAAAGCGTCGCTGGCAAAAGGACTTATTCATGGGTGGTTTATCTTTTTTTCCATCTTCTGCATAATACCGCTGCTGTATGTCATTTCAATTTCTTTCTCAACAGAGTCAGACATTGCCAAAGAAGGATATAAACTGATTCC